>NZ_JBVVXV010000014.1:0-164905 GCF_055902415.1 Bacillus sp. SSR7 | reverse complement strand
ATCCCTTGTTCGAAGCCAATTCATCTCCTACCTACTCACTGGGCTGTGACCCTTCGCGCTCCTTGAGGAAGGAGTCTTCTTGGCTAAAATGATAAAAATAAGAGACGCGTCAACATCTCTTCAAGTAACTGCTACCGTAAGGTGAGTGGTTGCGACTAAATACTCCTTTTAGATTTAGAAGACTTCCCACGCTTGCGAGGCTGACGGGTGGTCTTCTTCTTTTTGTTTTTAGAAGTAATAGATCCATTGGCTACACCTCCTTTCCCCATCAAATGAGAAAAGACAGTCGCTTATTATCGTAGTCAATTATTGATGCTCCCATTACGATACCCTTTTTCTGATAAAACAAAAAACGGATACTCCCATCATAGGAGCGTCCGCTATAAATATACTTCTAAATGATTAGCATTTTTCTATCCTAAAAAGAATCTATTATTATATCCTCGATCCCTCTTACCTTACCCGGAAAACTCCTAAAAGGGAGTTTTATTATTGATATTATTTTAAATAAAATACGTCTGTATTAAACGTTCCTAAATATACAGAACCTGAAGATGTTGTTTTGTACGTATCAACTTTCAAACGATATTTTCCTTTTTCATAAATGCCTACCCCATTGTAATTGACTTTACCAATATCAATGTTCATTCCTACATATTCTCCAGGTACAAACCAAGAAATTAAAGGCTTGTTCACATTTTCCCACGTGCCATTTGCACGCTGAATTTGTGGTTGCATACGAAGCTCAACTTCATAAGCTTTGTTGTCATTTTTAATTTTAATATTTATATATGAATCTGTACCAACATAATGATTTGCTTTTGTTGTATTTACGCTAGCTCCGTAACCTGAAGCCGCTGCTACTTTTGATACGGGGTTAACTAATTCTAGAGTACCTACACCTCCTAATGCAATTGCTGAAGCTAACATTGTCATACCCATTTTCTTTTTCCATGGTTTCATGTTAAATTCCTCCAATTCCCAATTATTTTATCGTGTTAATTTTACTGACACTGTGTACATTGTATCAATTGAACCAGCAGCATTTTCAACTTCAACTCTCACACGGAAAGTACCTATTTCCGCGATTGATTCGCCATTGCCTGTTGAAACGATAATTTCTTCATTTGTACAAGCTAGTAACATAGCCCCCTTCCAAATCCATTCCATTATGTCGAAATGAAGGTATTTTTTCTCTTAAAATATTATAAATTTTATTTTAAAATCCTATTATAATAATATTGTTTTTCTCTCTTCTTTGTATATTTACAACATGGAGAATACAGAGACAACTTTTTCAAAACTTTATTAGGGGAAAGTCTTGAAAAATCCCTCATAATAATATTTACATAAATGTAATATGTAGTAAATTGATAGAATTTAAACTAATTATTCCCAATATTCAATAATCTAATTCTTTGCCATACAAAGAGTAACATTAACATTTCAAAAAAAACAAGCAAAGTCCATTTAGACAAAAAACATCCATATTTCACCTTATTAAAAATAAGTCAGCTCTTTTATATACAAAGGACGTACGGATTGTAAATTAGTCAAATGTAACTCCTCAAAATTATATGCACCAAAGAAATTGACGTATTCCCAATGTAGAGATCCTCCCCTATCAGAAAAGAAGAGTTCCATACAACAATGAAGAAAGTGAACTACCGTATATAAACGTTTATTATGTCTCAATAACCCTTATAAATCCCTTAGCAGACAATTTTTTTAAAGTGATATGGTGCCCCCTATGAAGTTTCCTACTGTATCTCCACATAAACTCCAGATAGTGCGGCTATAATGACTACCAGAGGTGATATTATGAAAAACTATCAAATACCTCATATTCAGGAAACATAACGAAATTTAACAAATTAATCGTAATGGTTTTATGAAGAGAACTATATGGCATCCCCTTTTGTAGTTGGGATGTATATAGTCTTCCCCAGTAATATAAACTTCTCTTAATCATGTCATGATTGTTATTCAACTGTATTTCCACATTTACCTTTGTGCCGGTATCTAATGTAGCAGAAATATCTAAAATCGATATTTTATCCTCTTCATGCTCGCGGTGCAAGTGTGGATCTTCTAATTGTAACGAAACAATGGGTGATTCCAAAGAATTCAGTAACATCGCGTTTAAAAAGTAATCAAAATATCTTCATTTCCACTTGTACCAAATAATTGTTTAAAAGCAAAATCTATGTGTAAATTCACTAATTATTGGTTGGACACGGGTTTTCCTCTCTCCATCTCATATAATGTTTTTCTTTCATTGTACATAAAAAACAATGATTCATATGCAAATAAGCTCTTATATCCGTGGACATAAGAGCTTATTTGCTACCATACATAATTAACAGATTAGTTGGCTTTCATAGAAATTGAAAGATTGCCTACTGTAAGGAAAACTCACGTTTAGTATACAAAATACGAACAAAAATGCCAATATATAAATGTATTCAAGACAGCATATGACATTTGAAAAACTGCTTCTAGATTTCTTTAAGAGCAATTTTCATGAAACTTTACTTTTTACTTGTTTACGGGTTATCTTATGATAACGCCCATGTTTTACTACCTGTCTAGCATCAATTAACTCCTCTTCCATCATATCTGAAACATCTACAACAATGGTATTCGTTAAAACTCTTACCACATATCCAGTTAATTGCAAGGAAGGATTCTTACGATAAAAAAATTGAACGCAATCACCAATTTTTACTTTTGCTGTATGTTCCATATAACAACCTCCTAAATTATAATTAATCATTCAGTAGATTTTTATGTTTTGTTTCTTCATACTGCTTTGCAAGTTTGTAAAACGAAGAACGTTTGATACCATATTTCTTCATGACTCCTACTGCTGTCATGCCACCAGACTTCCATTCTTTATAGGCTTCAATAAATTCGGCTGTAATTTCTACTGGAGGACGTCCTAACCGCTTACCTTGCCTTTTAGCTAGAGCCATACCCTCCGCTTGTCGCTGTTTAATATCATGCCGTTCTTTTTCTGCAAAAGCAGATAAAATGGTAAGAGTTGCTTTCTGAATAGCACTTTGAATAACATCATTTGTACTCTTACGTGTGTAATTTACATTAATAAATGGTTCTTTTATAAATTGTAAATTAATCTCATGCTTTTCATAGTATCTGAATTCCTCTAGGACATCATTCATGCTTCTTCCTAGTCTAGTTAAAGAATCAAATACAATGGTATCACCTGTACGAGCAAGACGTTTTACCGTTTGATAATTTTCGCGTTGCATATTTCTACCAGATTGTCTATCGATAAAAATATCTCGATCTTCTATCCCTAAATCTTTCATATTTCGAATTTGTCGTTCTTCATTTTGATTCTTACTGGAAACTCGTACATATCCAAATGTTTTATGTTTCATTTCATACACCCCATAAATAATTATAACAAAAACGTCTGTAAATGTTTATAAAATATACAGACATCCGTAATGTTTAAAATTACCTTTACAGACGCATTTTCCTATAGGTTTATGTATATCTGTATAGGTAAACCTTTAGATAAAGTGCGTTTATTGCAGCACAAACTACTTCAAAAGGTATCAAAATGTACTTAAGCCACACTTCATAAGTACACACACACTTTTTGAGAGATTGTTTGTTGAATGAATTTATGCTTAATGGAGGAAATAGTGTTCTTAACAGTTAGATGAAACACAAAAACTCCCTTGCTTGTGTTTTTGTATTTATTTTATATACAATCTGGTACATGAAATTATACAAACTAAGTTATTTCTTTTATTTTAAATTCATATAGATTCCTATATAAATATTATGGTATTGTAGGGATAGAAAATTTGTTTCCATTGTTTATACTCTATTGTACGTAGCGTGAAGGACAAACCTTACGCCCTGTTAACTCGGGCGAGGTTTGTCCTTTTTTTTACTTTAAGGAGGAATTTACTATGAAAAAAATCTACAAAATCGGAGCAGTTATAACAACTTTATGTGTTATTGGTATCACGATCTTTACTTTAACTAAAAACGAATCAGTCAAAACAGAAATAGTAACACCTGAAAAAACAATTGTATCTGCTGCAGATGTAAAAGGATCACCTGAAAATATAAAGGATATTTCAAAAGAAGAATTAAAGCAAAAAATACAATCACATGAAGAGTTCATTGCGTATTACTATCAACCAACCTGTCATTATTGTAAAAAGGCTGCACCAGATATAAATAGTATGTCAAAAAAGCATGATAGAACTATCTATCGTATTGATATCTCTACCCCAGAAAATCAAAGTGCCTTTCAAGAGTTCGACATTCCTGGTACTCCAGTTGTTGTAGCTTATAACAGAGGCGAAGAAATTGAACGCCTAGAAGGTGCAGTGTCAGCAGCTACATATGACGGATTCTTTGCGAGACGTAATTCGAGCGCTAGTTAATATAGTGCTCGTTTTTCTTTGTAAGAAAGGAGAATTAACATGCAACAAAACGCTCGTATTCATTCTTTAGACATAATAAGAGGAATATCCATAATATGTATCCTATTTGCTAACCTCCCTACTATGACGGGACTAGATCCCTTTAATCAAGCAGGATACTCCGGTACAGATAAAGTGATTCGTTTTTTAATAGATTTGTTTATACAGGCAAAATTCTATACTATTTTTGCGTTCTTATTTGGAGTAGGGTTTTATATCTTTATAAAAAATGCTGAAGCAAAAGGCAATTCTATGTATAAGCTGTTTAGCCGTAGATTGTTTATCTTACTACTCTTTGGTTTAGTCCACTTTATCTTTCTATGGTATGGAGACATTCTACACGCATATGCCTTAGCTGGTTTTATCCTATTGTTCTTTTATAAGCGATCCACAAAGCTAATTTTTATAGTTGGCTGCATCTCTCTATTTGTTAGCTATACATTACATGCTATTTTATTTATACAAGCAAATCCTTCTATTTCTGCCGTACCAAGTTACTATCAATATATGTTTACAGGCAACACTAACAATCACACTATAAATCTATTTTCACATTATTCACATCAAGTAAAGGCTCGTCTGTTCTTTTTAATGATTGAGGAATTTCAACAATTACTAGTAGGAATTCCAGAATATATAGGCTTATTTTTAATTGGTTTATGGGCTGGTAAGAAAGATATTTTTAAAAGGGTACCGGAATTAACAGAAAAAATTAGATTTATCCAGTGGAGTTCGTTATGCATTTCATGTCTTCTCTCTTGTCCTATTATCTACTATTTTATAAAAACCGATATCTATTACTCTCAGAATATTAAACTATGGATTCTATTTGGAGGGAAAACGCTAGCTATATTCTATATTTGTACTCTACTTAGGGTTTGTGAGAATAGAAAATATATAGAGCGGCTGAAACCTTTTATGAACGTAGGCAAGTATGCTTTAACAAATTACATTAGCCAAAGCATACTAACTATTGTCATTCTTTCGTTGTACTTTAAAGATGTCTCACGGGTATATTACTGGCAACTATGTATCTTCGGGATTTTAATTATTTTTGTACAAATTATATTCAGCAAAATTTGGAGTAAATATTTCCGCTATGGTCCCATTGAATGGATATGGAGAAGAGGAATTTACAAAAAATAACCTATCTTTCACCAGTTTTATGCAATTAACTGAAAAAATGATAAAATATCATATGAAAGATAAAAGATACATTTGTGATTGTAAAATGATGTGATTAAAATTAAAGTGGTTTAAGTCAGAGGAAGGCACCTTAAGGTGTCTTTTCCTTTGTATATAAAAAATCATGGCCATCCTATGGAAATGGCCATGATTTTTTATGGACTACATATTATCCGATTCATCAGTTTTATTATAAACACATTTAGCTTCTCAAAAAAGCTACCAGTGATCCATACCCCAACATAATGGGAAAGAATGAGCGTTCCGTATGTTTGGATTTCCAGGTAATGTCGTTTACAACTTCTTTTGCTTCTTCCTGAGTTTCGTTTTTGTGGGAACAAACATTTTTTAGTTGATGGCGATGTGATAGGAACCCAGAATGAAATAGTATAATTTAGTTATAAGGCTCTCACATCAATTGTGAGAGCTTTTTCTATTATTAGGCACAAACATACACTAGTAGAGTTATAGAAACGCTTATACTCATAAGATATTTGTAATTTGGAGTATCGCCATCAAACTACAACAGCAACTAACCAATCCCAAAAAATAACTCGTTTTCTATCAAAGTTACCATTTTATTTTAGTTGGATTCAATTTATCAATGTATCCACGTGCTAACTGTTTTTCATTACTGTCAAAGATACCAATATCACCGCTAAAATTCTCCCAGTATTCTCCTAAATAGTCTTTGCTAGGTGAGTGTAAATCAACATATAATCCCATCGTTCCAAAACTTGCTACTTGTCGTGCCAATGAATCGCCTACTTCTTTTGCTTGTTCTTTCGTTGTTCCGACTGGCATAATGGCAACAATTCTTGTTAAACTATCTTTCGCTTCAATGTGGATATCTTGTACTGGTGTCGTATATTGGATTCCATCTTTTATTGTTTGAACCCCATGGCCATCAATTTAAGAACAGGAACAAAATGAACTTTCGTTCATCAGGACTAAAATATTCTTAAAGTAGAGGTACACTCTTATAAATGTGCATGCCAAATAAACCTAGATGGGCATCATTTTAAAAAATTATGCAGCTTTCTTTTTCCTTCTCAAACCACTATACTCATATACAATGCCCAGAATATCAAAGACTGTCTTCTTCTCATACCGGTGAGATTTTCGGCCGTTTTTTTGTAAGAGATTAAAAAGATGGAGACAAACCATACTCCAGTCTTCCAAAAATCGTTAAAAATATATGGCATAAAAATTAAAAAGACCTAATATTACCATCAAAGAATTCAATGGAAATAAAGTAGATTGTTTAGCACAAGCTGATCCAAAAATAATTACAAAAGTTATACCAGCTCCACGTAATACACGATATTTTATACAGTTTTTCGGCTAATCCAATAACTGACAAGGGCCCTAAAACCTCAGCAGTATAGGAATGTAAAAAAACTGTATAGAACCATAGAACAAAAAAGACGATTCCTTTGTGAAAATAGGGATTCGTCTTTTTCTTCGTTACCGATAATAATGTGTTATATTAACTTTACATGTATAATGTATACAAAATCTTTTTTCTTTAATTCATCATTCTATATCTTATTATCTAAAATAAGGAGGAGAAAAATGAAAAAAATCATGTGTTTAGTTATAGGTTTTGTGCTATCTATAAATTTGGTAGGTTGTACTAATAAAGAAAAACAAGCTGCTACTTCAAAACCGTCTACATCTGAACAACAAAAAGCAGAGGCTCATGCTGTAATATTTGAGGACAAGGACAAAATTACATCAATTGAGTTGAAAAAATTAAGCAAACACGATATTATCAAAACAACAAATAAAGATACGATTAAATCTGTTGTTTCAGCAATAGAAAATAGTAAACCCACAAATATATCATTGGATCAAAAAACTAAAAATGCAATAAGATCGCATATGATTATTAAATATAAAAATGGCTCAGAAGAAACTTTTTTTGTTTGGATGGAAAGGGATCTTGAAATTATGATTGCAGAAAGTACAGATGAAACTAACGCTATGGCTTTTAAGATAGACAATACAAATTTTAAACAAGCAATTGATTTCCTAAAAAAATAAACCTAACTTCCTCCAATGAAAATTATGTAAATAAGCTGTCCGTATGGACAGCTTATTATATTTTTTACTTAGATACCCCTATTATGTGCCGCAAAAAGAGCCTTAGTAAATAAGACTCTTTTTGGGTGAACAATATCTATTTTTTTTTATAGATTATTTTATATAACCAATAGATAATTATTAATCCTATAATCGATGCCAAGCTGTATTTGGGTGGGCCACAAGCAGAAAACGAACCATAGCATGAAAGTAAATCTTGAATCATACTGTTAGTTTCTATGTTCATCATTCCACTTATCCCCTCACTCTATTTGTACTCGGTTTAGCTTTTTGATATCCCAAAAATCAGGATTTTTCAATGGTCCACTTTCATTCTCAATTCTTTCAAAAGGATTTTTAATGACAAGTATATTTATATTGTTTTTACTTTTCGGTAAATCTGTATTTTTAAAGTTTAACTTCAAAGATACATCAGAGTTTTCTTGTGCATATAAAAATCGTTCTGAAATAATGTGTTCATTAACTTTATAATCAATTAATGGTACAACAACAAATTTTTCATCCTTTGTAGCGTTAAAATGGAGCCATAAATTTTCTAATGAACTCTTTTTTATTTGTCCTAGTGCATCTTCATATTTTGTAAATTTTTCTTGTTCTGTAACAAATACTAATTCATTAGAAATTTCAATACTGTTAGTATCAACTTGGGCTGGAGTGAATTCTGGTGTTTTAGGAACTACATCATCTTTTACAATAAGCTGCAATCTTCTAATGTTCATAAAATTATCTGGAGAATAATAATGATTATTTTTCAAATAATCATTGGGTCTTCTGATAAGAATAGCTAGCACATCATGTCGGCCATTAGGAATATCAGAGAAAGTAATATCCAAATTTTTTTGTTCATTTGCTTTTATCTTAAAATCTATACTTGTTTGTTTTTTCTTGTTAGGTATACTGAAAGGCGCTTCTTTATAATCTATTAAAAAAAACAATTTATATTCCATATCTTCTGGATGTTGATTTGCAATTGTAATAGCTGGTTTAAAAGTGTTATTATCCAATTTAAATGTATATTGAAAATCTGATAAGGCATTATCACTAGTTAACTTAAAACTAGTTCCTACTAATGGATTTGTTTGTTCTTTAGTCTGTTCACTTTTTTCATTAGTTTTATTAGTATTTTCATTTGAAGTCGTGTTTTCACTCGAATTACATGAAACCAATAAAACAGCAATAACTACTAATGAGAATATTTTGTAGACTGTTTTCATATGACCTAATTAACCTTTAAAAGTCTGTATCTTGTGTATATAGTACGCTATCTTGTCCATTATTATAAAATTTGTGTACAGATTCACTACGATAGCTACCTGAAGTATAATAGTATCCATAAGCTGATTGTGCGTTAGCATAAGCTGTGCCGTACTGTGTATCAGATGATGGTGTAGTAGCAAGACTACCATTTTTATAGAAGAAATTTGCAACAGAAATAATTTGAATCGGTCGACCGGCTGTAGAATCTCCAAAAGCCATTACTCCAGCACTATTTTTTCCAAGAACAGATCTTCCCGAAATTGGATATACAAAAAGACTTCGATCATCACTCATTACAGAAACTGCAGTCTCTTTTGCGTTTTTAAAATTTTCACGATCAGCAGGTACTGGAATAGAATCAGCACTTGCACCAGAACTAAAAGCAAAACTACCTAAAATACCTAAAGATAGAGCAGAAATTAATGCTTTTTTCATAAAGACACATCCTTTATTTGTAGTGACAGGTATATATTGAATTCGAAACCTGTGATTACAGTATATATATATTTATTTCGGTTATCAACGGAAAATTCAGAAAATGAAGAAAAATGTCTGTTCTTGTTTAGAAAGAGTGACGTTTTTTACTTTTTGTGATAGTGAATATTCTTAAGTTGATGGGCATGTATGGTGACCCCAGTATATACAGTAACACTTTTAATATGAGTAAGGGAGCGATTACTGTTGAAAATGACAAAAGGAGATGCAATACTCCGTTTGCTGACAGAAATTAAATTAGAGCTGAAGGAAACAAAAGAAGCTATTAAAAAATTTGATGAGAGATTAGAGAAAATAGAAAAGCAAACACTTCCGACAAATTCATCTAAACCTACACTAAATACTCGAAAGGAAAAAGATTGGAAATATCCCTCTAAGATGAAATGAGTCAGAGGGATATTTCTTATTTTAGAATATGTGGAACAAGCAGAACATCTATAATAGGTACTTTTAATCATTTAATATAGATGTTACAATATAGACTGTACGATGAACATGATTTTCTTTCTTACTACCACACAGAAATTGTCCCCTAGCTCTTGCTAGGGCTTTTTCTATGCACAATATTAATTGCATCATAAGTATACACACGTTATAATAGTCACCTAATTACATATGAAGAGGTGCAAAAAATGAATAAGACAGAATTAACAAAAGTAATAGCAGAAAAAGCAGAACTTACACAAAAGGATGCAGCTGCAGCAACACAAGCTGTTTTAGATACAATAACAAATGCGCTAGCAAATGGAGAAAAAGTACAGATTCTTGGTTTTGGTACATTTGAAGTACGTGAAAGATCTGCACGTACAGGACGTAACCCACAAACAGGTGAAGAAATGCAAATCGCCGCTTCAAAGGCACCTGCTTTTAAAGCTGGAAAAGAATTAAAAGAAGCAGTGAAATAATTATACATAATCTAAAGGGGCTGATATTCATATCAGCCCCTTTTTTCATAGCCTTTTTAGGACATCGCCAGCGTTTTGGAAAAAAACACACTAAGAAAAAAACTAGCCCCTACAAGAGAGGCTAGTTTACGTAAAATTCGTTAAAGGAAACTAATTTGTAATATTAGAGCAAACTCTTCCCCAAACGGAGAGGAGTTTGCTTTTTCAACAATGTAAAAACAATTAAAATACTTGTTTCTTATTCTCCTTAATGTATCTGAACAATAAGGGGTACAGAAACGATTCGAGGTATGAGGGGCCACTATGAAAGAAAACCTAATTGATACAATAAAAACCGTAGAAATTAAATATTTCCACGGTTTTTATTTTTACCTAAGATCCTTTTAATTATTTTACAACAATATAGAACTTACCTGGCATTTCATTTTGTGCATCTTGAAATGTTTCTAGAATCAAATCTGCTTCTTCGCCTAACATATTCTGGCTTTCTTTGAAAAATTCCCATTCTATTGTTAAAGGAAGAGTAACCCATGCAGTTAAGCAATCCCACAACGCATTAGCATTTTCACCATAGTAATCTGGAAGATCTAATTTGTTCTTTAATGTTTTATGCAGTGCATTTTTACTTGTAAACATCCGTCCATCTAAATATATTTTTTCCATAACTAAATTCCTTTCTACTTTACTTCAGTAAACGTTTTGTAATGATCTGAAGTCCTATACACCAATCCATCACTAGAATAAAGAATCCTATCATTACCTCGATACCCTGATGAATAATTAATATCAGCTTCATACCAAACTCTACCTGGAGCACTTGGTAAGGGATTCCCTCTGTTTTGGAATATATCACCTCCTATACTTTTCCCAGGGGCTACTTCATGAAGGTTCCCATCCTTACTAACCCAACCAAGTGCTTGTGCCTGTTCTTTCGTGATATAATTATCCGGTAATTTTTTATGTTCTTTTACATATTTAGCAACTTCATCAAAACCAGTAGGATATTTTGTGAAATTAGTAGTTTTTGCAGCCGTTTCTAAAGCCTTCCCTTTCTTCTCAAGGTCTCCAACCTTTCCGAAAACTTTACCAACAACTCGTGTTGTACCACCAGATACGGCAGCCAGTGTCCCCCATGCATAATCTTCTGGACCATATTTTAGACCTGTTACTAAGTCCTCCCCTTTTATGAGTTGTCCAATTTCTTTTCCTGTACCAATTATAGGCGTAATACCCAATATGAAAGATAGATCTCCATCATTCTTACGATCATATACTCTAGATGGATCAGCACCTAAATCACGTAGTGCATTACTCAAGTCAATATTTCCAATGTTTTTGGATGCTGCAGGTACATCAATTTTATAACTCGCAATTTTATTAGCAGAGTCCATAATATTATTGGCAGCATCTAATCCAGACATAATATCTGTATGTATTGTTGGAAATGCTTGTTGGGCTTCTGTAACATGCGTTGAGACACTATTAATTAGTCCATCAGCCATTACTGCTTGTTTATGAAGAGAATCCCCAGCTCTCATTAAAGAATTTTCGAATTTAAGAAACTTTTGATTCACATCTCGTAGATCATTGGCCATTTGTTTATATTCAGGTAATCTACTTTTGAAACCTTCGTGCATGGTAGTAAGTTGCTGTCCATAGTCACGAACACCGTCTGCAAATTTTTCTATTTCACCTTTTGGTAATGTGCCAACCCATTTTTCTGCAGGTTCAATAAACACCTTATTAATTGAGAGCGAGTAAGCTGTTGTCATATCCATAAACATTATCAGGGCATCTGTTCCTGCTTCAGCAGTATCTACAAACCACTCCAACATTTGCTTTTTATAGGCTGTCATACTATTTTTATAATTTGTTAAATCATTCACAACTTTAGCTTTATCCTGCTGTACTAAATATTTACCTTCTTGAATTTGTTGAATAATATTACCTGAACCCTGATTCGCTTTATCGATAATCATAACACTATCTTTTAGTAGCATTAATTTATGGATTTTCCCAAAATCCTCATTCATCATCTCTAAAGTTGCGATAGTAGAATTGTATTTTTCTCTTACAGCTGGATCAGCTTCTTTTTCATAAATCTTATCTACAGTATTCTTCAATTCAGATTTTTTTAATGTCGTTAGTAATTGAGATACACTTTGTGCGAATTGACTTGATTCAACTAAAGCTGCATCATAATTTTTAGTTTCTTTTGCTTTTTTATAGCGTTCAGAGTATTTCTTTACTAACTCAGCGCTCGTTTTTAAATCGTCAATATCATGACGAATCGTATCTATTTTATTAGATAAGGATTGATCAAATACGACTGCAAATAATTTTTGCACAACGTATGTTTGACCATTGTAGTTCACCTTAAACCATAGAGGACCGTCTTCCCCTACTACTTCAAGAATTTCATCCTTACTAACTTTTATCGGGTCAAATCCCCTTACAACTGTTCTGGATTTGTAGATATTTTGGTCGAGGGATTGGATTGTTATCCACCCTTTTACCATTTTACCTGTTCTATCAAATTGGAATTGTTTTCCCTTATAGGTTACATCACCTTTTTGAATCACACCGTTATCGTCTGCATAATACCAATGAGTAGTTTGAGAGAACCATCCTTTTTGTGCAGCTCCACTTACCGTATCAAAATAGTAATCCTTTCCGCCTACAGTATTCCATCCTGAAGCTAGATTACCATTTTTATCGAAGAGATAGGTATCATCCCCTGAACGTAATAATCCAGTATGTTTCACGCCTGGTTTGTCATAATAGTATTTCTTTTCTCCATCTATGACCCAGCCAACCGATTCATTGTTTTTTATACTTGATGTTGCCGTAATTGTCCTATACAAGAACATAGAAAATTGCTCTCTAGTAACAATGCCATTTGGATTAAAATTGCCGTCACCTGTACCACTTGTTATGTTGTTACCAGCTAATATTTTGACATATTCGTTGGCCCAGTGACCTTTCATATCCGTAAATTCAACATTTCCTTGTGGTTTTAAGTCAAATGTTTTGACAAGCACAGTTGCCATTTCAGCACGTGTCATATTATTTTTCGGATTAAATTTTTTCTCAGCATTTACACTGAAAATACCACGTGCTGTTAGTGCCAAAATTTCCTTTTTAAAATTGCTGTCACCAATATCAACAAATGGATTATTTGTACTATCTTGCGGTTTTAAATATCGATATAAGAAAGCAGCGAGATGTTCGCGAGTAATAGGATCAGCTGCACCGAAATACCCATTTCCGTATCCTGTTATAATCTTATTCTCCACCATATACATCATTTCTTTATACGCCCAGTGAGTTTTAGGAACATCAATAAAAGATGATGAATTTACTTGACCATTTTGTTCTGCATACACTGTTCCTACTGTACTAAATAATAAAATACCTACCATAAAACTTAAAAATAATTTCTTAATTGTATTCATAATAGCTCCTATTCAATTGTTAAAAATATAATTGCAAAATCAGCACTTATTTTATCCTTCATTTACGACGTTTTATATAATTATCAAATTTCTATTCATACTGATATTTCACATAAGGACAACCTAAGTCATTCTGTCTAAACAATAATTAATTCATAAGATGTTTTATTTTTTAAATGTAGTAGCCCGTTTATAGAACCTTCTTAATATACAGTAAAACCAAGTTTTTCAATTTGAAAATCCCTTAGTGTAAAATTCGCATTATGTTGACAAAATCCATAATAATACCAGTCTCCTTTCTCTTTGACACGACCTATTTGATTTAAAACTTCGACTCCCTCTGTAAACAATGGTGCATAGGTAGAAAATAATTAAAATAATGATGATATAAGTCCTATGATTTTCTTCATACTCGCATCTCCTTATCAATTCGTAAAAACCTTTCAATTATATATTAGGTTTCATTGCTATTAAAATAAAAAAATATAAATATGCATAATTGCATATTTCTCCTATCAATAGAGTGTACTCTATTGATAGAATTTTGGCTCCTTGATATTATTAGCTTAATAGACTCTCAATAACACTTATCAAAATTATAGATTAAAAGAGGGATAAAAATGATTTATGGATATGCTCGAGTAAGTACACAAGATCAAAATCTAGATAGCCAGATTGATCAACTTACAAAATACGGAGTAGATGAACTTGTGGAGGAGAAAATAAGTGGCGTTTCTAAACAAAAGCCACTTTTAGATGAACTTCTTTCCAAGGTAGCTCCTAATGATACATTAGTTGTGACACGAATGGATCGTCTTGGTCGAAACACTATTCAGTTACTGCAATTAGTTGAACAACTTAGAGAAAGAGATATACACTTTGTTATTTTAAACTTAGGAATAGATACCAGAACACCAACTGGTAAATTCTTTTTAACGGTAATGGCAGCCTTTAGTGAACTAGATCGAGAAATGATTAAAGAGAAGCAACGTTCAGGAATTAAATTGGCCAAGCAAAAGGGGAAATATCGAGGAAGAGTTAAAAAATATACGGATAAGCATCAAGGTATGAATCATGCCATTGAATTACGTAAAACTACCAATAAAACTGTAAAGGAGATATGTGCAATTACAGGAATCAGTCAGGCGGCATTTTATCGTAGGCTAAAGGAAATAGAAAAAGATAATGGATAACAATTTTAATATATTTAATTATTTTGCAACCAATTTACTTCCTCATTCGACTTTATTGTGTAACGGAGAGGAGAACCAAAATGGATATAGCAAAATTAGTGAAAAAAGCAAAAAAAGGTGATGATGAAGCATTTGAACAACTGATTGATTCTGTTCGACAAAAGCTGTATCGAACAGCCTATGCATATGTTAGAAATGAACAAGATACTCTTGATGTCTATCAAGAAACAATTTATACAGCCTATATTTCAATAAAGACATTAAAAAAGCCTGAACATTTTTCGAGTTGGATTACAAAAATTCTAGTTTTTAAATCGATTGATTTTATTAGGAAAGAGTCTCGCCATTTTACTACAGATAATGAGGAAATCTTTACTGAATTAATCGCTTCTGAAAATGTTGATTTTATCATGCATTCGATGGATTTATCAGAAGCATTTAAATTCTTAAATCCTACTGTTAAGACCATTATTTTGTTGAGGTATTATCACGATTTGTCCATTAAGGAAATTGCCACCATCATGAATTACCCGGAAGGAACCGTGAAATCACACTTAAATAGGGCGAAAAAAGAGTTAAGACCCATTTTAAAGGAGGGCTATCTTTATGAATAAAGACAAATTCAATCGATCCATCGACAACATAAATGTACCTGTTGAAAAGCTAATGGCTAGGGAGAAGGCGGCTATCTTTCAAGCCAAGAAAAAAAGAAAAGCCGAAAGAACCACAAAACGGTCAATCTTGGTTGCATGTGGGTTATGTCTATCTTTGCTTGGTTCTGGATTTGTTTCAACAGGCATGGCGGAAGCCTTATCAAATGTTCCGCTAATTGGTCCAATTTATAAAGATTTTAGAGACATTGCCTCAGATAAAATTGAACACGATCAACTTACGACAGTAATTGATAAACAAGATAGTAAAAACGGCTTAACAATGACTGTAAAAGAAGCAGCTTATGATGGAAACCGGTTAATCGTAACAGTTGTTTACACAGGTCAAAAAGAACTTTCGATGAAAGAAGAAAAGGCCGGATTTAGCTATATAACAATTAATGGACAACAAGAAATTAAACCAGCGATGGGTTCAATAGGGCAAGATGACGTAAACTCGAAAACAATAATTGAACATCATCAATTTACCTTTTCTAAGTATAATGAATATGGCAATAACATTGAGATTGAGGTCCATGGAGAAGATTTATTTGGCTATGAAGGTAAGTTGAAAGTGGCTTTCCCACTTGAAAAAATAAAAGGTGATGTATTTGAGTTTTATCCAGAAGTTACAACACAAACGGTTGATGAAGTGTATACACTAACAGCCGACAAAGTAACATTCTCACCTTTATCAACAAGAATAGACCTAACGATTGATTACCCTGCCGAAATGGATAAAAACGATAGTTGGCCATGGTTTAATTTCTCTGTAGTCGATAATAATGGTCAGGTATATGATAAGCTAAAACTACAGGAAGGCATGGCTGTTGGGAACTATGGTCATCATATGGTACTGACATTGCCTCCAATGGATACCATACCAAAATCATTTACACTCAAGCCAAGTCGAACAAATAGTGAAGGATTTAGTAAAGAAATAAAGGAATTAGAATTAGTCGTTCCTTTAAATAAAAGTAAATAATGACCTCGTTTGCTTTGTTTACTCATATCGCGGAAGTACCTTAAGCTAACGAACACGCGATAGTTGAATAATGGGTTTTATTAAAAAACGTCATGAAAGTCGGATTCCATAGCTATTGGAATCCGACTTTTTAACATTAAATTTCCTTAACGTTGTAAATCCGCATTTTCCTGACGGTACCCCTACATGAATATGTAGAAATTGACCACTTAATAAATCATACTCTAGTTGAATTTTCACGCCAGCACTTTGACCGCTTCCACCTGAACCTTGATATGTAGAAGTGAATTTATCTGGAATTTGAAAATGTGTAGAATCCAATATGCGGATACGTCGAAAATAGTTTGTATACAACGTTGGAATCTTGCTAGAAGAACAAAATTGTTGGTGAAGTAAACGTGCTAAGAGTTGTTGCAAAAACTGAACAGCCTGAGAATTAAAACGTTGATTGAGTCCTTCTGGACTAATTGAAATACTTGTATTAGCTTCTAATCGACTACATAATTGTGTCAATGAAGTGTTTGCTATGTTTTCGCTTAACCAAACACAAAGAGCTATTAAATCTTGTGCACGATATTTACTTTTTCGTTGAACAAATCCTATCTCTCTAGCTAATTGCTCTAAAGCACTAGGTGACATATATCGTTGTAATTCTTTAGAAAACAATTCTAATTTATCAAAAGTCGATAAGTTCATGCTAAAAACGCCATCCTTTCCTATGATTCTACAGAAAGAATAGCGTATTTTTTCATTTTAAGGAAATTTAGTTTTATTAGCTTAATAGCGATGGGGGGAGCCTATATTGTGGAATGTAAAAAGGATTTCTATATGATTTAACATTTCAATATTCCTTTTAGCATTTTAAAATTCTGTTGATAAACCTCTGGAGAACCCCAATTTTTATAGTTGTTAGGTATTTTAATATCTTCGATATGGTCTTTTTCTCGTGCAATTACAGTTAAATCAGTTATATAGTCTATTAATTCTAAAATGTGAATTTTCGTTCCAATTGAACCATGTCCTGGAATTACTATCTCAACATCCATATCGCTAACCTTTTCCAAAATATGAATCCAATTCTCAGGATTCGATTCTTCAAAAAATGTTGGATGGCAATCAACAAATAATAAATCACCCATGAATATTACTTTCTCTTCTGGAATATAGAGAACTGCATCACAAAATGAATGTCCACCACCTAATGTGAAAAGCTGTGCACTACGTTTAACTCCATGAAACGTTATTGCATCAAAAAATGTTTTTTGAGGTAAAACTAATTTCAAAGTTGGTAATGAAACTTCCAATTCACTTAGAAAGTTTATTTGATGTTTTAACTTAGGATCATTGGTTTGATTTATTTGATCTTTTAAAGAATGAATATAATTTCTTAGACCTTGTATATCATTTTTCTGCTTATTGATTCTCGCTGGATGAATATCCTTCATTTTTTCATATGTAACTTGACTTGAAATAATATTACTTTCCTTAAATACTTGGTTACCTCGAATATGATCTCCATGCCAATGACTATTTACAACCCATGTCACGGGTCGATTTGTTATTTTTTCTGCAATATATTTCAAATCTTCAGCAGCTTGTTGTGTGTTAAATGTATCAAAAACTATTGTTTTATCCCCTAAATCAATAAAGCCTGCATTTGCTACGGCACCACCGCCTTCTCTTGCTATTGCAACGTATATCCCTTCACTAACTTTTTCAAGGCTAAAATGTTTGCTGAAAAATTCCTTATCCATTTTTCTCTCTCCTCGATTCTTTTTTAACTAAATATTTCGACATTAAAGGAAGGATTCCTTTGAAGGGGTATCGCCCATCACCATCAAGTTAAAATTTTATAATGCTCCAAAACGAAAAATTAGAGTCTTTTATAGCAATGAAGTTCATTTTTATCGTTTTGGGGGCAACCTGTTCTGTTAGGTTAATGGACATGGGGTAGCACCAACAAAACGCGAATTTCGTACGCTAAGAGATTTTTCACAGGAAAAAAGCTGTTTTCCTGTATCAAAGGAATAATCAGCTTTTTTATAGTATATATTAAACTTTATATATTGTTGGTTAAATTATGTTCATGAATTATTTGTTATTTAAAATAGCTTTTTGGGCTTTTTCTTTATCATCAAAATGTATTGTTTTATCCTTTAAAATTTGATAAGTTTCATGACCTTTACCTGCAATGAGAACAATGTCATTGGATGAAGCCATTTGTATAGCTTTATTTATAGCCTCCTCACGATTAACCTCTAATTTATACTTTGAATTGTTAAATTTCAACATACCTTTTTCAATATCTTTAATAATTGTCAAAGGATCCTCAGAACGCGGATTATCAGAGGTTACAAATACAAAATCACTGTAGCTACAAGCAATTTCCCCCATTACAGGTCGTTTTTTCGAGTCTCTATCTCCTCCACAGCCAAAAACAGTGATAATTTTACCTTTTGAAAATTCACTTATTGTAGACAGTACATTTTCTAATGCATCAGGTGTATGAGCATAATCAACTAATAAGAGAAAATCTTGGCCTTCATCCACGATTTCCATTCTACCTTCGACGCTTTTTATACTAGATAGGCTGTTACTAATATCCTCAAGTGGAATGCCTTCAATCAATGAAGTTGTTATTGCTGCCAATGCATTATAAACATTAAATCGTCCAACTAAGTTGAGAGTAATTTCTAATTCCCCATTAAAAGAAGAAACTAAAAATCGAATACCTTTTGGACTTAAAGCTATATTCTTTGCTTTAACATCAGCTTCATTATTTATTCCGTATGTAATAACTTCAGCGGAAGTTAACTTTTGAAAATAATCTACTGACTGATCATCTGCATTAAGAACAGCAAATTTTTTATCTATGGAAGAAAATTCATTCCCAAGTCTTGAGAAAAAAAGACCTTTTGTATACTTATACTCTTCAAATGTTCCGTGATAATCTAAATGATCTTGAGTTAAGTTTGTAAAAACAGCAGTTTTAAAATTGCACCCCATAACTCTACCCATATCTAAACCTTGTGATGTAACTTCCATAACACAATACTCTGTCTGATGATCTTTCATTGCTCGTAAATTTCGCTGAAGAATTGGCGGCTCTTGAGTGTTTATATCAGTGGGATACAATTCTGCACCAATTTTTATTCCGTTATTCCCCATGAGACCTGTTTGAAGTCCATAGTCAGCCAAAATTTTCTCAAGCAAATACGAAGTTGTTGTCTTACCGTTTGTTCCTGTAATTCCAATTAGTTTCATTTCATCAGATGGGTATCCATAAAAGTGCGAGGCAATAACAGCCATAGCATATCGTGCATTCTTAACAAATATTTTAGGAACATTGATGTTTACGTCTCTTTCTACAATTAATGCTACCGCTCCGTTTTTCACTGCATCTTCAGCAAAATGATGCCTATCCTCAAGAAACCCTTTAATACTTGATACACATATAAATAAATTTCCTTTTTCTATTTTTCTAGAATCCATTTGTAAACCTGTAATTTCTGTATCCATGTCCCCAACGGTCTTTTTAACCAAAAATAGACTTGCTATTTCTTTTAGCTTCAAAATAAACACCTCTTCAATAATTATTCTACCTTTTCAGTTTAACATTTTATTTAAATTCTGAATTAATTGTATGATACAAATTTTCTTGCCGGATGCATAAATAACAGCACCAAAAACGACCGTTTAAGGAACTCTATTTACTTCTAATATAACTGAAAGAAATACGGTCAAAAACCAGTTCCAAAACTCATTATCAAAAACAAAGTACCATAACAAACATTAAATGTCGTTTATGGTACTTTGTTAACGTATGGTAAAACCAAGTTTTTCAACTTAGAAATTCCTTAGCGTACGAAATTCGCGTTTAGTTGGTGAGACCCCTTTTAGAATATGTAGAATAGGCACTTAGCAAAAAGAGAAAATACGTTGTCAATCTGTATAAAGCACTCATCAATGCTGTACTGGAAATAATATTCAGGGGGAACGTACTGCAATATAATCTTTGCTATGTAGTTAGAGCAGCGTATGTATGTGTCCATTTGTGGATTTACAACTAGTACACCTAGTATATTTTCTAGTTCATATCGCCGACTGCCCTGCTTTATACCTAAATTTTCAAGTGGTTTTGTGGCAGCTAACACAACAGAACCTGGTCTTGTAGTATCGCTAACTACCGCTAACTTTGTTTGTAGTGGATCATAACCTAGTTTGACGCAAGAAACAGATGCAAAAAACGAAACAAGATCTAGGCAAAATATAGTATTATTTGGGCAAAGTGAATAGTCATACACTATTTTAGTCTTCTTAACAGAACGTATGTTCTTATTATATTCCTACTCACCATAAAATATTCAACTCATTTTACGAAAATATGCTTGTTTCTTATTGGAAAATTATTCAATTCTTTTGGTGTGAAGTTTTTTTAAATTGACAAGGTATCCAGCTAATATTTTATCGTCATTTTATAAAATTTGTTTCTAGTTTTAAAATTAGGATTTTATATAAACTTACAGAAAAAGTACAGATTAGAAAAATAAAATCGAAAATGGAATTTTTTTGGAAAAAAGAAGGTTTAGATGAAGTTTAATAGAATAATTAATATATACATGTATAAAAAAATTTAAAAGGAGTGTTAATGTATGTCGATTTTAAAGAAAAGAGGTTTTTCAGTAACAAAGAAAATATTTTCTTTGTTAATCGTTTTGTGCTTTGTTACGTCTTTTACAACTAGTGCTTTTGCTGAAGAAAGGTTGCCAAGTTCTCACCCTTCTAAACAAGAACTCGTTCAGGCAGCAAATGAACTAGAATATATTTTCACGGATATTATTGTCGAAGATAAAGCTACTGGGGAATATAACGTTAATGAACAAGAATTAGATAAATCAAAATACAGCGAAGAGCAAAAGGAGGGCATTGTTTATTTTACTGAATATTTGAACGAAAATGATTCGGTAGCTTATGCTTCAAGCGCTTTTAAAAGATGTATGTCTGAGGCAATTGGAATAACTGGTAGCGAGCTTAATAAATTCATGAAATATGTTGATGCGAAGGATTGGAGTGGAGCTGCAGGTGTTCTTGCATTTTTTGGGTTAGCTATCCAACCTGCGACTATATTTTTATTTGCAATGACTTGTGGAGCTAGCCCTGCTAGTACTCCACCTGCTAACTAAATGTAAAAGGATAAGGATTATTTATGATTAATACATTAATAAACATAAAGGAAGTTGCTACACTATTACTTTTAATTTGTAGTTTCTTATATATTAGGCAATTAAGAAAAAGCAAACGAGAAGGAAAAGCTTCCAAATTTGAGATTGCTATGTATATAGTTACTTGGCTAGCAATCGCTCTTTATGCAATTAGTTATTGCATCCTGCATTTAGGTAATTTAAATTAATTTTCTAAGTAAAAAGGAGCAAATCATTTGCTCCTTTTTTATGTCTAAAAAATATTAATTGTTCTTATGGATAGCTTTTTATTAGAGTGAATAAACAAATTTTCTTCTACTTAATTTGAAAATAAATAATAAATTATCTTTCAAATATATAATACTTATTATCTTCTGGATAATTTACTATAACTACTGTTCTATCCTCAGTATGGAAAGGTTCAGCTGCAGGTGATGTAGTACAATATAAAGAAACTTCCTCGGGAACTATGTGGCATACTGTTTTTGTTATTAAAAAAACACCAGACGGTCCAAGGATAGCTCAACATAGCCCTGGTAAATTTGACACACCAATTGTTCTCCCTGTAACTTCTTCTTACAGTGTATTAAAGTTTAGTCAATCTTAAAAAATAAAAAGAGTAGTCTTATAATTAGTTTATAAAAATATATAGGTATGGTACTAATTGCATCAAAAGTATAGGCACGTTATAATAGTCACCTAATTACATATAACGAGGTGTAGAAAATGAATAAGACTGAATTAACAAAAGCAGTAGCAGAAAAAGCAGAACTTACACAAAAGGATGCAGCTGCAGCAACACAAGCTGTTTTAGATACAATAACAAATGCGCTAGCAAATGGAGAAAAAGTACAGATTCTTGGTTTTGGTACATTTGAAGTACGTGAAAGATCTGCACGTACAGGACGTAACCCACAAACAGGTGAAGAAATGCAAATCGCCGCTTCAAAGGCACCTGCTTTTAAAGCTGGAAAAGAATTAAAAGAAGCAGTGAAATAATTATACATAATCAAAAGGGGTTGATATTCATATCAGCCCCTTTTTAATGGCCTTGTTGGGAAAATACTAGCATTTTTGAAAAAAGCCACACTAAGAAAAAAACTAGCCTCTCTTGTAGGGGCTAGTTTACGTAAAATTCGAAAACTGAAGTAATTCTGCTTGTATTTCTTGAAAGGAATTGTGTTGTGGTTTGTTATATATTATTCTTCCCACCACTCATTTTCAATTGCATTTTCAATTTTCTCTAATAAGTGTTTGTAAAAGTTGTCCGATTCTGGATAGATACCTTTTTCATGAGCACTCCAGTTTACAACAGGACATTCATTGTTCATCATTTTTTCCGTATCTAAACAATAGGAATACTCATCGCAATGCTCAATAATAATATATCCTTTCGGAATGTTGAAGGACTTAAATCTGTCATGGTAATGCAAAATATCGTTGCAGTCGTTCACATATAGACCATTACCCCCGCCTCCATATTCCTTTAGAAACCATCGGTAACTGTCTGGAAGCTTTACGTTAAGTCTCTCTTCAACTTCTTGAATAGCTTCTTCTTTCTCTTTATAGAAATACTCCCTTTGATTATTGAATTCAAGCAATTCTCTAATTTTACTGCGATACAACTCCATTTATGTTCCCTTCCTTTTCTTCATCTCAACAACAACTCCCTCTGTTTGGAGAGTCAATCTTTGTTTTGTTTTTCTAACAGTTGAATAACCCTATCTAACTTTTGCTCAACTGGATCTTGCTTTTTGTGATTGCTAGTATGCCGAATTATACGTATAATCCCGCCAAATAGTGCACCGATGATTACTAAAATAATAGCAATTCCTATGTAATACATAGGGTTTTCTAAAGGCATTATTTAGAACCTCCTTTTCCCCTATTTTACCATTTGAAAGAATTGATATGTTGTTTGATTTTTGTTGTATATTCTATACATATCAGGTTAACATAACGTCTCATTATTGGTAGCAAGGAAAAAGGAGGAACCCTACTCTCACAAAGAAAACTCCTTTTGTGTTCTATCTACCTATATAATTTTTTATACATCCATATTATAGTGCGTTTTTAGGTTTGTTATTTGTTACTGAATCGGTCAAAAAACTGTATAAAATCGTGCATAATCTTAATGTGGAGGCTTTTGGAAATACTGGCGGTATTCTTTTGATCATAAAACAAAGGTATCAATTGAAATATACACCTTAATATATGTAAAATTTCATATATTAAGATTAAAAATAATGTTATACTAAGATTAACCAAGAAGCATCCAAGATTCTTTGATTAATCACTACATTTTCCTTAAAGCAATATCAACAAAAAAGACACTGTATAGTGTCTCTTCTTTTATATTTCGTACCTTTAATCAATAGTAAGAGGATATATATCTATGCCCTCTTATTGTTGATTGGTGTTAGAATTGCTGCTCCCACAAGCAGAATATCTGAAAGACACTCATATAAGAGTGTCTTTTCTTTATGCAAAAGATTATTTTTAAACAAAAACTCTTTATAAAAGAACGCAAGTTCGTATATAATAAGAACGAACGTTCTTATTATATAGGGAGGAATAACAGTGTATGACTATTCTATCTTACCGAATAGAATCATCTTATGTGTTGATTTACGTAGCTTTTACGCTTCTGTAAGTTGCATCAAAATGGGGTTAGATCCTATGTATACAAAATTGGCAGTAGTCGGTGATGTAAATAGAAACGGTTCAATCGTATTAGCTGCCACTCCCCCATTAAAAGAATTGGGGGTAAAGAAGATGGCCAGATTATACGAGATTCCTCGCAGAAAAGATATTCTTGTTGTAAATCCAATTATGGGTACTTATATAAAATGCTCCAATTACATAACAAAGCTAGCTTTGCAGTACGTTCCTATTGAGGATTTTCACCAATATTCCATCGACGAGTTCTTTATGGATATTACGGATAGTATTCATTTATTTGCTAACGATCCCTATGAGTTTGCGTTGAAATTTAAACGTGAAATATATGCGAAAACACGGATCGAATGCACAATAGGAATTGGCCCTAACCCTTTAATGAGCAAAGTAGCTTTAGATATTGAAGCAAAGAAGAATCAAAACGGCATTGCTTATTGGAAATATGAAGATGTCCCAACAAAATTATGGAGCATACGACCGCTTAATACATTTTGGGGTATTTCGTACAAAACGGAAGAAAAGCTGAATCGAAAAGGAATACATTCTATAGGAGATTTAGCCAATTACCCTCTTAAATACTTAAAACAGAGCTTCGGTAAGATTGGAGAAGAATTACACTTACATAGCTACGGAATTGACTTTAGTCGCATTTCAGAAAAATATGTTCCTGCCACAACTTCTGTTGGGAAAAGCCAAATTTTAATGCGTGACTACACAATAGAAGAATTTCCGATTATTCTATTGGAACATATAGAAGAAGTTTGTTATCGGCTTAGAAGACAAAATAAACTTGCCCAAACCGTTCATTTTTCTGTCGGTTATAGCAAAAGTTATAACGGTGGTATTAGAAAAACACATACTTTAAGTCGTCCAACTAATCTAACAATGGATATTTATAAGATCTGTACATACTTTTTACATCAACAATATACTGGAGAACCCATCCGTAGCATAAGCATTTCTCTAACGAACCTAATCCAAGAAGGAGAGGAACAAATTTCTCTTTTTGATAACATAACGCAGCGAGAACAAGAAGTAAAATTAACAAAAGTAATGGATGAAATACGCACAAGGTTTGGGAAGAACAGCATATTGCGGGGTGTTTCCTACACTCATAACGCCACAGCTAGATATAGAAACACACTGATAGGAGGACACAGAAAATGAGCAACGCTAATATGCCAAAGGGACGCGGAATGGTGAAGTGGGCTCCGTTCGCAGCATTAACACCCCAATTTGATGGGATACATGAAATCATTAAGGAACAACACAAAGTCACCCGTCCAATTTTAACAACTGAAGAAAAAGAACGAATTGAAAATATGCTAGTATGTTCCTTATTATCTGAAGAAGAAATATTAATTTCATATTATGAAGACGGTTATTTACTCTCAGGTTATATGACTGTTGTTGATATTGATCCGTTAAATAGCGCTGTTATATGTACGGATGCTTTTGGTAACAAGATGAAACTACAATTTTCTAATATAATAGATGTAAAATAGAAAGCATGTAAGTGAACATGTTGGAACCTTATAAAGGAGTGTATAAAATGCAAGGGAATCAGATAAGAAAGAATACAGCAGGAGTAGTTATTCATAATGATATTAATAGCTATCCCTTTCTAAATATACCTATGATTATTAATAAGAAAGACGGGGTAATTTACGAGGTGTTAAGCGCTGGTTTTCAATCGAATGATGCAGTAGCAATGATAACAACGGATGGTTTTGCTACAACCAGGATAAATGCACCGATTGTAACAGTAAAAAACAATGATGGTAGTCTTCAAGCATACCGCTTACCCTTCGAACTGGAACATTGGGTGTTTTCTTGTTTGCAAGCTGCTTCAGTAGGAAATAATCCATTTCCAAGTAAAGTTGCTTTTGGAATTATTGACACTAAATTTTATGTAGAATTCAAATAAAAATGATACTACTACAAACAGCAAAAAAATTTATTAACAAATGGAGTTGATCAATTGTTTTATAAAGTATTAAATATGTATAGCGTCATTAATTACGATAAAAAATTATACGAGCAGGTTCAAAAAAACATCGAAGAATCTAGAGGTTATGTTTGTTATATTAATTCCAAAAAGAACACTGGAAAAACAAATTCCAGATATGAAAAGTATTTGCGTTATAAACAAGCGTTATATACAATCCATAAACCACATAATCCAACTAAACAAAAAGACGATTTCAACTATCACTATGAAGCTCTAGTAGGGGTCACCCGTTAACCCTACACGATCCAATTGTCCCGCTTCATACAAATTAATTTCAGTTGCTTTATCCTTAACAACATCAAAATTAATTTCATCTAATTTAACTGTTTTCGCATCCCAATAATTTTTGTTCTTTTTAAACTGAAAACTTTGCTCATGTTTCCAATTCTCTAATGTAAACGCTCCATTATAAAGTAATTGGTCCGCTTCTAAACCATATTGCTTCCCTTTTTCTTTAAAGTATTCTTCATTAATCGGTAAAAATGTCGAGAAAGTTGTTAGATGAATAAAATACGGTACAGGTTGCTCCAACTGTACTTCTAATGTTTTATTATCTATAGCTTTAACTCCCAGCTGATCAACAGCTAATTCCTTGCTATTTATCTTTTTTGCATTTTTGATATCAAAAAATAAAAACGCATATTCCGCCGCTGTATCAGGATTAACAGCTCTTTTCCAAGAAAACACAAAGTCTTCGGCAGTAACAGGAGTTCCATTCGACCATTTTGTTTCTCTTAGATGAAATGTATATGTTTTTTTGTCAGGGCTTATATCACAAGATTCAGCCACACCAGGAACCGTTTTATTCTCATCACCAAGAGTATACAACCCTTCAAACACATTCCTCATCACATTCATTGATTCTCCATCGGTTGCTTTTGTTACATCCATTGTTGGGATCTCTGCTATATAGGGCAAATGAATAGATTGTTTCGCTTCACTTTTCCCTTCTCCTGTCGTTGTGCTACTTCCCCTTCCTGGGCTACTACAAGCAGTTAACAGCAGTCCAAATCCCATCACAGTAGCAATTACCGGTGTTACTTTTTTTAACATCTTAATTTCTCCCTCTCTAAATATGAGGTTCATATAATTAAATTATCTATATATTGAATTTTACAGTATATAAAGAGACAGATCACCTTTCCTGTTATACCTTATGACATCTCTTATCATTAAAGATATTTAACCTATACAATAAACCTCTTTTTCTCATATCACTAAAAACGTAGCACTGTTTAGATTATTGTGTCAATCATTAAAATGTATTTTTATTACGGTATGTGAAATTATATTAATAAAATAGACACAATGCTCCCAACAAACACGAATAGCCCCGTATTGATTTAGGGCAAATCAACCAGGCAATTTTCACTATGTATTGTCAGTAAAACATTTAACAATATATATCCCTTATGTGACATTTTTTCAGACACTAAATTTATTCAGGTGCACCAGGCTATGTATGTGCCCGATTATTCGTGACGATCATCCGTTTCTTTTCGATTGAATACACCATGATCAGTAGCTTAACCAATCGAATCTTATGCATAAAAAAAGATTCATTTAACCGCATTATAATTATTTCCAATATTCTCTCTGTATATACAATTCATTTCTTGCATTTGTTCTATAAAATACGGACGCTCTTCTACAATCAATTGATCTCTTCCTAAACAATCACAACTTCTGATTTAAATTTAATGTTGATTTCTCATACAATCTACAAATTCATATGCTTCAACCTTTATCTTTCCATAACCTTCAATACAAATGTAATATTTCCCATTATAATGCAAAACATCCTTCACCGCACAAAACTCTTCTTCACTTCGATTAAAAACATAGTCATACTTACTTATTTCATTAGGGTGTAATCTAACTAATTCATCCCTTATACTCCCTATATCAATAGCTATTTTCTCTTTACATTCATTACATTCCCATGTTTCTCTATTAACTTTTTCACTTTCTATTTCTTCGTTACAATCACAATTATAAGATTCATTTTTAAAGCGCGCTGAAATTATTCTCATGAATATTCCTCCTGTTATGATGGTTTTAATCACATTTCAATATCAAATATACATATATTGTTCTGTTTTTTTACTAAAAATCAAATTTTTCCAAATATTTTATAATTGCATTATAGCAATCTGTAGTCCAACTCAAAACAATCTCTTTATTCGTAAGATAACCTAAATCATTGTCCAAATCCTCTAGTTCAGCACTTCCATTTTGACTTGTCTTATACATCAAAGTGAAAAGTTCTTCCATGAAGTAATGTAAATATGACATATACACTACAAAGAAGTAGCGAAAACTGTAAAGATTGGCATCATTATATAATAAATACTCTTTATCAAATACAGTATCTTCCAAACCTATTTTATAGATTTGAAATGGAATGTCACTTGAAGCTGCAAATGCTGCACAATTACTTCCTCTATGAACTAAACCATTTCTATATTCCCCAACTAAATAAAACCAAGAATGATTTATTAATGAAGTAGAGTAGTTTTTTTCTTTCGCCTTATCTTTCAGAAAAACAAAAATATCTTTTACCTTTTTTATTTTCTCCATTTCATCTCCATAATTCAACCTGACAATATGCAATAGATAGTCTATGATTGTACGATATTTCACAAAAAACAAATCAATATCTA
The DNA here is from genome assembly GCF_055902415.1 of Bacillus sp. SSR7. Lineage (NCBI taxonomy): Bacteria > Bacillati > Bacillota > Bacilli > Caryophanales > Bacillaceae > Bacillus > Bacillus sp. SSR7. The sequence goes on along the minus strand of NZ_JBVVXV010000014.1, from coordinate 135,651 downwards.
ACCCTGCAAACACATCAATTCCTGTCTTATTACTCTCAACACCCTTTTGCTCCAATCCCTCTTGGAGTCTACCAATTAAATGATAAATTTTAGCTACTTCTTGCCTAATTGCTTTTGTATACTCAAAAACCTCATCAATATTCGTTACCCTTTCAAAATTAAACATCGGTTTTAAAAACAAGTTCATTTGCGCTTTACCATTTGTTTGAAAATCCAAATAATGCTTAACTATCAATAAATCATATAATGTTTCATCTTTTAATGCTTTTAGTTCATCCATTTCGTTTTGCTCTGTTATATCCATTTGAATTCTCCCTCGAAGTTACTTAATGTTATAACCACTATTAAAATATCTCTTCCTTTATTATACAAATAACAAAAGAAATACGAAACACTTTTAGTTTAGATCATTTCTCTTCTATCACAAATATGAGTACATCCACTAATGAATGTGCTTATCCCAAAAATTTCCACAAGGCTTTCTTTTTTGCTGCCGCTATTTCTTGTTGGGCTGATACAATAGTACGTTTTGCATCTTGGATCTCTCTAACCATTTTCATTAGATTGTCATCTCTCAGTTCCAGCCTTTTTTCTATTCTTTCTTCACGTTCCTTACGATCCTTTATATCGTTTTCAATTAATTTATTTCTTTGATCAATGCGATCACTTAACCTTTGTTCCAATTCTAATAGGTTTGCTTGCTGCATCTTATTAATCTCTTGTATCATAGCGCTATATTGTTGTTGAAATTGGACCTGTACTTGATAAGGTAATGAGTCAGATTCCTTAGCATCTTCTTTTTTGTTTTCTATTCCAAATTGTTGAATAATCATTTTTGCTGATTTCTCTAATGTCATACCGTCTTCTCTACTCAACTCTACTAATTTTTCAATAAGTAATACATCAAAATCAGTGTATTCCCTTCTTCTTCTACTATTCTTCTTTACTATATAACCTTCACGTTCCAGGACATCCGAATACTTTCTAAGTGTGCTGCTTTTTACTCCTAAGCGATCATAAACTTCATTAGCGGTATATAGTATTTCTGTATCTGACATAGCGCTACGCACCTCCTATAAGGAGAATTCCATATCCATAGAGTAATAACCTCTTACAATCCATCGACGAAGCTCGTACGGTCTTTGCTGTATTTTGTCAGATTAATAGATTGTACATATTTGTTACCTTTAAAAGTAACTTATTATAGAATTCTCTGACGTTTTTTTCGATATATCTTCTGGTAACAAATTTGTCCTCGTCATATAATATGAATATCAAACTCTAAGATTACGGTATGTGAAATTACAAATCCGAGTGAAGGGTTCTTATGGATATATCCCTAAAAATAAACAAGTCTCAAGATCCACATAATATAGTTATCAAAAACATTTCCTCTGTATTTAAAAAGGAATGGCTTACAAGTTATGATTACAAGAAACAAAAACCTATACGCTATCAAAGTCAACAAGCGCCAGGTCACCTCTTTACCGCACAAACTATAAAACCAGTTCTATACCTAACAAAATTGACACACGCTGCTTTATATGAAGATTACAACCTTGTATCTTCTTTTCTAAAAAAAGATGATTTTGCCTGGAAAGAAGTTTTAAAGCACAACAAAAACGGCGGATTATGTATTTACGCAAGTGTTTTACTTTATTATTTGTTATTGACATCAAATGAAATATCTAAGAACAAATTATCCTTTATGCAAGGCTATTACCATCACGAATTCCATGGTCAACATATTCTAAAAAACATGCATCAAAACGGATTATTCGGACTTCATTCTTACATTCTCTTTGATGGGTACGTAATCGATACTACAATCCATCAAATCGCGTTTAATTTTTATCCTGATGAACACCGAGAATTTAATTTTATAGGCGAAACCGCTGGTGGCATTAACCTATATGGTTTTAAAGAAACTAATAAAACCGTACATAAATATGCCAAAAAGTTCGCTAGAGATTCTAGCATGACAGTTGAAGAGTGGATTGATTATCATACATCTACAATGAACGAATACACTACAAATCAAATTTCACTTCTAAATGATAAAAAGGACTCATGATTTATTCAAAGAGTCCTTTTCTTCAATATATATTATAAGTCTTACTGTTCATGGTTGTGTTACAAAGTTTGAAAAAGCATAAACGAGTGGATAAATAAGGGGAACTATTTATGCAGTGGTCATTAATTGTTGTAATTCATTGTACACTGAGAAGGCGAAATCTGTTTGAAGATTTCGCCTTTGTTTATATATAGCCTGAATCGTTTCGATTCCTTTGATGGTACGAGAAGCATGACGAAGAGTTTGAAATCCAGCTGATTTTACAAACCGGATTTTGACATGTCGATGATCTTGTTCAATGAGATTATTACGATGTTTAATGGTACAGTGTTTGGTATGTGTATAATAATCGGCTTTTTGTAATTTTTTGAATGCACAAAGTAAAGCCGGGGCCTTGTCTGTCGTAAGAACCGATGGTTCTCTAAAATGTTTTACCAGTCTTTTCATAAAGGCATAAGCAGTTTGATGATTACGTGTTTTTCGAAGTTGAAAGTCCAGTGTATGTCCATCACTATCAATGGCACGATACAAGTAACACCATTCTCCTTTAATTTTGATATACGTCTCATCCAAATGCCAAGCATGGAGTGCCGATTTGTTTTTCTTCTTCCACATTTGATAGATTAGATTTCCATATTCATGAACCCAACGCATCATAGTTGTTGGATGAACTGACACACCACGTTCCTTGAGAATCTCAGATACATCACGATAGCTTAAAGAAAAACGACAGTAATAGCCAACTGCTACTAAAATAATGTCTTTTTTGAACTGTTTTCCTTTAAAATATCTCATGTATCATTCTCCTCAACACATTTTCCCTACAGTTTAGCTTCATTTAAAAAACTTTGCAACGGAACCGATATGGATCTTTTTTTTTCATTTTTTTCGGAATAAAACAGATTGTGTTTCAACTTTAAAATTTTATTTTTTCTTTCCATTCCAGGAATCCTTTAATGAAACAATTCTGTTAAAAATAAATTTTTTATCCGTTGAGTATTTATCTAAACAAAAATAACCATGTCGGAAAAATTGAAACCTCTCCTCAATATTTGCATTTATGATACAAGATTCTATTTTACAATCATTTAGAACCATTTTAGAATCTGGATTGATCTTTTCGTTCCAAGTTTTTTGGGAGTCTTTCACAATCTCTTCATTATGAAATAACTTATCAAATAAGTTTACTTCAACTGAAATACAATCTTCAGCTGAAACCCAATGAATAATTCCTTTTACTTTTCTTCCTTTAAACCCTGTTCCACTCTTAGTTATTGGGTCATAAGTACATAAAAGTTCGGTTACCTCACCTGTGACTTCATCCTTAATAACATCATTGCACTTAATAATGTAGGCACCTTTTAATCTAACCTCTGAATTTAAAGACAATCTTTTATAACCTTTTATTGGAATTTCCATAAAGTCATCCTTTTCGATATAAATTACCTTTGAAAAAGGTACATCCCTACTTCCTAACTCAAGATTTTCTTTATTATTTTCAATCGATAAGAGTTCAGTCCTATTTGCATCATAATTTGTTATAGTTACTTTAAGCGGGTTTAAAACAGCCATTACACTTTGAACTTTTGTTTTCAATTCATTACGTACAATACTTTCAAGCATTGTAAAATCAACTGTACTTTGATGTTTTACAAAACCAATTTCATTAACAAAAGATTGAATACTTTCAGGGGTAAACCCCCTTCTTCTGAGCCCTTTTAAAGTTGGTAATCTAGGGTCATCCCATCCATCTACAAACTTTTCTGTAACTAACTCCCTCAAATAACGTTTACTCGTTACAACACCAGTTATATTAACTCTGCCAAATTCTCTTTGTTTTGGCGGTTCCTCAATTCCTAACTCTCTTAGAACCCATTCGTATAAAGGACGATGATCTTTAAATTCTATGGAACATAAAGAATGTGTTATGCCTTCAATTGCATCTTGTATAGGATGAGCAAAATCATACATCGGATATATACACCAATCATTACCTGTTCTATAATGATTTGCGTAAATTATCCTATAAAGAATCGGATCTCTTAAATTAATATTTGGCGATTCCATATCGATTTTTGCTCTTAACACCTTTGAACCAGTTGGAAATTCACCATTTTTCATCTTTAAAAATAAATCCATATTCTCCTCAATAGTCCTATTTCTATAAGGGCTGTTTTTACCTGGTTCTGTCAGAGTACCTCGATATTCTTTAATTTTTTCAGGTGATAATTCACATACATAAGCTTTACCCCTACGTATTAAACTAATTGCTGCATCAAATATTTCATTTGAATAATCAGAGCCATAGAATATACGGTTGACAGGGGAATATCCTAACCAATTTATGTCTTCAATAATTGCATTAACATATTCAATATCTTCTTTTAAAGGATTGGTATCATCAAATCGAAGATTAAATGTTCCATTGAACTTTTGAGCAATCATATAATTAATATTAATAGCATAAGCACTTCCAATATGAAGATAACCATTTGGCTCAGGGGGAAACCTTGTGCAAATTTTTCTACTATAAATGCCCCGCCTTATATCTTCATCAACGATTCGTTCTAAACTATTGAAAAATTCACTCTTCTCTTCGTTCACTTTTATCCCTCCAGTAATAAAATATTGTACTTTGTTCTTATCAAATAAAAAATCTCGTCCCCAAGACTATTCCAGTCTTGGGGACGAGATTTTTTCGTGGTGCCACCCCAGCTTATTAATATGTCTCCATATTAACCTCTTCAGGTCATGCGTTAATAAAAACACTTATACCTTAGCTCTATAACAGGAGCTCCTGTCACACTATCCCTCTATAAAATAGGTTCCAATGTGAATGCTCAGAGTCTTGGTTCAATAAATAATTCTTACTCCTTTTCAGCGGCTGGAGCTCTCTGTAAAGAATTAATTTTATTTACTCTTCTCTTCGTCGCTATTACATTATTTGGATTATAAATTAATATTTATATTACCAAGTTCATTGGTATTTGTAAAGATATTATATGTAACCACATTAACTATAATTCATCTTTCAGATTAGATACATTCAGCAATCCAAAAATGCATTTCCTCTTGAATATGCTACCCATCATATTCAAGAGGAAATGCTTAATTTTCCGTTGAAAATAACATAGGAGGCATATAATATAACATGATTAAGATATATAAATTCCGAATATATTCTTGACAATTTTTTTATAATAAATTAATGTATCAGTAATAATACATATATTGTAAAATGCAAAGAAAAGGAAGAGTAATTAACCACTCGAATCTTAGAGAGCCCATTTTGGTGAAATTGGGTATTCGAGCTTAGTGAAAGAAGCCTTGGAGCAGTAGACTGAAAATTCAAATTAGGTCTACCGGGGATTTCCCGTTAAAGAAATGTGTGGCGAGATAATAATTTGCTGCACAATGAGCGGGTTTTTAACCAATTTAGGTGGTAACGCGGAAGCAAGTCTTTCGTCCTTTAACAGGATGATAGGCTTTTTTTATTTTGAATTTATAAGGAGGATATGATATGTCAAACGAGAATATGGCAGAGCTATTATTTCCGGATATACAACAGTTACCTACTGATATTTATTCACTATATTATCCAAGGGAGTTATCCAAATCTTCTATGGTAACCCGTTTTGCACCAAGTCCAACGGGTTCATTGAATATTGGTGGGCTTTACGCAGCTTTAATATCAGAAAGATTAGCACACCAAAGTAACGGAGTTTTTTTCCTACGTATTGAAGATACAGATAAAAAACGCGAAATAGATGGTAGTATCGAAAACATTATCAATTCACTGCAATACTTCGGGATTCATTTCGATGAAGGTCCTACCTTATCTAATGAGGAAATGGGCGCTTATGGTCCCTATAAACAAAGCTCGCGAATACACATTTACAAGGTATTTATTAAACACTTAGTGCGAAATGGATTAGCATATCCTTGTTTCTGTGATACGGAAGACTTACAAAAGATAAGATCAATTCAACAAAAGTTAAAAGTAACAACAGGTTATTATGGTCAATGGGCTAAATATCGATATATTTCTTTTCAACAAGCCAATGAAGAGATTTCGAATGGTAAACAATTTGTTATCAGACTTAAATCTTCAGGTTCATCAGAGAGAAGAATAATGTACAATGATTTGGTGAAAGGCCCCATTGAGTTACCTGAAAATGACCAAGATATTGTTATAATGAAAATGGATGGATTACCCACATATCACTTTGCACACGCTATAGACGATTATCTGATGGGTACAACTCATGTTATTAGGGGGGATGAATGGCTTTCATCTGTACCTATCCATATTCAGTTGTTTGAAACGTTAGGTTTTAAAAGACCAGAATATGGACATATTGCTCCAATAATGAAGCAAGTCGGAACTTCTAAACGTAAATTCAGTAAACGTAAGGATCTTGATGGCACAGCTGAATATTACAAAGAACAGGGATATCCAGGAATAGCTATAGGTGAATACTTTATGAATCTAATCAATTCTGACTTTGAAGAATGGAGGATGGCCAACCCTCATAAGTCATTTAGAGAATTTTTTATCTATACTGGTAAAATGAGCGCTAGTGGTGCATTATTAGACATGAATAAACTCGATGACACTAGCAAAGATGTTATATCTAAGCTCACCGGTGACCAGGTTTTTTCCTATTTATACAATTGGGCAAAGGAATTTGATTCTGAGTTTTATCATTTAATTGCCAAAAATAAAGAATACACTTTGAACATTCTAAATGTGGGGCGAACAATAAAAAAACCAAGAAAAGATTATTCAAAGTGGTCAGATGTACAGCCCATGATTGCTTTCTTTTATGATGAATTATTTAAAAAGGATATATTGAACGGTTATAATTTCCCTAAAAATGTAAGTTTGGATATTGTGAAAGAAATTATAAGCGGATTTAGCAAAACTTATAGATTTAATAGTGAAAAGGACGCTTGGTTCCATGAAATTAAAGAACTTGCTGGGGAGATAGGATTTGCAAAGGATGTCAAGCAATATAAAGCTAATCCTAACAATTACAAGGGACATGTTGGGGATGTAGCTATGGTAATTAGAGTCGCCCTAACTAATAGAACAAATACACCTGATTTGTTTGATATTATGAAAGTAATGGGTGAAAAAAGGGTTTTTGAACGACTAGAGCGAATAATACTATCATAAGAGTTTGAAATAAAATGACCGGTCGAACTCCGGTCATTTTATTCGTTTGGGATAAAAATGACCGTTACTAAAAAATTCAATTGTCATAAATTATGAAACAACTGAATCAGACATTACAAGCCACCCAGTAAATCATTTCATCTTTATGACATTATCCTCTGTATCACCTAACAACGGAAACTAGTGGGTGGCTAAAATAGCGGTGAATGTTCATTCTTTAACTTCTATTCTGTTTCGTTAAACAAAATAATTCTAACTAAGTTGGAATAAGAATTTGTTATCACCAAAGCGCCACTGCTGCCATCCCCCCTTCAGTCAACATTTCTATTCCTAGTCTTTCAGCTCCCGGAATTTGAGTAATCGGGAATATTTCCACCATCATTCCGTGGCTCCGGGCTATCAACTCTACAGAGGCGCATAAATGTCCAACATCGAAATGAATAGATCGAAATATGTGTGGTTCACGGTATCGGTACATACTGCGTTCAAACACGGCTGTTAAGAGTAAAATCGCACGTGGTGGCTTTTTACTCTCCTTAGCCAGCGCTGGAATCCATGCAGATAAGGATTTGAAATCAATTTGTTCGCAAGAAATATAATCCATTTTATGATCACCAACACATACATGGTACCAGCCTTTATCTAGTCCCTCTACATCCTGCACAAGAGCATAGGCTTCTACAGGATGTCGTGCCCCCATTGAAGGGCTAGTCCGTAAATAAAGAGGCTCAGATGTTTGATCATCCGAATGATTATGTCTAATGACACCCACCTTACCAAAGGCTACAGCGCATAACTTACGTAGCTCCAGAATACCCCATTCATTTTGGGTAAGATGCCGGTAAGCATTCCTAACATTCCCTGGCACTAAGTTAACTCCTATTGTGGGTAATTGAAGACGCTTAAGGGGACTAGGATATTTTTTAAACCGAGAGTTATCTGGTTCTATCTTCCTATACTCCTCCATTCGCTTAGAATCAATAGAGCGACCATTCCCTGCATAATCGACAAACGGGTAGTTATAGGTTAATAGTAAATAATCCCAGGCCCCCTGCCAGCCATTTCGCGCGAAGCTAGCCATATACTCCCGATTTTTCTGAAAATTATAGTCTGTAGTGATTATCAGCAGTTCTTTATGCCTAAGATTGTCAAGGATTTGCTCAAGTAACTCTACAGGAAGCGACATGAGATCCCCAACTTTCTTTATAGCTACTTGTTCTTCTATTGGCTCGACACATACAATTAGAAGCATGACGGCAGCAAGCGGTAAGGAAAACCGCCGCCTAGCCTCAAGGTGATCAACAATCCAGCGTTGTTGATTGACAAATTCCCGCGCCGGGCGTATGCGAGCACTAATTTGCGTTTGAATTTCCATTATCGTCGCTCCTCTCAATCATTTTTTGTGCCCCCAATGTAATTGTATATAAGATTGTTTCCCGCGCCTTCTGTATCGGTAGCAACTGCTCTGCCTCTCGCTCACGCAGAGCTGGTGCAGTTAGGCCACCAAGTCCTAGGGCATCTGCTGCAATTAGCAACTCGTGTCCAAATCTCCCTACTTCTATTAATAACCCCCGAAGTGAGTCCTCTCCATGGTGACAGTGTGCGTAATCAAACAAGTCAACAGTAAGAAAAATAGAACAGGCAGCGGTAAGTGGAGCACTTTGCCCGAATAGTAAATGGGAAACTTCTCCCCTTAGCATACCAGGCTCTAGCAGTTCAATCCCATGAGATTGTGGATAATATCTATAGAGACCAGGTTCTATCCCTTCGACAGAGTAAATAATTATATACACCCCTAAAGAGTTTGATTTATTCATTTTTTCTATTATAGGATTGCGGAGACGGCTTAACCCGTACCACAGAATCCCACTGAATTTCCATTCCGCAAGTGATTTATCCGCATACCGACGTAGAGTACGCCTTCTTAAAATAACTTCTCCTAAAAGTAGGTCTTCTGGAAAATCCATCAGATTCGTGAGGTGTTTGACCTTAATATCTGTCATAGAATCCGGGTGTCTATGTAGCATATTTCCTTGCCTATCCGGTTTTACATGGGACCACAAATAATACTCAAGTACCTGATCCCAGCCACGTCGCTCCCAGTGCTCCAAGTCACTACGTGGTTCTATCTGTTTCTCTTCACAGAGGAATCCCTGTTCAGTAAGATACGCCTGTAAATATAGCTTATCTTTCTCCACTCCTGAGGTGTATATAGCCAATAAATCCAAGAGGTCACTTATTCCTACTTCTACTCGATTCCCTATTAAGGGATTTGAAATAATAACCTTTCCACGCCCATCAAACCCTGGACTCATTACTGTGAGATCTTTCCAAAATAAAGGTGCCATCATAGTGCTTCATCTCCTTCTTGACATGTCACTGATTGGTCATAATTTGATCAATTGCCACCTCCAGTTGGCATTGTATCCAATCAAAATCGGTGCAACGTTGCTCATAATCTAACTCTGACATCGCTTGGTATACTTCATTGATAGCCTCTGCTCCTTGCCTCCAAGGTCCGGTTGTTAGTTCCGTTATAGAGGGCAATGGGTATTTCTTCTTAATAACTTGAATAGCACGTCGATAATTCTCCCTTCGTCTCCCATCTTGGACATAACAAAATAGATGCCCAAAGTCCAACATAAAGTCCCTTTGATACAAAAACTTCATAAGTCGCGATCCAGTCCACAGTTCGAAAAGGATTGCCCCAAGCTGGAAAAAATCTGCTACTGGAAACTGAGCAGGCGTAAAAGCAAAGCCGCAGTATAATTCAGGAGCCCCATATAGATGATTAGGGACAAAAATAGAGTACCAGCGATCATATCGTTCCCCCTGTGATATAACCGAACTTCCTTCTCTATAAGAGAGAGCAAAGTCAATTAGTTTCAAGCTCCCTTCTTGGAACAGCACACAGTTGTTAGGTTTCAGATCCCTGTGACTAATTCCTTGTTTGTGTAATTCCTCTACTGCCTTACAGAGCTCCCTAAAGAGGTGTAAAGATTCCAAAGGATCTCTATCTGGTGATTTTATATATTCAGAGAGATCCCTTATTCCTCGTTCTAAAGGCAAATAGCGAAGGTTTACGGAAAGTTCTGTGCCATCAGAGTTTGTTGAATTCAATTGAAATTCACAATTTTCATCTAAAAGTTCTACCACGTAGGACTTTCCTTTTAGCTCACTCAGTATTCGCTCTTCACGCTCAAAAGCCGCTCGCCAGTATGGATCATCTACACCAGGGTGAAGAAATTTCAATACAACCGGTTTATCTGTCAAGACGTCCTTAGCTGCAAATAGCAAAGAAGAGCAGCCAAGAGGTGGCTTCATCATTAGTTTTAGATTGATATAACGATTTCCGATGATTAGCTTCCGTTCAATACTTTCCACTAAAATTTCTGTGTAGTCCATCATTCTCCTCCTCTAGTGATTCTATCTTTGAAGCTAGGCTAGAAATCAAACAAGGAGTCATAGGGCCTTGTGATAAATAACGTTCCGTAACTCCAGTAACGTACTTCCCCTTCGGAAAAGCAGCATGTATCCGCTCTAATGCTCGCTCTGTTTCCAAAAGTCCGACCGCATACGGTAATGAAGCCCACCCAAGTCCACCGCCAAAACGCATTCCCTCTTTAATAATGCTAGGGTATTGCCTCGCGATGTCCTGAAGTAAATTGTTGGCAACATCACGTCCTTTATCCATCAACGTTAGTGTGATTGCCGATGGCATCAGTCGGCGTATCCTTGAGTAGTGCATCTCTAGAGCACCTTTTGGAGATAAATCAGCCAAGATACCTTCAGCAAATACACCCCATCCCTCTAATCCCACGCTACTTTGTAAGCACTCGAGGTACGGACCCACAACACCACCACTTCTTCGCCACACATGCTCATGGTGTCCTGGACAAAGATCGTGTGCAACAGCAAGAGTCATATGGAGGCGGAATCTGCAAGTCAACGGAGCGTTACGGTACACAAGTAGTGGTGAAACTAACATACGTGCCTCTTGCCCGCTATCCGATAACGGCAAGTAAAGTACCTCAGTAGCAAGAAACGAAAGAAGCCGCTTCCCCACCTCGATACGAGCAACAGGTGCTGTGGTATGAACATATGTCCCTATCGATTTAGATCTTAAATGACGATATACCGAGTGGAGCCATTGAAGCACACCAGCTGGATCATTATTTCTTTCATGAATTTCCATTTGTTCATGAATTTCCATCCCCCATTCAGAAACAAAATCCCAATTTGTAAGCTGACCAAGTTCCTGAAATGACCCTTCAACTTGTTCCATATTAGAGAAATGGTCCAATTCTACAAACAGACGATTATTAAGTGCGTTAGCCCACCAATTCACTGATTGTCCGGTTCCAAAACAATCAAATAATAAATGTTCCATATTATCGAGACTTAACCCACGCTTTGATACGTTAGCCCCTTTTTCCAAAACAGACCAACGTCGAAGTTGGGAACATAGTTGTTCCAATTGATTCGAGATCCTGCTCGATACAGTCCCCCTATCTCTTATGAATTCTTCAATTGCAACGGCTAAGTTCTCTGCAGCATTTTTATCGTCAGAAGAAACAACTATATAGCCAGATTCTTGACGCTTAGCAGCTAAATCCAACCAATTGAGTGCCGCATGGAGACGTTCAGAAAGTCGATTGTCAGTCGCCTCTGGTAGGGGTGGATTAAGGGAAAATGGTAGTAGTGAAGCTGCAATAAGCTGAAAGTACGGCATAAGACTTGTCTGGTATAGACGTTGTACATTAGTTTGGTATAACTTCTCCTGTATAAAACGATCCAACTCCTTCACTACCACTCGGTCTGTCAGTTCAAGGGTCTGGCGCCTCATTACTACGATGTCTGAGGCTAGTGACTTCAAATCTTCAGCGTAATCATTTAGACCTTGGTCCGAGAGGTCCTCTACTCGATCCCATTGAACAGAACCACATAGCGAGGCTGAAATTGGCTGTTTTTCACGATATAGCATGTAGATACGCTCTGCTAAGAGTCTAACTGGTTCTGACACAACAAATGCTTTAAACTTTCTGTTGTAATCCATCATGGACTATTTCCCCCTGTTCTTCAGTGATTTTCATTGTTTTAGCAAGCATTATCTGTCCTATAGCAAGCCGACCAAGCCAATAGGCAATATAGCCAATATAAAGGCCCGTTAGCTTCCATCCCACAACAATTCCTAGAAACCATGCGATAGGTAATCTAAGAAGATATCCCGGCAATACGTTCGTGTACATATCCCACTTTGTTTTGCCCATCCCCCGCAGCGCGCTAACGTTTGTACAAGCTAGGGCTACGATTGGCGCGCACAAGCCAATGATTCTTATTGCATCCAATGATGCTTCCTGAACTTCGATAAAAGATGTAAAAATGCTTGCTACACCCTGTGGCCAAACAATCAGCGGAATAGCCAATAATGTCAGGATTACTGTTAGTAACAAGCGGCTCCGCCTGATATAAACCTGGATCATTCCCAAATTCTTAGCACCCCAAGAGCGACCTACAAGAATTTGGCAACCCATTGCAAGACTCATTGCAATTGAAAAGAAAATCATAATCAGATTAAAGGCGATACGCCCACCTGCAAGGTAAACACTCCCAAGCATCCCCATCATAATGAAGAAAAAAGTATTGGCAGCATAGTCGAACGCGCCTGATAATATTGCTGGTAAGCTTATATTACGAATCTGGTTAAACTCTTTTACTTTGAAGTGAAATTTATAGAGATTTATACGCCCAAACAGATTTTTTTTGTAAGCCACTACTATTAGAAATAAAAGGCCTGCAATACGCGCAAAAACGCTAGCAAGACCCGATCCAGTTGCCCCAAGGGCCGGGATTGCTCCTAAACCATGAATGAGGGGATAGTTAAATATCACAGTTGTTGATGCAACTAATATCATTGTATACATAGACCACTTTGTCTGCTTTTCAGCATTAAAAGTACTTTGAATCAGTATAGTGGGAACCATGATTAATAGCTCTGGAGAACGGGCATACAAATAATTTGCTCCAGATTTCAAGACATTAATAGAGTCTGTCATGAACAACATCAGCCAATCGCTAGCAACTAGAAGGATTGTTACACAAACCAGAGATACTCCTCCTGCGAATACCAGAGAATGGCGAAATGAAACTCCCACCTGTTCTGGTTTATCAGCCCCAAAACGCCTAGATGCTAGTATTTGATGCCCTGTTAATCCGCCCATAATAATATTCGTAAAGATATTGAAAACAGCAGCAGCTGCCGCGACACCTGCTAAACCATCTACACTGAACCTCCCCATCATGGCTGTATCGATTACACCAACAAGCATGGACGTTATAGATCCAGCAAGAATAGGAAGAGATATGGAAAGAATCTCCCAGTAATTACTCCACTTCCAAGTTAATTTCGACATGACATCCATCCTCCTTTCTAAGAGTTGCAGGATCAAAATCTTCAAGAATTCAAAGAACAATCTGCATTTATATGTTAGACAAGAATATCAAATTTAAGGTTATCAGCATCCTCATAAACTTATACTTTCATTGTTTGGTATAAATAAAAATAATTGTTAATTCTCAATAGAAATCCAGATTTCCATCATGATGACTATTGGCAAGTCTGAATGTATGACTTATGTATACAAGCGAAAAATCGTAGCTAACCAGCAGAGCTCGGAAGCATGGGCACCCGAGCTTACTAATCTCTATCGTTTTTCGAAAATTTATACACTTAAATACTGCTGCAGACAGGACATTGTTGATTGCGCTCTCCCGGCCTAAATGTAATTTTGTAATTATAGGGATCAACCACATACATACCTGTAAGACTTCGGGCTTGCTCACTACCTGATAGATAACGAGCTGCTTCAAATACAATCAGCCCAGAACTAATGGACATAACTGGTGAAAAGGGTGTTCTTGGCGGCATCCATCCTACAGCATCAACCATTTGTAATGTTTCTTTAATTCCCGAATCATACTCAAACATACACTGATGACATAAGGTCTCCCCTGGAATGCACAGTGGTCCCACTATACACTGTCCCCCAAAGAGAACAGGAACCTGGCAATTAAAGCATGCTTCAGCAATCACATTACGAGTGCGACTGGAGATAAATCCAAATGGGTTTATTACTAAATCAACCCCATCTAAAAGCGGGATTAAATCTTCTGCTTTCTCAATGTACAGTGCATGTCCTTCATACCGAATCTGTGAATCTACCTCTTGCAACCTTCGCGCCGCTGCGTCGACTTTGAGCATCCCTACATCCCCGGAATTGTATAGAATCTGCCTTGGCAGATTACTTGTTTCAATGTGATCAGGGTCGACCGCTACAATGTGCTGAATACCAATACGAGCCAAATTCAACATTATCCAGCTGCCAATCCCTCCTGCGCCTACCACCAACACTTTACTACGTCGGAGGCATAGGTCAAGGTCGAATCCACTTACTCCTTCTCTTTCCCATTGATCAAAGAACCACTGTTGACGCTCATAAAGACTTCCCGTTTGCTCTTGCAAAGGAGGAGCTACCACAATAGCCCCAAGCTTCGACAAAGATTTAACAAAACCTTCCACTCGTTTCGGGTTCATTCCACTCTGCTTACTTAGTTTTTCAACGGCTCCTTCAATTGGTATACCGATTTTAAGTAACTCTAGTAGCTGTCTAAATTCCTGTGCTGAACCATGTAAGAGAAAACGTCGTTGGGTTGGGAGAGACCATATTTGGATACCTTCTGCACTCAATAAATAATCCCATCCCTTGCTTAATCGTAGCACTTTTGTTTGGACGTCTTGCATAAAATACCTCCTTATGCCAGTGTAAGTGTGTAAAGAACTTGCTCACGAGTAGGATCGAGTCCCAGCAATTCTGCTGCAAGAGCATCCTTCACAGCTGGTGTATGGGCTGTCAACTTCCCGTAAGCAGTAGCACACAGAATCGTATAATGAACCGCTCTACCAGCATCAATAAACAAATTACGCAGGGCTCGTTCATGACGGTAGCGCCACTGATACCGCTCATATTCGGCAACGTAAAGTAGCGTACATCCAGCTGTCAAAGGCCATTTCAGTCCATACAGACAAGCTGACATCTGTTCACGGCACTCACCAGGTACGATAAGCTCCATAGCATGATTCTCTACATCATAAAGATAAATGCCTGATTCCATACCTTCAATCCCATAAACAACAAGGTAAATATCAAAGGCACAACCAAAGCTGTACAGGTATGACCTATTTCCTTTTGTTTGTGGAACATTCCTACTCCTGCGTATTAACTGTGTGCCATGATAAAGGATACTACTCAAGATATCATGTTTAAAATGCCGGACTGGTATATGACGAGCAGCACTGCGACGATATAACACTTTGTTCAAAGGGATATCGGGAAGAGGTACCGGTTCAGCTAGTGATTTAGCTTTTTCTCCTACTCGTTTATGAGTTGGTGGTTCACCATCTTTATCTAAGTAATCCTGCAATATTATATGATTTTTTGTACGATAATCCTCTATCTTATCAGCGAAGTCTCTAACTCGAGATGATAAAAAGTAACCTATTGAATCGTTCCAATTACGGCTTTTCCAATGCTCTATACCCGCAAGCATCGTAGGATGTATCTGCGGTGCATCCAGTAGACCAAATTCGCGTAAACGCTCTGCCGTCACCCCAGCAGGACATTCAGGTTTTTGTAAGCTACCCTTCAGTAATTCTAGTGCCGCAGAACGATTTAGTAGAATATTCTTTCCTAATAAAGGATTCTCAAATTTTACATATCCGCTCTGTTCTTCACCTACATGCATTCGCATAAAAGTAAGCGGACTCCATCCTTTCTGGATACCTTTTTCATCTTTCACTTGTTCAAACGATTCTAAATTCATAGCTCTTCTACACCTCCTGCCAATGCTACACCAAACATCGCTCCTTCCTCGAGCGGATAAATCCCTAAAAGGGACTCTATGTGTTGATCGTCAATCGAATGGTGGAATTGACATCTTAATCCCATTGAATTTGCCACAGTTTCCATGGTTACACATAAGTGACCTATATCCATAAAGATGGATCGAAGGGTGCGTGGTTCCCTGTATCGGTACATGTTACGCTCAAAGTAAGATGTCATTACAAGGAATACCTGTGGCTGGAACTGCGCTCTTCGCATTGGCCCAGAAAATAGATCATATAGAATCTCTTTGTCTGGTAAGGAACCCACACGCTCTAGTGCATTAGCAGCCACCGAAAAGTGGTAGATACCTGGTTCCATTCCATCAACATTTTGAACGAAAGCGTATCCTTCAGTCGGATGTCGAGAACCACCCGATGGACTTGTCTTACGGATCAAATCTGCTCGATTAGGATCAGCAGATCGTTTTTTGTAGCGTAGCGTTCCAAAAAGTGTAGATAAGAGTACCTCGAAACGTTCCGCATTGAGCGACTTCCCTTTACACTCTTGATTCCAAACTCGATTAAATGATTCTGTCAGTTTATCAAGTGCTGCTCTGGCGGTGATGGTCGGAAGGGTTTCTGAAGCATTCATGGGCGACTTCACGCGGTTCACATCTGGCTCTGCCGTAGAGTAATCTTTCATTCTAGAAATATCTAGTAAGCGTCCGTCAACTGCATAATTTACGAATGGGTAGTCATAGGATGCGATTTGATAGTCAGCTGCTTGGTCCCAACCATATGACGACCAGCGCTGCTTGATTTGCATTGCCCAAGTATGACTGTCGTTTCCTGGAGCGACTAATAATCCTTTTTTTTCAAATTCACTAATTAGCATCTTAAGAGGTCGTGGGTCAATTGAAAAGAGCGATGCCACTTCAGCAACCGCATCTTCTACACTCCTTCCACCCATAAATGATACGAGTAGAGCACATGCGGGAACTGATACACGAAACCGTCGGCGAAGCATTGTAACAAGCCATTTCTGTTCGCCAACCATAGGGGGTTCAAACCGAATTGATACATGGGTATGTAACACCTGCTTAGTACTTATCGAAGACATAGTCATCTCTCCTTCAATAACTTGTAATAAAATAATTCTAGGGGCTATCTACGCAGCCCCTAGAATTATAGGCTTACGCCTATACTTACATATCAGTATAGGATGGATCACCTTGCTCTAGCGCTAATGGAAGAGGCGGAAGCTCTTCAATGACAAAATCTTCAACACTGAGAACATTCTCCAACTCCGTGTTGACCTTTTTAACCTGTACATCAACTTCCTTAATACCTTTGTTTTTCATTTAAAATTCCCCTTTCCTATTTTTGTAAATGGACTTGCATTTACATAACACAACCATTCCCTTTTTATGTAAATTGTTTTTTTCTAAATTTTCTAAATTTTTTTGTTAATTTTAGAGAAGGTTCAATGAATCCATCTATTATCCCTCTTTTATTGTCATAGCTAGTACCCTATAAAATTTTTCGATATTTTAACAATTGGTTAATACCTCATACTATAGTTTTCTTTACCCCGTAATTCATAAATCTGCTAAAAAGTTTGGGAAGAACATTATTTTACGAGGGATTTCCTACACGCATAGCGCTACAGCTAGACACAGAAACACACTAATAGGAAGACGTAAATCATGAGTGCGAGACATTCTCGACTAAGCAAAAACGTTGGTAATACAACGTTTTCAGCGACAAACGATGACTGTTCTGGTTGTGTTGCAAAGTTTGAAAAAAGCATAAACGAGTGGATAAATAAGGGAAACTATTTATGCAGTGGCCATTAATTGTTGTAATTTGTTGTAATTCATTGTACACTGAGATGGAGTGCCGATTTATTTTTCTTCGTCCACACTTGATAGATTAGATTTCCATATTCATGAACCCAACGCATGATAGTTGTTGGATGAACTGACACACCACGTTCCTTGAGAATCTCAGATACATCACGATAGCTTAAAGAAAAACGACAGTAATAGCCAACTGCTACTAAAATAATGTCCTTTTTGAACTGTTTTCCTTTTAGAAGTCTTTTTTGTTTTTTTACATTTTTAGTACTCTTCTTACTCTTCTGCTGTTTAAATTTTTTATTCATTCTAAAAACCCTTTCTATTACATCATAAAGATCGTTAATCTTTCAATGTAATAGATTACTATCTAATGTTACTCCACTATCACACGAGCGCATTCATTATCACCTATACAAACTATTATCACCCTTACTAGCTACTATTACCTATACACATTTAATATCACCCTATGCCTATAAATCTTCCCCCCTAAAAAACGAATGAACACAAAAATATGGTATTAAGTTCATAAAAATATAAAATTTAACATTCCCAAAAGGTACACCTTTAGATATAGTATATTCTTTGCAGCTTAAACTACTTCAAAAGGTATCAAAATATACTTAAGACACACTTCATAAGTACACACACTTTTTGAGATGTGTTTGTTGAATGATTTTATGCTTATTGGAGGAGGATAGTGTCCCAATCAGTTGGATACACCACAGAGCCCACCTTGTTGTAGTGTTTATTGTTTTTGATATATAATCTGGTACATGAAATTTTATAATTAAGTTATCCCTTAGTTTTTCTTTTGAAATTCTTATAGCATTCTATATAAATCTTATGTTATTATGGAGATAGAAAATTTGTTTCCATTGTTTATACTCTATTGTACGTAGCGTGAAGGACAAACCTTACGCCCTGTTAACTCGGGCGAGGTTTGTCCTTTTTTTTACTTTAAGGAGGAATTTACTATGAAAAAAATCTACAAAATCGGAGCAATTATAACAACTTTATGTGTTATTGGTATCACGATCTTTACTTTAACTAAAAATGAATCAGTCAAAACAGAAATAGTAACACCTAAAAAAACAATTGTATCTGCTGCAGATGTAAAAGGATCACCTGAAAATATAAAAGATATTTCAAAAGAAGAATTAAAGCAAAAAATAAAATCCCATGAAGAATTCATTGCGTATTACCATCAACCAACCTGTCATTATTGTAAAAAGGCTGCACCGGATATCAATCGTATGTCAAAAAAGCATGATAGAACCATCTATCGTATTGATATCTCTACCCCAGAAAATCAAAGTGCCTTTCAAGAGTTCGACATTCCAGGTACTCCAGTTGTTGTAGCTTATAACAGAGGTGAAGAAGTTGAACGTTTAGAAGGAGCTATGTCAGCTGCTACCTATGATGGATTCTTTACAAGACGTAATTCGAGCGCTAGCTAGTATAGTGCTCGTTTTTCTTTGTACGAAAGGAGAATTAAGATGCAACAAAACGCCCGTATTCAATCTTTAGACATAATAAGAGGTATTGCCATACTATGTATCCTTTTTGCGAATCTACCTACTATGACGGGATTAGATCCCTTTAATCAGGCAGGTTACTCCGGTACGGATAAAGCGATTCGTTTTTTAGTAGATTTGTTTATACAGGCAAAGTTCTATACTATTTTTGCATTCTTATTTGGCGTAGGGTTTTATATCTTTATGAAAAATACAGAAGCAAAAGGTTATCCCATGTATAGGTTATTTACCCGGAGACTGTGTATTTTACTAGCCTTTGGTTTACTCCACTTCACCTTTCTATGGTATGGAGATATTCTACATGCGTATGCTATAGCAGGATTTATTCTATTGTTCTTTTATAAGCGATCTACTAAGCTTATTTTTATAGCTGGTTGTAGTTTCCTAACGGTTAGTTATGTATTACATATTATTGTATTTTTACAAGCAAGTTCTTCTATTCTTGAAGTGCCAACTTACTATCAATATATGTTTACAGGTAACACTACCAACCACACGGTAAATCTATTTACACATTATTTATATCAAGTAAAAGCACGTTTGTTTTTTCTGATGATAGAGGAACCTCAACAACTACTAATAGGAATTCCTGAATATATAGGCTTATTTTTAATCGGCTTATGGGCTGGTAAGAAAGATATTTTTAAAAGGATACCGGGGTTAATAAAGAAAATTAAATTTTTACAGTGGAGTTCGTTATGCATTTCATGTCTTCTCTCTTGTCCTATTATCTACTACTTTATAAAATCGGATATCTATTACTCTCAGGATATACAAATATGGATTCTATTTGGAGGAAAAACGCTAGCTATATTCTATATTTGTACCCTACTTCGAGTTTGTGAGAATAAAAAATATATAGAGTGGCTGCGCCCCCTTATGAACGTAGGCAAGTGTGCTTTAACAAATTACATTAGCCAAAGTATACTAACTCTTGTCATACTTTCGTTGTACTTGAAAGATGTCTCACACGTATATTACTGGCAACTATGTATCTTCGGACTTTTAATTATCCTTGTACAAATTATGTTCAGCAAAATGTGGAGTAAATATTTCCGTTATGGTCCTATTGAGTGGGTATGGAGAAAAGGAGTTTACAAGAAATAGTAGTGACTATATCATCCATATCCTATTAAACAATAAATAAAAAAGTGCAAAATCTATCAACAGATTTCGCACCAAAAACAGATAAAAGATACAATCACTAGAAACATAGGAGAGTGTTTCAACACTTATTATAAACCATATCTTTACATATTTGTGTTGAATTTTTAAAATATGTAAAGATTCATCATTTCATTTTGAATTTTCTTTTTATTTGCGTTATACTAAACTACAAAGGAACAACTCTCCTTTAGGCCGTCAAACATTATGCTAACAAAACACACACCAAAAAAACCAATTCCCGTGTAATGGAATTGGTTTTTTTGTGCAATTCAGTCGATACAGCAACTTGAACCCACATTTTCAAATCTAGTCTTATTAAGACTACCATAATTTTAAATTCATAAACACAAAAAAGCTAAATCACTAGTAAATCGCACGAATCCGCTGCTTTTCATCAAGAAATTTGGAGTATAACAACAATTAAGTTCATACTAGCATGAACAACAAATGATACTAGCAACCTATTGGTATGTACATATACTAAAGCCAGTATAACTCCAATTAAAAAGTATCCAAATATAAATGGAAAATCAAAATGCATGATAGAAAAGAACGATGAACTTATTAATATGCTCCAAGTTCGCTTAAACTTGGACATTAAAATATTTATGGCCGCGTAACGAAAAACAAACTCTTCTACTAACGGTGCAAGAAGAACAATTGAAATAAGTGCCACAGGAGATATTGCTGCAGCAGCGACCGTATTAGATGTATTTGCTGATTGAGTAGTTAACTGAAATATACTTTTATCTAACATACTACCTACTATCTGCGCAAGAAATACGAATATGATCCCAACTAAAATCCATATGAATGAATTTCCTGATAATTTAATCGATAACTTTTGATCATTTATTATCTCCTTACTATATATAAGAAAGATGATTATCAGCATAAGTGAAAACCCAATTAGGTCCCAGTGCACAAGAAGTTGTTGGATTGCTTGCTGTTGGTTTCCCTGAATATCATACCAGCCCGTCTTTGCTAGCAATTGTACCCCTATAATCCCAACAAATTGAGTCATTACAAAATATATAAGTATAATATAACCTGATTTATGTATATTACTATTATTCATGTTCATGTATTTGCCCTTCACTTTTTTATTTAATTTACGATTTTGTTTTTAATAGCGAACTTTCATTGGATCCAGTGATGTTTTTCGTTTGTCTTTTTAGAGAATTTTCATGTTACTTTTGCTTTTGACATCCTTCGATTCAAGAATAGTAACCATCGGTCTATTCACTTACTTTTCTACAAAATTCAAATTTTAGTAAGTTAAATAATTATTATTTTGATTTAAAAATTATATATAACAATTAAATGATATAATGTCCAAACAGTTATCTCAGACTACCTACTAAAATCAAGCCGCTTGCAGATGCTTTAACCCGATTTCTAATGCACTGGTTCCACCAAACCCTTGATTAAATAATAGTGGGACATCATACTTCTTTGCGTACTCTTTTGCTACATCAATAGATACATGGCCACATGCACCTTTTTGAACAACAATAACATCGCATTTTTTGATTACACTTCGAAACGTTTTCTTTACGCCACCGTGATTTTTCCCATCATGGAAAATAACCTGGCAGTCTCTTTTTTTGGCCAACCTCTCTAACGTTCTTCCATTCGATCCACCTAAAACTAAAATTGTATTCATTCCCACTCATTCTCCTTATCTTTCTTCTTTATATATGTACTTGGTGATGTTAATAACACAAGTGTACAAGCAACAATATTCATTAACACGAAACAAACTATTAGTAAAATAACGAAAATCGGCGACAACAAGATGAGAATAAAGCCACTTACTACCAAACAGATAAAAATAAAGCCATTACTCATGTCTTCATAACCATCTAATCCTCTTACAATATTCAAACTATGCATCCATGCTGTGATGCTATCCCAATTTTCTATTAACAGATAGCCACCACCCAACAGAAAAGCCCAGCCAAACAACGTTCCTAATAATCCAGAATTTCGTCCTATATAATACCCCGAAACAAAATTCGCAGCTGTTCCAATCAACATTCTCATTTGTATTCCTCCATATCCATCTCATTTTAGCGTTATATACAAATTTCATTTAACCATGGTTTTATCATATAAGAAAATTATGAATATTCAATAAATAATTTTAGGTACTCTTTATTTTTTTATAAAAGGGTTGTGTTTTTTCTTCCACAACCCTCATTTCCTTCTTAATCCACAGGTACTTCTTCTTGTCCATGTGGAATTTGTGCAATTGGTGTTACAATTTGTGCATATTTGTTTACCTGCACTTTAAATTGTCGTGGTTCTAAGAAGTTTACCTGTTGAATTAAAACTTCAATATGAAAGGTATCTACTTTTTTTCCACGGTCAATTTTGGTAATTCGCGCATTGTAAAACTTATCTCCATTTAGGAAGTATCGTTGTACAGCTTCTGTAGCGAGCATACGCTCATTGCTTGTCATTTTCATTGGTTCAATACCAAATCCATCTTTTGTAAACAAATACGGAACATCATAACTACTATTAGAAATTTTTCGTAGTAAATCCTCTACAGTTTTTGTCTTTGCGATATATTCCTCCTCTTTTGTATCAAATCCCTTCGGTTTATCTCCAAGCATCTCGATTTCATCTTGATTTACTTGCTCTTCCTCTTGTACTTGAGATTTCATCATGTAACGATGAATAGTATTATAGGTAGCAACGCCTACTACTAACACTATAATTCCCAATATAACTAAGTACTTACGAGGCATATTGGATAAAATGTTGATTATTTTCTTCATCTACTCTCATCCTTTATCAGTCTATAACATTACGAATTTGCGTCATATGTTGACCTCTTGCCGTATAGTTTAGACCAGTAATTTGTACACCTTTGTTATCACCAATATGAATCATTTTTTGATTCCCCATGTAAATTGCAACGTGCCCTGGATTTTCATAGAAGATAAGATCCCCTGGTTGTGCATGATTAATTTCTGGTACTTGTTTACCTTGCCCAACTTGAGCACCTGTCCAATCTCCAAGTTGCACACCTATACTTGTTCTAAAGACATACTGCGTAAATCCTGAGCAGTCTGAAGAGCCACCTGGTGGATTACGGTCTCCTAATACATATCTGACTTTCCCTTGCCCTAGCCATTTTTTCGCTTCTTCCAATACCTTTTGTCGTTTAGCATTTGTCATGGTAGGAGAACCACCAGATGATAACCCTGGATCATCATTTTTCTTAAAGAACTTCATTGGATCCGTCGGTTGATCATTTATACGAATTTGGAAATCTAAATGGACAGCGTATCCAAGCATATTCAGAACGCCACCAACATAGTTAGAACCACCCATTTCTCCGATAATTTGTCCTTTTGTTACCATAGTTCCTGGGGTAACTGAAATCTTACTCAAGTGTAAATAACGAGATACAATGCCATTTCCATGGTCAATATAGACACCTAGACCACCGTAGTTTACATATCCTGTTTGAGCTGTAACTACTCCCGCTTCCATCGACCATACGGGGTCTCCTGGTTTTCCAGCGGTCATGGCTCCAATATCTACAGCATTATGTTGCTTTCCATTACGAACTGCATCAAATGTGTCTGTAATACGACCTGATTTCGTTGGCCATTTCCAACCTTTATCAGAAATCCATTCTCCATCTCCAGCTGCCACACACCCCAAATCCTTGTAATATTTTAAAACTTTGGAAACATATGTAAAATCTCCGTAGCACGCATTAACCTTTGTCCTGAAGTTATTCGGATCGGAGCAACCACCTGGATTTAAATGATTCTTACTTCTTGAGAACTCAATAGCTGTTTCTTCTGAATAGCCACCCTTTGCTAAAGCGTAACTAATAAAACCTTCGCCAAAGTTGTAAGACTGCAAAGCGAGAGCAATATCACCATTGGCCTTTCCTAGTACATCTTTAAATTCCCGTACACCTGCTTCTATAGAAATATTAGGATCTTTAATGCAACCCATACGTGCATTTCCCTTTACACCTATACAAGATGAGCTCATGTCTCCATATTGCCCCTCTGAAGCCTGCATTGGGTCATTTCCTGCTCCACCTGATTCCTGCATCATTTGGGCTGCCAGAATACCAACATATTCAGCAACACCATGTTTTTCTGCCATTTCTTTAATCTTAGGTAGATATCCTGTAACTTTTTCATTAAGGTTAACAGGCTCTCCACCAGGACTCACATTACCTACACACATACCACCAACAAAATTACTAGAAGGTGCAAGGTGTCCATATGTTGCCTCTAACAACCCTGCTTCCAATATCTCACGAGCACGCTCTTTTTGACTCTTACTAAACTTTGCGAGTTCCATCGCTTTCTCTAACCCATGAGAAGATGTTGTCACTTTTTTACTTCCACTCGCATTAATCTCATCTATCTTTTTCTTAAAATCTGTATCTCCTAATATCTTTTTTACATCTGGTCCGGAGTAACTTTCAGATTTGGTTTTTTGCATCTCTTTTTTCTTTTTTTCACAAGGACCATTCGGTCCCGCCTCGCATACCTCTTTTTCCGTATATTCTTCATATTGGATATCTAAGAAATATGATATAGCATCATGCGGATTTTTACCAGTTAAATCATTATCATATCGTGCCATGTCAAAGGCGACGACCTCTTTCCAATCCACATTAAGAGCCATTGAGACTTCCATATATTTTTTTACTTGTTCCTCTGTTTTCGTATCATCATCAGTAAAAGGTATCAAAGAGACTAAAATCACACACACAGCAATAATGACTCCCATAATCAAAGCGGCAGGTACTCCAACCGCTGCCACAACAGCACCCACAATTTTTAGTATACCTGCTTTTAGCATTTTGGCAGCAGCTTTCGCTGCCGCCTTTCCTGCTTTCCCTGCTAATTTTGCCATCTTCCCACGCGCTTGCATCCCTTTTTTCTTAATAAAGTGGGAAGCTACATCTTTTAAAGGATTACTTTTTTTCTGTTCATTTGGATCATTAGGATTTTGACTCATAGACTAATCACACCATATTTTCCATTTTGAGAATTTCTTCCTCTTCGCTGTGCCAAGCGAGGGTTTGGCGCAAATGGAATCAGATTTTGCGGGTCATGTTCTGATAAGTTCAGATGCGTCTCTGTACGAACGACTTCATCCTGTGCATGTGTGACTAATATTTCTTCTCTTGGTTTAATACTACTGTCTTTCACTTCACAAGCTCTTTCAATCCTTTGGTTTGCTTGTAAACGCGTATCTCCTTTTCCGAATGGTGAAATACGTGACACTGTACCGTCTGTTGTTGTCGCAACCATGTAACTACGATCTCTTTCTACAACCATTTGTACATTCTTATATCCACCTTGGTCTAAATCAGACATATAGAAGTGACCATTGTCTACCTTGTGATTGACCGTAAGTGGTGGTTCATTAAATACCGGTTTCTGTTGTAATGGTCTTTGATTTTGATTTCCTACCAATTGATTTGGATTTACATTGATCGAGCGATTGATATTGATTTTGCCACCACTTGAATCTTGTATATAAGCTAGAGAAGCTTTCATACCATTACGATACTGCGTTAACTGTCCATCTGAAATATTTAAATCCTGATATACCACTTGTCCAGAGCGTATACTACTA
The DNA here is from genome assembly GCF_055902415.1 of Bacillus sp. SSR7. Classification (NCBI taxonomy): domain Bacteria; kingdom Bacillati; phylum Bacillota; class Bacilli; order Caryophanales; family Bacillaceae; genus Bacillus; species Bacillus sp. SSR7. The sequence continues at coordinate 109,322 of NZ_JBVVXV010000014.1, read as the reverse complement.
TCTCCACTACCATAACGAGAGACAACTTGCGTCATACCACTAGAGTCTCTTGCTTCAATCCACGATTTATTATTTGTCATCACAAGATGTACTGCACCTTTTACAACCGATTTCGTACCTGTATGATCTGTTGTCGTAGGTACCATCTGTTGAATTTCCTGAATTTCTTTTGCTTCTGTTTGAACAGCTTTGTTATAAGGATTATGTTTACTTACCATACGTGCAGTCGCTTGATAAGCACCTGCACCACCAATTACACCTGCTGCATAACTTAACCCTTTTGTAACATTGTAATGGCGTTCTGCTGCATTCCCACCTAATGATGCATTAACAGCAGCATTAGTCCCACTTATCACTCGTTGTACTGCATTCCCTCCGGATTGTTGTACAGCACTTGCGGCACTAAAGTATGCATTTGATACCGTATCAATACGATCCGCAAGCATAAAGTGTTTTGTACCTTCCATTACACTCATGCCAAGTTTTGTACTTTGCTGTGTCATGCGTCCCACTGCAGAAGTTGGGATAGACATTTTACCAGCACTTTGTGCAATATTCGCTACACTTGTTGATGCATCAGCATAAGAGCGTTCAATTTCCGCAACGGAAAGATTTCCTGCACGTGCGATACTCGCTTGCGTTTGTGTCGCTGCATATACAGCTTTATTGATTGCGCCACCTGTCGCAACGCCATGTGAACGAACACCTTGAATCGCACTAGTAATTCCAGAACCTACTTGTTGGCTCACCGTTCCAAGACTTGCATGATTTTGTAAACCTTTCGTTAATTGCGAAGCAAAGGCATCTTTATTAATATACGATTGATTATGTAGACTCTTCCCACTCGTATCTTTTGCCTGTACGGGCATCGCTCCCGCTTGTACTGCCGCTTGTTGTGCAACTGCTTTAAATTCATTTCCTTTTTCATTTAGGTGCGTCTGCCAAGCTTGTTCTTTTTGTGGTTGAGACATAGTTGGAGACAAGTTTTTCATAAAGCTTGCCTGTTGTTCTGCAGCATAGCCTTGTTTAAATGATTCTGTAGAGGCTTGTACCAGGTTCCCAACATTACTTACTTGTTTTGATTGCTGGCTTCCAGCTCCACTTGTCAAACCGTGTGTTTTCAAACCATGGACTGCCTTCTGAATGCCTGCCGCACTGGATATACCCATAGCATTTAAGTCAGGATTTTTTTGTAACTGTTGTGATAAATGAGCAGTGAAAGCTTCTTTATTCGCATAGTTTGTACCGTCTTTTTGCTGTACAATACCAGCCGATTCTGCCGCTTGTTGTGCATGATTTTTAAATCCTTGTACTTTTTGATCTAAATGCTTATTCCATGCTGCTTCTTTTTCTTGTTGTGGCATATCTGCAGGGAATTGTTTCATGAATCCAGCCTTATGGTCTGCACTATACGCTTTCTTAAATGCAGCAGTAGATGCACCGACAAGAGCACCGACTTGCCCCATATTTTGATGGCCACTTTCTAACGTTTCTCCTTTTACATCCTCGACTGCTTTTCCTATTTTTCCTAATGCAAGTTGAGAAGCAAAGGCATCTTTATTCACATAGGACTTATCAAACAAGTTATCTCCTTGCTTATCTTTCGCATCAACTGGCATAGCTCCGGCTTTTATTGCCGCCTGTTCTGCGTGGCTTCTAAATCCTTGTACTTTTGAATTCAGATGGTCATTCCATTGTTTCTCTTTTTCTTCCGCTAACATATTTGCTGGTAATTGACTCATAAACGTATCTTTATGGTCTGCCTCATATCCTTTTTGGAATGCGTTAGTCGCAGCGTTAACTAAATCTCTAGCATTTCCATATGGTGTAGCGGTTTTCTTCATATTTTGTAAATCTTGTTTCCGCTGATTTGTGAAACGAGACATTTGATCACTATTTGTTTTCGCTACTTTTTTAGCAATCTCTGCATCGGAAGCATTAGGGAATGCTTGTTTTAAGCGGCTTGCCACCGCAGAATCAGGATTATCCGCTTTCCAATTTTCAAAATCTTTTGTAGCTAAATCCTGTGCGATATCTTCATCGGTTAGTTCCGGATACGATTCACCATTTAGATTTGAATACGTGTCCGTACCCTTCTTTATACTCGAACCAATATGTTTTCCTAAGGCTACAGCTCCTTCACCCAATGCAGCCACACTTCTACCAGCCACTGCACCAGGAGCACCACCTAATGCACTTCCAACTTGCGATCCTGCTACCATCGCTCCCGGTCCAAGACCTGCACCTGCTGCCATACCTGCAAGTCCTGTCGTTGCTTTACCAAGTGAGCTTCCAACTTGACCTGCTTTTAACATACGAGCTGCACGAGATGTTGTGCCAACATCTGTCCCTAAATTCGCTCCTAATGCATTTTTCGGGTTATCAGCATCTTCTTTATTATCTTTCTCTCCATCTTTCTTTTCTTTCCCTTTATCTTTTGCACTACGGTAATCGTCACGAACACCTTTAACCAATCCAGCCACACTTGCTAAAGCACCCATCCCCATCATCGTACCCGCTCTATGAATACCACCTGATGCATTGGTGCTAAGGCCGATAAAGCTTTTCACAATCTCACCAACTGGAATAAACATGGCAAGCAATACTAATTTTATAATAGGATTTTTGGCATCCCCAATAAGTGTAATGACTAACCATAAGGTAATTGCGTGAATCGCTTGAATTAATACTGTTCCCATAAACTCACGAATCCAATATAACGTCTGTTGTTTCTTTTGTGGGAACAACCACATTCCTACCATTATAGGGCCTAGTAACATTAATACGTACAGTGTCACAGCACGCATTAAATAATAAAAGTTTGCCCAAATCATTAATCCAGCTTCAATGAATAGTCCAAATATGATAAACATATAATCGTTTTCATGACCTTTCATAGAAAGCTCTGTAATTGTCTTATAGTCAGACAGTCCCGACTTTAATAAAGGTATTTGTTGATCCGGGTTAAAATTCCCGTTATTTACTCCATTTATCGCCTCTTTAAATTCCAATGTAATCCAAGTGTTTAAATCAAATACAAAATTATAAAAGAAATCTAAATGCCAGAGGCAAATCGAGATAATCATTAAGTCTTTTGCATATTCAATTAATGCCGTCCGATTATTTGGATTTATAGCTGTTGCTGAATATTTTGCTGCTGTAAAAACTACACTGACGAGGACACAAAAAGCAACAAATTTAAACATGACAGGCATACCGGTATCTAATACATTCGTAACCGCATTCTTTTCATATAAAAAATCTAGATTCGCATTATCTCCACCAAAAACTAGAACTGGAATAGTATCCATAAATCCATAAATAGGCGCTAGGAGAGTCTTTACCATGTGGATAATAAGGCCACCAACCCAATCTATTATTTTCTCAAGCATATTTTCACCTTCCTTTTCAAAGGTACGCTATTATCCTGCGTACCCTTGTACTTTCTTCATGTTATTTAAAAGCTCTTGTAGTACCGCTTCATTTGATTCAATGAACATCATTTCTTTGTCGGATGGATCTGTTTGAATCCAAACCGAACTATCCCCAACACGGAAGATTCCTTCTCCTTTTCCTGGGTTGTTTAGGATAATATCTAACTCCCCAGCAGTTAAATTAAAGTTCTCTTGGATTTTTTTCTTATCAATCTTATTTTGCTCTAAGAAGAAATAAGAGAAAGTAGATTGTAAGATACCGCGCGCTTTCACATTTTCTAAAATACGAACAAAGTCCTGACTGGCCCAACACATACCAGCATTTCTTTTACGTGAACGACGTGCTACCTTTTCTAAGAAGTTAACTGTCTGTTCATAATCAATAAACTGCCACATCTCATCTACATACAGTACTTTTCGCTTAATAGCGTGCTCTGGACTCTTAATCCAATGCTCCCAGATATAGTTCAAGATAACGTGGAAAGCGATTGGTTTTAAGAAGCCTTCCTCTAAATGACTAATATTAAAGTTAACAACACGTGATTCATTTAACTGTGTTTCTACACCACGTCCAAAATGACTTTGTCCATCAAATAATGGCTTGGAACCATCACGTAAAAACGGACGAATCGCGGCAATTAACTCTTCTGCTTTCACATCGTCTCCATGACGTTCTACTATGACATCGTAGATTTCTTTTAACTCGGGCTCTGGCTTTCTCACTTGAGACTGAATTAATTGTCCATCCACCTTTTTTACTTCATCTGTATATAGAGATGAAGGATGTGAGGTAATACCATGCTTATCAAACACGTCACGAATCGCGTCTTCTAGCATCGTACGCTGGAATACATTTAATCCTGGTTGATCAAAGTCTTGCCCTCGAATAATAATGTCAAAGAATCCTAGTATTTCATTGATTTTCTCTAAAATCGGCACAAACCTTACATACTTCACGCCATCACGCTCTACGAGTTCCTTCTTATCGTATTGTTCAAGTGCTTCTAGCTCTTCATCTTTATCCGTAATCTGAAGCTCCGTTACAGCAATTGCACAAGGATTAATAATGATATTACTTTCAGGTGAAATATTTAAATTAATACCGCCCAAACGTTTTGTAATTTTTACGAATTCACCCTCTGGATCTATAATCATCGCATGTGTATCTGCAAGTGATGTTTCACGAGCGAGCTTCATTTTTAAAAGTAAACTTTTTCCGGAACCTGAGATCCCCGTCACACCAATGTTATAGTTTGGTGGACGATAATCAGCATTCCCGAATGAATTTAAAAATTCTACTTGCCCAGTAATTTTGTTCTTTCCTATTGGTATCCCACCGTTAAACCTTCCGGAACCTGATACAAAAGGTGCAAATGTACATAGAGCACGTCTATCGATATTTCGATAGGTATCTTGTAAGGTATTCGGTGCCCCTAGCGGCATAACAGCTTTCAAACCGCTCTTCACCCGATTCCAAGTACTCGCTATCTTAAAGTGAGATGCTTGCATTTCATCTTCAATATACTCACATAAGACGTCCAATTCTTTCTTTGATTCGGCATACGCAACACCCATTGTACTCACCATATAGGAGTCGTTTTCATTGAACTGGATTTCATCCATTAAATTGTTTGTATCTTGAATTTTTGCATCTAAGTCTTTTTCTTGGTCAATGTTGCCTCGTGTACGCTGGAAGGAAAGATTCGAACGTAGCATCGTAAGCTGCATATCTAATGAGCGCATCGCTTTGGCTTTTGGCTCTTTATGAATATCAATCATCACATCCACTTCCCCAGCTGAAGTTAACATATTCAACCAATTGGTTTGCATCATACGTGGGTATCCATCACGTGGAATATAAAACGGACGGAAGAAGGTATTACTTCCTAAAGATTGTTTAATGACTCCATAATCTTCTGCGTCAATTTTCATTCCTTCTGGAGCTATAACATCAAACACAGTTGTTTGATTGTCTAATTGGGTCGGTATTTCCTCATCTTCCAACTCTTCCTCCTCTAGTTCCAATTCATCTTTCTCTTCTGCTTCTATTTTTTTCTTTTTATTTTTCTTTTTCCCGAATAACTTCATGTTTACGCCACCCCATTATTTGATTTTTCTGTTTTTTCTTCCGCTAGCACTTTCTTTAGTAACTCTAGTTTTCTCTCATTCGTTTCACCTGTTGAATATAGGGAGAAATTCTCATTTTCAATTAAGTCCTGGAAACGCGCTTTTACAGCTTTACGACGGTTAAACGCTACGTATAAGAGTTCTATTAATTTATCTTTCGTTAACATTTCTACATTAATTTTTGCTTTCGATAATAGATTTCTAGAAGCATTATAGCGACGATATAATTCGTTAAATGCCTTATCTACAATCTTTTCCTCTAACTCGTCCTCTGTATCAGCAGTAATCGTACTAATATCCACCTTGTATGGATAAATTAAATATCGTTTTTGTTCATATCGAGGTTGCGAACGTTGCCAGTACTCTAAGTTATCGATAACTTCTTGCCCATATAGTACTGTCTCTGGTGTAAGGTCCTTCGCACCTTTCATCGTTTCTGTCATTTTTCGTACAGGATCTGTTAAATCTACAAACTTACTTTGAATATATACTTTTGTATTGAACTCTAATGTGGTTAACCATGATTCAATTTTGATATCAATCGCTTCTTGTTCCATATTGGAGAGTAAGTAATAGTTAACTGGATGCGCTTCCGCAATCAGGACAAATGTATCATCATGATACCGAATCATATGATTATCAATTTCTTTAATGTCTTCTACAAAAGCACTGAAAAAATCAACATTATCCTCATTAATTTCCGATTCAGCAGGCATATTCTTTTTATTCTTCTTTCCACTTTTTTCTGCTGTATGTTTCTCTACTCCGCCTTGCCTTTTTCCCTTTTTCTTAGACCCAAACAGCGGTTTTCCATTCATTTTCCGATAAAAGAAAAATCCTACAATGGCTATCGCCGCAAAATATATCATTTCCAACATTTATAAATTCTCCTTTGCCCATGTAGTTGGCTCGTACCCTTTTCTCCACTTGCCTTTTTCGGAACGACTACGCATTTTGATAAGTAAAAATCTATCTAGATACATGTGTTGTTTTTCTTTATAAATAAAAGCAAACGCTATTACACCAACTACCGTTGGTAGTGCTAAGATTAAGCAAATAAAAAATGCTACTACCGCATCAATAGGTGCAAATAGCCGCCATAAAAATGGTACATATAAATAAAGAGCCGCACCGCCACCTAATAGATAAATCAATTGGCGTTTACTTAATACACCTAACAACGTTTTTTGTTCCGAAGTCATGTCAACAGGAACAGTTACTTTTCTCATATTGTTTCCTCCCTTGTATAAGAGAAGCTCTCCCCAAATGGAGGAGAGCTTGTACAAACTCTTATGTTAGATTGTTGTAACCCATGCAGCGATGTCGTACGCTTTGATCATGACAAAGCCTCCAATTGCCGCGCAAGCTAAACCAATCATAGCTTGTGTACGGTTTTCAGGGTTCTTCCCTTGGGCACCTGAGAGTTTGATACTTGCGAATACAACACAAGCAACTACCCAAATACCTCCAAAACCAATTAATGTTTTTACAAGGGTATTCATGCTATCTTGGACAGTTGCAGCATTCGAACCACTACTGTTCTTACCAAGCCCTCCCTTAAAACTATCTTTTGCCAGTAAAAAATCTCCTACTGATGTTGTCATAAGTTTTGCAGACAACCAATTCAACATAATTCCTGCACCTCCGGGTGATTTTGCTCGCAAAATGCAAAAAGACCCCAATATACGCACACGTCCCCTAAGGACATGGCGCATATTGAGGTCTTCTCTTATATGCGAACTGATTAATTTTTTATTTTATTATAAAATCTTATTACGTTCATATTATAGCAATACGATTTTAAAAATACAACCCCTTATTTACACCTTTATTATTTTTTAACCTCTTGGTTTGGATCGTACCATACCATTTGAATTTGAAAAATATCACTATCCTTCAGACCTAAAACATTCTTAAACAGACTATAATTAGAAGCAGATACTATGTTCAATATTAGGGCATAAATCCGCTTTTTTCTTACATGATATATTCCATAATTAGAGGTTGAAAGTATGGTCTATTACGGTTTTGATACAATTACTTTACAAATACCAGGTTTTAAAGTAATAAAATACGAGCATAAAGATGTTTCGGATATTGGGAAAATACCATTAGAAACACATTAAAAGGGGTACGGAAACAATTGCTAGATTAGAGATTTCTCTTCAAGTAGCTTTAGCTCTAAGAGTGCTTGGAATACCAATCTGTGATTAATTACCACATCCAAAAAAGAGGGCATTAGCTCTCTTTTTTATTTCCCTCTTATCTTTCCTTAACAACAAACAAGACGCCGCCCAGATCGCGGCAGCGCCTACAATAACTGCTATAAACTTAATCAAACTTATTTACCTTTACATTATTTATTTCTTTGCTTCCATACCCCATTCTCTTTACGATAAGTATTCTTGCCATTCATGAAGTCAGCTGTATTACCCGGAATGCTATATTTTTTATTCTTTTTCTTAGCTTTCTTCTTCATCCTTTTCTCTTCTTGAATAGCTTGCAAATCCGCCTTCCATTGTTTCAACAAATTCTTTTCACGTCGCATCGAATTTGTACCTCTTGGTTTAAATGTAAATCAAATAATTAGATTCTCCCTATTTATATACTCATTTAAACCAAATGTCCATCTTGTTCTTATTCTCGTTTAATATATACCAATTTATGTTTTTCCTTCTAAATAGACCAACAATATATAAAAATCTCCTATATACCCAAGGAGGTTTACCACGCTTAATTTCCAAAATATTACCCATCTTAGGATTCTTTTGGTTTTTATACGGTTTCATCGGTATCATCTTTTATTGCTTATTACTGTGTAGGAACAAATCGTATAAATATATGTTTAATATGTAATTTTTATATAACAAAGGAAAAGCACCCGTATTGGATGCTTAATGTATACTAATATTAATATTGAATAGCTTCATTGATAGACTTTCTAGAACAATAAATATACTAGCTGAAACTGATCTATATCCGATATTCTTTCCTGTAACATTAATAGTAATCTCCTCTAAATGGGTTTTCACATCGTCTTTTTCAAAAATTTTGTCTTCAACCTTTTCAACTATTGCTACATTATCTACTTCTTTAAAAGTTTTCAGTAATTTTGCTTCTAATAAGGTAAAATCAAAATTTTCATCTTTAACCACATCAAATTTAATTTTCATTTTTCTTTCCCCATTTTTAACTAGTTGATATATAAACATCTATATAATTATATATATTTGTATTAAATAATTCAAAAAATATGTTTTGTTAACTTAATCATAGTTAACCCATCTAATAGAGAGAAATAAAATGGTAATTAATATATAATTAAGTTATCCAAATATTAGGTGGTGATGCAAATGACGGAAACAATTCGAATTGCTCTTTTCACTCTTGTAGGAATAAGTGCCATATTTTCTGTAATCAAAGAATTTCAAAAACCAGAAAAAAGAAAGTTTTGGATTACATTCGAAACTTTAATTCTGGTCGGGGCAGCCTGGATGTTAATAGGACTTCTTATGTAACCTGTATAATTAGCACACCCCTCTTGAATAAAACTAAACATTCTGTCAATACTGTATATGACATTAGATTTTCTCCTTGTTCCCCCTTGGAGAACTGAGCAGTTAGCATTTGCTAGCTGTTCTTTTTGGATTCATCGTCACATTATGATAAAATGGTCATATATTATCTCGAAGAAAAAAATACTAATTTATTTTTTGCTATCTCACTTTTCCCTTAAAGAGCACTTTTTAAAAGTGCTCTTTTTAGGTTCACTGGAATAAAACTTAATATTTTGTCAATAATATAGATAGGCGATGGCCATAACTCATTTAATGAAGTCCCTAACCTTTCTCCTTTCCCCCTTGGAGAACCAGCTGAGCAGTTAGTTTTTGTTAGCTGCTCTTTTATTTATGAAAACAGGTAAAATCTTTTATAATAATTCTTCTTTATTTCTCAATATGAGAAGCCTTGGATTTCCATTAACACTCCTGTAGTATATAAACAAAGAGTAAGGTAAGAGTTACTCTTTGCCATTTTAGAAGGGGTTCTGTTGGAGACAACAGGACCTTTTTTCATATAGAGATAGTTTTGTTTAATTTTTCACCATTAGCCACAAAAATATCTTATAATCGTTATATAATAAATTAAAATAAATGATTAGGAGTAGATCAAATGCCAGTTACACTTGAACTTATTCTTTTCATTCTTCTAGCAATTAGTGCTGTTGGGTATTTGGTAAAAGAATTTCAAAAAACTAGGAAAAGAACACTTGGAATTTTCCTAGAATTCTTAGTTCTTTTCTGGTCAATATGGAGAATATCGACTATTATAATCTAATTTATAAAACATAAACTCCTTCGAATAAAAACCAACATTATGTCCATAATGTTGATAGGCTGTATGCCAAAATTCATTTAGTTTTCTCTGTATCTCCTTGTATTGAGCAGTTAGCTTTTGCTAGCTGTTCTTTTATTTGTGACCTTTATAGACAAGTTTTCATATAATGTAGTCATTCCTTTCTTATAAATTAAGCTCGTCACTTAGGCTATAAAAATAGGATTATATCCTATAACCTTTTCAGAAACCATTCATATTTTATTTCTGAAAAAGTTGCTCTGTTTTATAAAAAGGTGGTTGCAGAAACGATCACCTTTTTATTTATGACAAAATGAAATTTTTTAAAGCTTCATTACAAAGTATTCTATAAATGGTTCAAATTGGTATAATAAATATAGGTAAAAACAACTAAAGTTAATATAACAATAAATAGATATTTTAACTTCATTTCACTTTTCTTCACTGTACTTGTAATAATCAATCTTACAAATATACATACGAAGTACCAATTCTTTATAGGAGTATCTGTAGCACTGTATGTAACTATTATTTCTACAAATGGAACTATAAAATTCCTTGCTACTTGTAGCTTATTGGTTTACGGATTTACTGCTTTGACTTATTTAAGTATAGCTTGATAAAATTCAATTTCCCTTTGTGTTAAACTAACGTTTTTGTTTAAGATAATAGTTTCAGATTGGTTGGACGCATTTACCAATTTATTCACCGCTAAATCCATGTTAAAATCTCTTGTGAGTACGACATAACTCAATCTTATGAAGCCCTGTAACATTTTCTGCGGGGCTTCTTTTTTCAACAAGGCGTTAGTTAATTGTGCTGACTACCTTGATTTACAAAATCACTTTTTGTTCACTTTTTTGATACATTTATGAAACATTCATGTGTTATCTTCAGTACGTTCTTTTCTTTTTATAATGTCGTGTGAGATATACCATGACTAGAAGCCCTAGCCCCCTAATCCTAGGGCTTCTATATTTAAATAAGGATTTTGTATATTTTATTCATTTCGCTTAAACATTATACATACTTAATATATAAATACACTTTACGATCCCTTTGTGAAACATCACGTGTTTCACATACAACACTTTTTAATGGCCTCTTATCTTTCCGTAAGGGGCCCTTTTTTTAAATAACTATTTTGTTTAAATTCACCTTAATTTCCATCAAATTTTCTTAACATTCTAATTAGCAACTGTATTATATGATTAAGCTATTTATATGAGAGGTGATTATTATGAACTGGAATGAAAAATACAATCCAAAGTATCTCTTTTACCGTATGTATAGTTATATTTATAAAGCCTTTGTTTAATTTATATTATAAAAATTCATTTTCATAAGGACTTCCCTGATATGCTATACTCATTCATAAATAATTGTATAAGGAATGTTAATAATGGATGATAGATCGTCAAGACAATGGAAAATACAACAAAAGTTAAGAGAACTGAAAACAAAAAACAGAAATGATACAAACCCTTTGTTTAATGAATGCCTTGAATCCCTAGGAAACGAAACTTTCATTTTCTCTCAAGAAAAAAGCCAGCAGATTGTTACTACTTTAATTAACTCATTTCCTTTAACTGGCTCAGGAAGAGTAGATTGGGAACAGATAGACAGTCAATTAATAGCTTCAAACAAAGAACAACTAATTTCCCTTATTAAAGCAAACCAACTTGATTTTGATGAACAGATTTTTATAATATGGGATAATTTTAAAATCCCTGTAGTAAGTACAAATCTTGATAAAGTATTCCAATCACTAGTTGACGTAGAGGCAGTCAGTTTTTATTACCGGCTATTAGATAAAGAATATAGATTCGTAATTGAAATAAACGATGAAGAATTGATTAAAGTTGGGTTTCGCTAATACCCCAAGCATATTTCCTTACTCTACAGTTCTACAAAATTCAAATTTTGTTTTAATCAAATACTTCAATCAGTTGTAAAGGTTACATAAAGATTGCTATGATTCAATCTTTATATAATAGAAACGTTATATAATGAATTTCAAAAAAACAAATTTGCAACGACATAACTCTAAGCTAGGAGCAAACCCTAGCCTGTTTTATTTAATCTCCATTTTCGGAAGCCTAGCTACCTCTTTTGCTTTCAGAAAGCTCGTCCACCTCAACAAAAATAGTTGGTTCCACTTGGCACGATGATGCCTTAAGCGATTTGATTACCCTTTTCAATTACACTAGCGTGCATGTTTTCTACTTTACATATTTCAAAGTTACCACCCAGTACTCCAACTTCCCCACGGCATCCATTATCACCAGGCTTCGCATACTTTGGCAGATCCACATTTTTTAAACGTTTAATTTTTCACCTCCAATTTTATTTTCCTTTTCTCACTATTCAATCGGATTAAGTAATATTCTATCTTACGAATCTTACTCTCTACTAGAGTTCACTTTGCACCTGCACCGCAGTTTATTTTCCCATTAATTACCGCCTTTTGATTCACTAATTAACTTAGGGGGTTCGAATACACCATTCTATATTACTTATCATAATTCTAAAATTAGAAAATATAATCTCTTAAATATAAAGTATTTAGAATATTCAACTTGTTATTTTTAAGATTATTAAGTATTATAAACACGGGGGAAAATAGTAATTTTTGGAAGGTTATTCTACTTTTTTCAAAATATATTTATGGAGGGGAGATATGTGTTTAGAAAGTGGAAAGTAGGTATATTTACTTTTCTCCTAGCATTTACGACGGCTACATTCGTTGTTTCTGCAGAAGAAAAGCCTAAAGGACAACAAAAATGGGAAGACTGGATACAGGAGCATGCAAAAAAATTAAACAACCCTAATGCTCAGACAACTGAAGATTTGTCCTTTTTAAAAGAAACAGTACAAGATAAACGTATTGTTCTTCTTGGTGAAAGTACACATGGTGCCAAAGAAATAAACCAATCTAAAGTACGAATCATTAAGTATTTGCATGAACAAATGGGATATGATGTATTGGCATTTGAATCTGGATTTGCAGAAGCAAATGCTGTTAATCAAAAACTGGACCGATTAACGGCTACTCAAGCCATGATACAATCTTTAGAAAACGTATGGCATACAGAAGAAATTGAGGAGCTGTTTCATTATCTAAAAGAGCAAAAAGAAAAAGGGACTCCACTGATTTTAACTGGATTTGATATTCAAATTTGGTGGGAATCAACTTTCCCACAATTCGCAAAAGAATGGTTAAGGAAAATTAGTCCTGAAATTGCTAATGATGTTGAATTAGCTGATAAAGAATTGGTCGATATAGAGCGGACATTTACCCCAAAAGGTAATCAGTATCCGTATGAACAATATAAAAAGGAGATTCAGCCTGTAATAGACAAATACGAAAGAATTAAAGCATTTATTCAAGAGCATAAAACTGAATTACTCGAGGCCGCGCCAGTTAATACATATGATGTAAATCTATTAGAAAAATCCATTAGTATACGAATTGATACGATTAAAACACATCAAGATGCTAAAGTAAAAGAAAAAAACTTCATATTCTCATCGAATCCAAAAGCGTCCGAGTTCTCATTATATATTCGAGATCAGAAAATGGGACAAACTTTAGCATGGCTAAGTGACATACAATATAAAAACAAAAAAATCATCGTATGGGGACATAACTATCATATTCGGAAGCAAAATTCAAAGATGATACTCGATTTTACTGGTATACAAAAACATAATTTTATAGCACCGAATATGATTGATTACATGCCTAAACGTATTAAGGATCAAATGTACATGGTCGGTGTGTACGCTTATAGTGGCAGCAGCTGGAATAGCGGTATTAGTGAAATAGTTCCTGTAGAAACTGATCACACCGAACAGAGTATTGAAAAAATATTAAGTGCTACACAATACACAAATATATTTGTCAATTTAAAAGGTGAAAGAAACCGTCCAGAAACCTCTTGGATGTTCTCTCCTACTGCGGGAAGATACTGGGGTATGAGAGAATTTGAAGAAATTATGAATCCAATTGAACAATATGATGGTATTCTATGGCTAGATTATATTACACCATCACAAATGAAATAAATAACAGAAATTATATAAATATATAACAAAAAATAATCTATTTCCCTACATAAAGTAGACGCATAGATTATTTTTTTTTATAGATTTCCAAGTTTGTCCGCATCAGAATCTAATAAATGAATCCAAGTAATTAATGTTGTAAAAAACCCAAAAAGAGTCCTGATTGATACGGACTCTTTTTGGGTTTTTTACAAAAGTAAACTTTTAAACACATAATTACAATTTCTATTATTTATTTTACCATCTGAACAGATACTGGTTTCCATCCCTGATTCTCTACCCAATCAATATTAACCTTATATTTTTTATTACTTTGCTTATCTCGTACATTACCATAGGCTTTATTATTACCATTATTTCCAATAAAATCGAAAATCAATTGGCTTTCTGGAACATCAACAGCATAAGAAATTGCTTTTTTCATCTCACTCCAATCTACTGTTCCTTCTTTAAATTTCATTTCAGGTTTTGCTCCTTGCTCTGTACCAATTGGCTTCCAAGAAGAATTAGTTTGAGAACCCTTTTCTTGAGATACCGTTTTTTCTCCCTCTTTATTTTCATTTTCGTTTTCATTCGTTTTTACCGATTTTTCTGCTTTTAGTTTCCCTTCTAGCTGTGCTGCTTCTTTATCTTCACTTTTCTTCTCTTCTATCTTTGTTACTTCTTTATCTTCATTCTTCTCCTTTTCTATATTTAATGTTTCTTTATCTTCATTTTTCTTCTCTTCTATCTTTGATGTTTCTTTATCTTCACTTTTCTTCTCTTCTATCTTTGATATTTCTTTATCTTCACTTTTTTTCTCTTCTATCTTTGTTGCTTTCTTTTCTTGAGCAATTGCTTTCTTTGATGCATCAGAAGGGGTAAACAACTGGTATGTCACTATACCAACTGTCACTAATACCAAAGTAAATGCAATATTAAAAATCGCCTTTTGACGACGATTCTGTTGTTTTTCTTGAAACCTGCTTACTTGTCCCATTCTTTAAACCTCCGTGTTTATTTTCTCCTCTACTCTTTATGTATTATCCCTATAATTCTTAATATTTTTATTAAATAATAGAAATGAACTACACTTTCCATACAGGATTTTATATCATAATAAAATTTATTTTTTTCAAGCATCTGACATATGTTATTCAAAATAGTTTAATACATTAAAAATTGATAAGCTTAGGTACTTAAAAAACCTTTAATTTTATTCAAAGGTGATTCCAATTACTTCCATATTAGATCTTCTGTAGAAAGCTTTTTAACAATTAAGCCTCTTCTTCCCTTATTTATAATTTTCAATTTAAATTTCCCTCTATGGTATAATAATGACGTTTCGTTTTCTAATGGGGTATGTCGTAAAATTAAAAGGGATTTTATCTCTTTTACCTTCTTTTCAGAGTAACTTTCACCACTAGGAAATTCTATTATTCCTAATGTAATCTTTAATTCGCTATCATCACAAAGCCACTCCTTATTAAGTTCCCTTATCTTTTGTATAAAGCTTCTTTTGGTTTTTCCTATATAGAGCAATGTTATATTCTTAGCATCTACTCTAGAAATTGTAAATATCCCCTTCTTAGAAGCTTCTTCTCTATTATAAAAATCATTTATACTATACAATCCATACCATTTAATATGTACTGTTTCTATGAATCTCACCTCATTTTTAGATAATATTATAATTTCTGAATGTTCAAATTATTATGGGTACATAGTCTTGATTACTTGAATTATAAATTGTGCTTTTCAATAATACATTTTCTTATTACTAATTTCAATATATAGTTTAATTACAAGTCTATATAAAAAAACAAAGTGATGTCGTACCAAATATTTTATTTTTCACGATATTAAACTATCGTGAAAAAAGATAGAGCGTTATGAAATAAAATATAATGTGTATGTACGTACATTTTTTTTAAAAGAAACTTTGTAGTTTGCAACTGAATTACAAAAAATATAGATTTTTGGAAACTAAATTGTTAAAAAGGACTACGTAGTTTAGTAGCCCTTTTTAAGTCAAGAAATCTGTATGATTGATGTTTTTACCTGTTAACCTCCGTAATGCATTAATAAGCTTGTTTGGATTTTTAAATGAACAAAAAATATATCTTACAAATAATGTAACAACCATTTAAGTACAGCCTCTGTTTTAGGACCCCTGATTGGTATTTCGGTTAGTGTCATTATTATATTTTAAGATATAATCCCCACATTAAATGGGATTGTAGCAGGAGCAATAGGAGGATTTATGGCATAATGATTGGTATTATGCTATCTCAACCTGAATTGTATATCATTGTAATACTATTAATGATATCGTTTACAGCCACTTTGGTTACCACGAGTCAATGAATTCGTAGTCAACCTGTAAGAATCTACTTCCTTATTTTTAGGTGTCTTCACTACTATCATTCTCTTGTTAACCGTATTTCTCAATTGCCACTGTGCATCAGCTTGATACAATTACATTAGATGGGGTCTAATACATATAGATGGTTCAAGTCGGAGGAAGGATACTCAATGAGTGTCTTTTCTTTATAAAAAAACAATTTACTTTTTCCTTGTATAATTGCTCATATTACTTATAACTTATATGTATTTTTATAAAAAATATTGAGGGTACCCAAATGGTAAATACAAAGACTCCATTTTAAAAAATATTAAATAAAATAGAGTCTCTTGTTAGAAATCTGAATTTAATTTTATACACAGCCTATTCTTCAAACCAAAACAGAACTTCAATAGGTACTTTTAAAACCTTTGCTATATCATAAGTAAGTTTGAATGAAGGATTATATTTTCCATTTTCAAGATTTCCAATTGTTTCCCTTCTAACACCCACCTCTTTGGCTAAATCTTCTTGAGACATATTTAACCTAACTCTATATTCTTTCATTCTAGTCTTAAGTGGCATCTTGCATTCCTTTCTTTTCTCTACGCTCAAATATCTCTAAATTAATTATAAATGTGCCTAAAGGTATGAAAACTGAAATTATAACGAATAACCGAATTATATGTAAATTTTCTAATATAAAAACACTTAAGAGTAGTATACTGCCTAGTACTAGTGCTACGAAAAAAGCTCTTGTAGCAGCGATCCTAACATGCAGCATAAAAAGCTCATCTGGTACTACTTTTGCATATGTGAAGAAGAAAAAGAAACCGAAAAAATAATATGCCCACGAAATATTACCTAAAAATGTAAACGGACCTAAAAAAAACAAGAAGCCCTAAATATGCTAATTTATTTTTCATACAAACCTCCTATGTGATAATAAAAAGGACTGAAAACAGTACACCGTCTTTCTAAACGTCATGAATTCATCTAAAAGTTACACCAATATTACTTAACGTGGTAAAATAATAGTTGGATGGGAGTCCAATATATATTATTCAAATTAAGATGGTTCAAGTCGGAGAAAGGACACTCATTGAGTGTCCTTTCTTTTTTAACAATATTCAGGTTCATATAACCCGTATAACTGTCCATCCTTTATAACAGTTCCTTTTAAATAATGTTTTATTCCACCTTTTATCACTACCATAGGCATATCTTCTTTTTTAGCATAAGGAAAAGCCTTATAATCACATGATGCAGCAATTGACTTCTTACTATTATCAGTATCTAAAGCTGCGGATGCTCCTGTAGCACCAGACAGCATAAGCCCAGTTGCTAAAGCTCCTAATACTAATTTCTTAAACATAATAATTCCCCCTTTAATAGTTTTTATAACTTACAGCTTAAATGTATCACTTCTGTAATTAATGTAAATATCTTGAATATGTAGAAATATTTATTTGTTTTTTGGTAATATTAGGATTTTATTTTATCAAATGAAAAATAGAGGGATTTAGAGAAGTATGTAACAATGCATAATAAATCAATCGGATATTATGATATACTCACAAGGAGCTGATACAAAATTTCTTTAGATTGGAAAACTCAAATCTTATCTACCTATGGAAAAGGCGCCTAATGGCGTCTTTTCTTTATTTTCAAAAGGACCTGCTCATTTCTTTCTTCAAAACATAAGGTAAAATGAACCCGTTAAAATCCATGGAATGAATCCTGGGTTTCCCCCCTTATCTAAAGGAGGAACTATTGTTATGGGATATAGTGGTAGTTGTGGAAAAGGCTGCGGTTTTGCTGGAGGCTTTGCTTTACTCGTTGTACTCTTTATACTATTAATCATTATCGGATGCAGTTGCTTCTGCTAAAAAACTATTGGAAAAGACACCTTAAGGTGTCTTTTCTCTTGTACATTATAAGCTCATTAATTTTTATTTACGTTTAATATAATCTCTGAAGTAGTATTACATTAATACCTCATATACATATCAAAAAGAAGAGATGCGTTAACATCCCTTCTAATACCTACTATTAGGGTAGTGATATATCATTTATTTTTTACGAATCCCATCCCTATCCTTCCAAATTGAAAGCAGGGATAACCAATTGCCCCCAGAATAAACAGTTACCTTTATTCTTTCATACTGGTACAATCTCATTAATATAAAATAACCCACCTATTCTTCAAGGAGAACTATATGTAATTTTGGACTTGGACTTGTATACAATTAAATCATAAAAAAACTTTAAGTATCATTTATATATAAAGTAATTAAAACTAACTTAATAACCCTAAAACCTTAATAATCTCAATTATTTTATCATCTTTTATTCTACAATAAAGCCTTTTCCCCAAACGTTCACTAATTACAATATTTCCAGAAGTTAATTTACGCAAATGTTGTACAATTAAATCTTCCGGAATTTTTGTTTTCTTACTTAGATCAGAAACTGACAAAGGTCCATATGTAATCAATTTACAAACCATTGATAATCGAGTAGGATTCCCTAATAACTCTAAAACTTTTATATTTTCTGTATAGAAACCAATGTCCAAATCAAAAGCCCTTAGCAAATCTTCCAACCTCCTAAAATAAGACAGATAACAACCAGAATATCTTAACATAAAAACAGTACTAACAACCCTGAAATATATCAATTGTCCATTGAGAAAAATAATATTCGGATGAAATTCCAATATATATTTTTAAAATTAAAGTGGTTCTAGTCGGAGGAAGGCACCTTAGTGTGTCTTTTCAATGAAAAACATCAAAAAAAACGGTCTAAATCTAGACCATTTTTATCTTATAATTACTTAAATTCAAATGTAATTTCGTTATATTTTTTCTCGATCTACATCATCTGCTATCAGCCAAATTAATTGTTCCTTATAACCTTTAGCCAGTAACCATTTCAATTTCTTTTAAACTATTACATATGTTTGTACCATGCTTTGTTAATTCGTTTAAACTCCATGGGTTTTGAAGTTTTAGACTTTTCCCTTAGTGAACTCAAATTTTTAGAACATCCTATAATATTTAGACAGAATGTAGCCAATAAACAAAATATTATTAAATTCTTCAATTAGCCACTTCTAACTCTCTTTCGTATAAAATAAACGCCTTCGAAATTATTCATATGAAAATCAAAAGAAACTTATATTAGATTACACGGTAGAAAATATTCTTATACTCATATATTGTTACATTTGAGCCTGCCAGTGGTACAAAAAGAAGCTATCATCTATTAAATAAAATTCAACTTTGTGTAAAAGTCAATACAATCCTCTATTTTTTCAATTGATAGCCTGTACCATTTTTCTGCCATGCACCTTATAAACTATTCCCTCTTCATCTCCTAAAACATTTCATTCTAGTAAAAATATATTTTTCAACTTTAATTGTTCCTTTAATTTTTTCCGTTTCGATAAAATGACTATTTAACATCCGTAGCAAGCAACCTACGTAATTAATCCACTCAATAAAAGATATGCGAATACAAACAGCATATTAATAAGTTTCCCTACAATAACTAAACTACTTAGTTTTTTCTTCTGTCTTTTTATTTACCTTAAAGTAATCCATTCATAGCTTGCCCACTCTTTTGGTTTCTTATCATACTTGATTCGACCAGTCGTACAGAATGAAGCAATCGTCCATTGTATAAGGTTCATCCTTGCATATGGATCAATACAATCCTCTATTTTTTTCAATTGATAGCCTGTACTATTTTTCTGCCAAATTGTATATAATCGAAAATGTGTTGTTGTAACAAGTCTAGCTTTTGTTGTAACTTGCCATTTTGCGATTTTAGTTAAATCTTCTTTTACTTTTCTTTCATACTCTTGTTTTACTACTTTATAACCTTTCTCCTTATTGATTAATCCATTTGAGAATGCAAAAGGCATTTGATGCACCTCATAGACTGTCCCTTCTTCATCTCCTAAAATATTTGATTCTACCAGAAATATATTTTTTAGTTTTAACTGTTCTGTTAATTCTTTTCCATTCCGATAAAAAGATTTTTTTATCCTCTGTAGTAAGATAACCTGCACAATTAATCCAATTAATAAAGGATATGCTAATACCAATAACATATTAATAAACATGTTTAGAATGAGAACTCCTATAAGCACAAATATTGTAAAGTAAATATATTTTTCTCTTTGATGAATGATTCTACTGTTCAAGCCAAGATACCTCCGTTGTGATATACAGTAAACGCAACATAAACTAGTGCTCCTAATAAAATAGAACAAGCACCTGGAAAGCTCTGTATCAGCTGTATTTCTTTCCTAGGTAGTTTTGCACCAAATATAGAAGCAGCATGCTCTAATTGGTCTTTAATTGCTCCTATAAATCCTAAAACATTAATTAACCGATACATACTGGCAATCCAAAAGAATAGTAAATGGAAAGCTGTTAGTGTAATTGCGGTAAACACAGCCGATTCTTCTACTACATTGCTAATGTATAAAGCTACTACCACAAGCATTTTCGTATCACCAGGTGAAGAAAATTTAAATGTCTCCAACAATAAACCACATGCTAATGCCATGGCTAGTACAATCACAATCTCTTTCCCTGTTCTTATTCCAGTAAAATACGTGGTTCCTATTCCAAAAATTAAGAATAGTAGGTGCCACATATTCTTTGTTTTTCTATATTTTAAATCAGTAAATACATTTAGGAACATATAACTTAGTAGTAATCCTATAATATACAAAGACACTTTCTTCTCTCCTTTTCTGAATCCGCTTATATTTGTTGTTTAAAAAAGGGAACTACTTTAGAGTAGCCCCCTGTTTACTATTCAATTTATATTTAGTTCCAAGAATCTACATCTGCATTTTTTGATGCTTTTGTGAATCGAGCCAGAATTGTATCATACCCACCTTGGATTGCTTTCCATACAAATGGGCCAATTACTAGCACAATAATTACCGCTAACGCGATTAACATTCCGTTTTCTGATGACAACTGTGAATCCTCATTTTTTAACCAATTTTTCATTTTTGCTAACATTGCATTTCGTCTCCTTTATATACCGATTTTAAGAATATATACTAATAAGAAATTACCTACCTAAATTCCCCATCAGTTGTTCCAAGAATTCACATCTGCATTTTTCGATGCTTTTGTGAATCGAGCTAGAATCGTATCATAGCCACCTTGAATTGCTTTCCATACGAATGGGCCAATCACTAATACGATAATTACCGCAAGAGCAATTAACATACCATTTTCTGATGATAATTGTGAGTCTTCATTTTTTAACCAGTTCTTCATTTTTGCTAACATGTTATTTATTCTCCTTTATATATCGATTTTAAGAATCTACTAAAATAAGAAATTGCCTACCTAAAGCCTCTATTAGTTGTTCCAAGAATTCACATCTGCATTGCTTGATGCTTTTGTAAATCGAGCTAGAATTGTATCATATCCACCTTGGATTGCTTTCCATACAAATGGGCCAATTACTAGCACAATAATTACCGCCAAAGCGATTAACATACCATTTTCTGATGATAATTGTGAGTCTTCGTTTTTTAACCAATTCTTCATTTTTGTTAACATGTGCGTTGCTCCTCTTCTTATTCAATTTGGGATACTAGCTTCTTATATACTTGCAAATCCTTGCATTAAGGATTGAATAACAATAACCATTGGATAAATTACAATACAGCCAATAACGGCAACGTTAAATTTATTCATTTCCATTGGTTTATTTTGAATGAGACGATTATAGTTCTCATGTTTTAACTCACGCATCATTTTAATTTGTGCATCCATAATGCGAAGACTTTGTACCTTGTCCGTTTTTTGCGCTTGTTGCAATGCAATCGTAAAGGTATTTACTTCTGGACTATTTAAGGCTGCTGCGAAGTTTCGAAATGGTTGATCCGAACCCGCATACATTTCTAATTCCGCTGTAAGGGTAGATACATACGGCCGAAGATGTCTCCCAGCATATATCTGCGCCTTTTTTACTGCTTCTAATGTTGTATGTGTTTTTAACAACTGCAGCATTGGAATTAGATACTCTGGTAATTCGAACTTCCTTGCTTCTATCGCCTGCTTGATTCTTTTCTTTAATAGATAATCAGGATAGAAATAAAGCAGTGGTGAAATTAAAACGCCTATTTTAAATAAGTAGTAATCATGAAATACCGTACATATCAAGAAAACAGAGGTGAAAATGACAGGATACGCAACTTTCATTTTCAGATATTCTTCTGGTTTCGTATCCAAACCAGCTTCTTCTAACTTTTTCTGGATCAGCTCTTTCTTTTCTTCTGTCAGATACTTATGTGATAACGACTGGAAGGGAGCGAGCATCATTTGATTTAAATTCTTTTTTTCAATTCGTTTTGCGTTTTCTACATAGTTTGTAAGTAGGCTACCGCTGTCTTTTTTACTTTGTAGAAAGGTAGAGAATACCCAGTACATGACAACGAATACCACTAAAACTAGAATCGTAGCCAATTTATTCCCCTCTTTCTGTTGGATTATAATTTGCAATCTTTTCTACACGGGTTGCTAAGAAAAAGACAATGAACATATTTACCGCTAATGCAATTTTCCCCATCATAGAACCTGCTAAAAATCCATATGCTTCTTTTGACATCAACATAATCACAATCGGCATGGCAATGACGATTAAGCAGTTCTGTACAAAGGCACGCTGTGCTTGTGATAAACTAGAACGTAATCTTGCAAGATATAGTTTTTGTTTTTCAAAATCTTCTGCAATATCTAGTAAAACTTGCACTGAATTTGCTCCGCCTTCTCGGCTACACACTTTCAACATTTCATGGAAAAATACCAATTCTCTAAAGTTAAAGGTTTCATTGAATCCTCTAAATGCACGGTGCATTGTAGTTCCCCCTTCTAATAAAAGAGAAACTTTTTCTATTTCTTCTTGAATGCTCTCATGCATCATTGGCTTTACTTGTACTAACACGCGTTTAGCGTTATTACTAATTTGAAGTGCATTTGCTACAGCTTTCATATAAATAGAAAGACGGTCAATAACAACCAAGTAGTAACGTTTTTTTCTTCGATAAAGAAGAAACCTTGGAATTAAAAATCCAGATAAAACGGTAATCAGTGTAAAAGGATCTCTATCAAAGGAAAAATAGAATACTGCTGCTATACTCATTCCGGAAAGAATCGTATATACCCAGTACATGCTTTTCGTTAATTTCCACTCGTACTTTTGGGCCTCTTGGATAACAGATTGTGGCAGATACATTCGTATCCCTTTAATATTCCTTAATTCCAAGCGTCTTTCTTCTTTCTCGTTTTCTTGTACAAATTGAGAAAGAGCAGAACCTTTAGATTTTGCAAAAAGTAAAACGAGCAATACTACACTCATAAAGATTAAAAATATACATCCATAGGCCAATAAACTATGCATATTGCACCTCCTGTTGTGAAAGGAATGGTGCATAAAGAGCTGGGTTTACAGTAGAAGAACGGAATTTTCTCTCCATTTCAGCTGACATTTTTGCTGTAATGATATGATCTCCATGAATTTTTCTTACTCTCTCATTCATTTCATCGTATTCCTCACCTGACGGAATAAATTGAGAAAGCTGATTGAACTGTATGTCATCTTGATAATCCAATAATTCAATCATCTCTGTAATATAGCGATTCCCATCATCTTTCTTTTCTAAAAAGACAATCAAATCAAATGTCTGTGAAATTAATTCATATAAATACTGAGCATCGATATTCGCACCACTTTGCAGACACATGAGCATTAAGCGTCTAACTGCTTCTTTTGCACTTCTTGCATGGACAGAGGTAAAGCCAGGATGTCCTGTTTGGAAGAAGTTAATCATTTTCAATGCTTCTTTACCCCTCGATTCCCCTACGATTAATCGTTTTGGTCCTTGACGTAAAGCATTTGTTAACAGCCTATCAAAATCAATCGCATTCTCTTCTACTTCGGATGCCCTACACTGCATCGGAACAAAATGATGTTCTGGAAAAATGCGATGCAAATATAATTCAGGGTTATCTTCTACTACAAGAGTACGTTCTTTTTTCTTTCCTTTCGGAATGTGAGAGGCAAGATATTTCATAAACTCTGATTTCCCTGTACCCGTAGCTCCAGCAACTAGAATATTCATTTTTGATTTCACGGCTGCAGCCAAAAAGTCCAACATCACTTTTGACGCTTGATTAGTAGATAGCATACGCTCTTCAGAAGCACGGAGGTAATCTGCATTCTTACGAATCGTTATTGTTGTTCCGAGTCCCCCAAGTTCATCTAAAGCAATATTGATGCGGATATATGGAAACACGCAATCCACATACGGCTTGGCTGTATTTAATGACTCTGATGTACTGTTTACCATCTTATAAGCTAGAGCTTTCACTTCTTCTTCCGTCTCAAATCGGTAAGGAAATGTACATTCTCCCTCTCCAATTTTTTCGTAAATGATTTCTTTTGTGCCATTGATATAAATATCAGTTACATCCTGATCTTCTTTTAAAGGTTCTATAATCCCAAACCCCACAATTTCGTCACACACCATATTCAATAACTGTTCAGAAGGTACATCTGAAATAACGACTTGATTACTCAATAAAAAGCTTTTAATGATTTGTTCTACAGCTGCTCTCTTTTCTTTATTCATAAAAGATTCACTTAAAATATCACGATGGTCTTTTACTAAAAATGCACGAATTTCATCCGTTACATCTTTAATTTGTTGGGCTGTAGTTGTTCCTAATTTTCGAGCCGATTTGGAACGAATCATGTAACCAAAGTGATATAAATCCACTCGATTTCGCTTTAAGGCGATTTGTTTTTCCTGTAAATAGCCCCACATGCTCCTGTCCCCCCTTTTTAATTTCGTATACTAAAGAAACCCTTTTTCACGGAGGATTGCTGAGATAGAATACCAAGACCAGCTGCTTCCATAATGTGATGGACCTTTGTATTAATTTGTGGGGAACCAAATTGCATCCCCCATTCGTAACTCGTACGATCTCTGTCATACGGAATGGTTACCGCTATTTTTTGAGAAGAAAGCTTTTCAATATCTTCTACATAATTCTCATCTGCCATATTTAGCACATGAATCATTCGTGGTAATGTTAGCTTCGCATCTTCTATTAGTTGTAATTCTCGCTTAATTGCTATCGCACCACGAGGGTTGCCGTTTAACACATGAACAACAAGGTCTGATTGGTATAGGATTGGATAACTCAACACCTCTGATAATTCAGTTGGCACCGATAGAATGATATAATCGTATTCTGTGTCTACAAGTGATTCGATTAATGTTGTTACAAACAGTTCTTTGTTTTGAATCTCAGGGAATTGAGCTAGGTTATAACCTGATGGAAATACAAGAAAATCCATCTTATCGTGCAATTTTTGCATCAGCCTTGGATTTACTTTTTTCTCTAGTAAATCTTGCTTGGTACAAATATACTGCAAGAGATTGTATTCACTTTCTTTTCTTACAAGCTCTAATATATTTTTACTATCGTGGCTAAGACCAGTTCCAACTGCAAAGCTTGGTCTTACTTGGTCGGCTTCTACATAAAGCACTTTTTTCTCTAAATGAGCCAATTCATTTGCCATCGCAATACTTAATGTGCTTTTTCCTACATTTTCGTTTGTCGCATAAAAGGCAATGCTTCTTACTTGCCGCTCCATCTTAATAACCCCTTTCTTACTTGGATTCGTTTAGATACTGTGCTACATACTCTTTTACATTTTTAGAAATTGGATTCGTCGAATGCTTCTCTACATAGTCTAAAATGTTCTTCTGATCAGATATTTGCGAGAATCCTTCAGCTGGTTCTAATTCTTTCCCTGTTTGTTCCATCTTTTGTCCGACTGCAACAGGGATTACATCTCCAAGTGTTTTTGCACGATTTAAGTATTGAAGTTGTTCAGGTGAAACAGCCAGTGTATATAATCGCGTTACTTTGGGCTTCTGTTTTCCTTCTTGTTCCTCTTTTGATTCTTTCTTTTCTAGAACGAAGGCATCTTCTGTATTACTATCTTTTGCAGCTGTCACACGTACACGTTGGAACAGACCACCGAAGATAACCTTCTCATTGTCCCCTTCTTTCACAACCTGTTTAAAATACAAGTCCACATATGTGTTTGGAATAATACTATTTCCTGAACTTGTTTCCAGATCAACGAGTAACGGGAATGCAACTTCTCCATCTTTCAAATTTAAAATGGCAGAGTCCGGTAACTCCTCTTTCTTTACTACTTTGTTTTTAAATAAATAGCTGTTTTCAACAATGGGTTGCCCATCATTTGTCCACTTACCTACAACCTCTTTTTTGCTTACACGTAATGCATTTGGTGGAATGGCATCACCAGGCAATGTACGTTCCACTAACATGTCTTCTTTAATCTCTGTATGCGCAGGGATATCCTTTGCGGCTACAACAATCTTTGTCGGTTTTACTGCATTTTCTACTGCAAAGTGATTGTATCCATAGATACCCGCTACTGTTGCAGCAGCTAGACCTACCGCAACAATCTGCTTCTTTTGAAACTTAGATGGCTTCAATGTTTGTATTCCTCCTTACGTAGCCTTTAAACGCAAAAAAAGGACACACCTATGGCATAATGCGCCTTAGGTGTGTCCTTTTAGCTAATCTAAAGTCTATATGAAAATATTGCATTTGTTTTCTTTAATATTACAATTTCAATATTATGATATATAGAGTTTTATGTCAATCATTTCTAAAAAAAATATTATTTTCACCATTCTAAAATTCTAATTACAAAAATAAAAAATAGCCTTAAAACGTTGTCATATCAAGGTTTTTAAGCTATTATACACCTCATAAATATGGTATAATTAATCTAACGTAACTGAATATTTCAGGGTGGTCGGTTGCTATTCTTTCTCTTTCATTTTATGGAGAAAGGAGGTGAAATAACACAAAGTATTTTTAATACGAAATCAATTTCGTTCCTGTTTCAAAATACTTTGCAGGGGCATAGCTTTTCCCGTTCCGATCCTGAAATTTACTTCCAATATATAGCGAGATAATCATTGCGATTACTCCAATAAAAATCGTTCGTTTCATACGCTGTTTTTTCTTTTTATCCATTCGAAAATTCCCCTTTCTACGTAAAAAAGGCACACCCCATTAAGGGTGTGCCTTTGGTTTATCCATTCAGCTACTAGTTTAAGAAGGATTATATACTTTTATCGATTCAACTAATTATATAATACTATTTAACTAATTTTTATTCTTCATGTAGTACCAGTTTGATAAGTCTGTAATTATGTGTTCTTTTCCAACCCAGTTCCATCCAGGCGTTTGTACAGGGAATGGGAGGTCTGCAAGCACCCTTCTCTTCTTAAAGTCATCATACGCTACACCTTTAATTTCTACGTCATTAGTCAGGCACAAGCTCATTTCATTCACACCGGCAGGATTTGTCTCAACATTGAAAGAATACTTTCCATCTTTCGTCTTTAATGGTGCATACCATTTTTGTCCACCATCAATAATTTTCTCTTGTCCATCCCAATATAAAGACTTAGTTGGTCTTTTACTATCAAAGACATGTCCCGTTATTTCAGACAAATACATATTTTTAGGTAAGAATTTTGATGTTAAGCCATTATTAGAAACACTCTCTAAATCATATGTTGTTTTTAGTCCTTCATCTGCAAATGGATACTGTACCGTTGCTTTTGTAAATACACCTGGATAATTGGCATTCCAATCATTTTTATATTTTCCGTTAACTTCATAAGAAAAACCATACCCAGCATGGAGCTTAGATGGTACTAAACTATCAATACTTCCACTTAATGTTTCATAGAACATTTCTCCCACTGTATCCTCTTTTGACACACGTTCACTTACTGTTTCTACCACACCTTTTACACTCGTTACTCCGCACATCCCTTTTTCATGAGATGGTGCATAGATAGCTGTTTTAATAGGATTATTTTTGTATGTGGTTTCTTCTATATCTAGACGATTACCAGCAGGGTTAATTTCTGCCTGAATTGTTCCTTTCCCCTTATGTTGCCAGCCAAGGTTCAAGGTTTTCTTTTCTCCCTCAGTTAACCTTACCTGTTGTGACGCTACTTGTTGTCCGTTATGCTTGAGCACGACTACTGTTTCAGGATTTGCATATTTTGCTTCTAATGAATCTAACTTTTTAATTTTATTTTTCTCTTTTTCTAGTTTCTGTCTTGCTGTATCTAGCCTACTTGCTGCACTATCCAGTCTATTTTCTTCCCAAGAGCAGTCTCTATCGTAATAGTGATGGTTCCCTTCTGCATCTACCTCATGAATTGGATCACGACGGCAATAACTTAAACTAGACTGCGCACTATCTCTATCGGATTCAGAACTATTTACTTCTTGCTGGGACTTATTAATATTATTATTTACCTTTGCTCTATATTGGTCACGTTCCGGTTTAAAATTATCACGTGATACATCTATTCTTGTTTTTATATTCTTTCCTTCTCTTGCTGTTTCTCCTTCGATTCTGTCACTAGAAAAGTCAATTTTATATTTAAAGTCATCTTCATCGCCTGAATCTGGGTTAGGTGTCACTTCAGTAACACAGTTACCATCCACATTAAAGTTTACGGTCTTCTCATTTGAATCCCTTTGAACAGCATCAGTAATCTTTAACTTTGCAGTATAACGCCCGCACATTTGCGGCTGCCAGCTTAGATCTTCTTTAGTAAATTGTCCTGCATCACCTTCATTTGGTTTCTGATTATCTGTTTGTGGGTTTGAACGCAAGTAATTTTCGTGGTGGTGTACTGTTTCGCCATCTTTTGTAATGTCTAGCATCCATTTCACACGATTTCGCTCGCCAGCAGCTGCTTGATATGGATTTACGGTTGTCCCATTTGGATCTCTATCGTTGTATCCTTTGCCCTTACTTACATATTCAAAACCATTAAATGTGAATTTAACAGGTACATCTTTTTTACCACTAGACGCTTTAAAATCTTTTATTTCAGGTTTACTTGTACGCACATACCACAAGTTATACTTATTAACACCATCTACACCACTAGCTCCAGCGTATCCACCAGAAAGGTAAGCCATGTCTCGAATCCAGTAAAATGTTCCGTAATTTTTTAGAGTTTTCAACCCAGTAATAGAGTGTTTAATCATATTAGTTAAAACAAAATCTGGATTTCCCCAGTATTTATCAGCAATAACAGAAGCATTTACACGTTCTGTTTCTGTTACCATTCTATCTCCCACAGGAACAGAAGCATTAAAATAACCCTCATTCGCAATTCGTACAAATGGCTCAGAACTATCTTCATTTTGTACTAAATTCACCTGTGGGGTGCCCCAACTAAAAGAACCATTGTAAACTGCGGGATAATGCAAATCTCCTTTATATAACAACTCTACACCAGGTGGTGCATACCCACTTCCGGGTCTCAAATACTTTCCAGGCATTTGTAACTCACCCGATTCTAAAAACGTATTTTCATTGCCATTAAAAAATGGCACATCATTATTTCTGGCACTTGCCACGCTAGGTAAACTTACTAAAACAGAAGTACACACTAATAACAATTTCTTCTTAAACTTCATTCCTTTTCCTCCTATAACGAAAAAAGGACAAACCTGTACCCTTGGAATAGGTACGTAAGGTTTGTCCTTCACGTATTTCATTTAAGAATTATATTATTTTTATATTAAATTAATTATACACTATTTAGGTTCAACCTGTACATACATTGTATGATCAGCAGTGGAATGTCCAATACGGATTTTATAATTACCTTTTTCATAGTTGTTAATCACTTGTGCATCAACCGTTTCTTGAATTTCTTTATCTAAATTCAATCCACTTAAAAATGTAGCCCATTGTTTTGTTAATTCTACAGTTGCATCATTATTATCTAAGAATAAAAGTTTAAAATCGTCTGTAGTATTTCCACCTATTACAACAAATTGTGCCCCAATTGTACCTGCTGGAAGATACATATTTTTATCTACTATGTGTACAGAACCCAAAAGATTATCGTACTTAAGGTTTGTTTTATATTTACTGTTAATTCCTTTTAAAATATTCTGTGCCTCTTGAGATAATTGCTTCTGTACTACTGGATTTTCCAACGCTTCTGGATAATATTTAAAGTCTTCTGATACAATGCTTGCATCTAATCCTTCTGGTATTTTAGGCGTCTCAGGTTTTGGATCTGGCTTCATCTCTGGTTTCGGTTCAGGTTTTGGGTCTGGTTTTACTTCTGGCTTTTCTTCTGGTTTTGTTTCAGGTTTTGGATCTGGCTTCACTTCTGGTTTTTCTTCCGGTTTTGAATCTGGCTTCACTTCTGGTTTTTCTTCCGGTTTTGGATCTGGCTTCACTTCTGGTTTTTCTTCCGGTTTTGGATCTGGCTTTACTTCTGGCTTAGTCTCTTTTTCTACTGCATTAATAGAGTTATATAAAAATTGGCTATACTGTTCACGAGTTACATGCATTTGTGGTGAATATTTCTTACTTCCTGTACCAGCTGTAACACCATTTTCCTCTAATGCATTAATTGCATTATATGCCCAAGAGTTTTTATCCACATCAGTGAATGATGTTGTTTTAGCTGCTTTAAATTTAAAAGCATTTGTAAGAACTTGCGCCATTTGTTCACGAGTTAAAATGTCATCTGGACCATATTTCCCTTCACCATAACCACTTACCAGACCTGCTTTAGCAAGTGCTAAGATTTCTTTTTCAAACATGTGTCCTTTAATATCTGTAAATGGATTTTTGAAACTAGTATCTGCATCTGCTGGTTTTACGTATGCATAAATCATACGAGCAACTTGCCCACGAGTTACGTTGTCACCGAAACCAAAAACATGATTTCCGTATCCAGCTACTACTTTACGGTTTGCTAAATCATAAATTGCTTTCGTAGACCAGTGATCTGCTGGAACATCATTGAATTTCAGTGAATCTGTGTTATTAGCAGCTTTCGCTGTAAATGCTCCTGCCCCTAATAAAGATGTTCCCATAATTGTTAATGCTGTTGCTGTTTTTAAAAATTTATTTGCCATTGTTTGTTCCTCCAAATATATTAGTTTTTTCATAGATTCCTTTATTGTACCGAATTTAAATATAAAATCCAGATAATTTAACATATAAATTTATAAATAAATATTTTTTTATAACCACTTTTATATATGGAAACTATCACCATATATAAATAGGCTTGTAAAGTATTTTTATATATTTATTTTTAAATATATTCTTCTAGCAAAAAACTATACTGAAAAGTATAGTTTTTTGCCCTTTTATACGTATTCTTATTTTCAACGGAAATAGATTTGTCCCATTCCATCTTTGTTTGCCCATATCGGTGCTTTCACACTGTCTATCCCTATCATTTTAAAAATAAAGAAGTGATGTTCAGCTTTTATCTTAAAGTTTAATGGCTGATTATGATCTACGCGCCCTTTCGTATATTCATATTTCCATCCATCCATATTCTGCTCTTTCATTTTCTTCTCTATATCAGGAATTAGATTTACGTTTTTTCCTTCATATGTGTACTGAAAACCACCTGTTTGTTCTGCTAACTCTACTGTACTAGAAGCAAAATCATGTGCCTTTACTAACTGCATACCATACAGTACACCTTCTGGTATAAGAGTTATCAATAATAAAGAAAGCGTTAGAAAAAGCGCTGTTGTTACTGTATTTTGCATTTCTTACACACCTACTTTTTCTTATTTATTTCACGTTTCCTCCAGCTTTCTTGTTGTCAGAATCTGCTTCATAAATAAATATGTGTTTTGCGTTACTCTTAATGTTGCCTTTCTTTTCATTAAATTGTTTAGTATAACTAGCAGCTTCCGCCTCTCCTTCAACCGCAATCATTGCAGGTTGCTCATGTACAGCATGTACAGAAAAATCTCGTTTTGATGCCGGATCTTTAAATGTTGCATTTTGTTTATAGGACTCTTCAAATTCTTTCTTTGCAATTTCTGGATCGATAGCAATTTCTTCTTGTGCACGTAATATACCAACTTTTACGGATTTATCCATTGCTGCACTTCCAGCTCGCTCTAAGGCAGACTTATTATCTGAATGTGTTGTATCTCCAATAATCAAATCTGTCATTAAGAATAAACAACCAACAAATAATAAT
Source organism: Bacillus sp. SSR7 (assembly GCF_055902415.1). Lineage (NCBI taxonomy): Bacteria > Bacillati > Bacillota > Bacilli > Caryophanales > Bacillaceae > Bacillus > Bacillus sp. SSR7. The sequence continues at coordinate 76,846 of NZ_JBVVXV010000014.1, read as the reverse complement.
AGTGAGGCGGCACCTATGATAAATTTTTGCATCCTTCTTCATCCTTCCTTAATTTTCGGACTTCCGAAATCGAAATCCACTTAAAATGGAACTTTTCTTTTGGTTCAACAATTGATTTGGTAGTAGTAGCTCAGCTATTTCCTTCAGTATTCCTTCTAGCTCTTTATAATAATTCCGACTAGATAGTAACGTACTGCTATTCAGTTGAGATTCAAACACATCTTTAACATCATATGGTGGTAGAGCAGTTAATAACTTATCTCCAAAACATTCTTCTACTACTTCGTGCTTTAAAAGTGCAGGGGAGAACTTATTCCCAATGATTCTCGTTTTCTCTAAAGCTAAGTAAGAAACGAGCTTTCTCTCTTTTTGTGTAAGAGGATGCGCTATCTTTAGCAATTGATGTAAATCTGGTTCTGCTACAAAGAAGATATAATCTGCCATTTCGCATATTTCATGGTATAAATCTTTATCCCAATCGTACCCCGCATCAATAATAGTTAAAGGCGCTTCTTGGTTACTCAATAAAACCTTAATAAAATGGTCAAAGTCCTGCTCTGTCTCGTTTTTCAGCTCTTGATCCACTATAGGATTCTTTACAATATAATTTATTTTGCCTTGCTTCCATTTTGGAATTGATAATATATCAGATTCCTTCTGTAGCATCTCCTTATATCGCTGCAAGATAAATTCACTACGATAGTTTTCTGGTGCTTCTGTATATCCCTTTAGTAACGGATACGTATAGCCATCATCATATAGATTCTCTATATAATTCACATCAATCTGTAGTTCATTTAAGTAAGCGGCTAAAAGATGTGAAACAAAAGTAGCACCACTTCTTCTGTTCATGCTGGCCACAACAATTGTTCTTCTTGGAATAGCGATACCGATTTGTTTTTCATATACCGGCTCAAAAGCCAATTTATACTGTTTTTTTTTAATAGGTGCTTTTAGTATCTTCTCTGAAACAGACTTACGTTTTTGTTTGTTTTTAAATAGTTTGTTGGAATTAGAGGCAGATTTACTGTTGCCACCTTCCTCTAATTCACTTGATGCTTCCTCTTCCTCTTCCCCTTCTTCATCATCAACAGGAACCTCGGGCAACTTTGTTTGTTGCGGTGCCTGACTTGCTCCTACAATTTCTGCTACATTTTTAATATCCGATTCCTGTAGCAGCTGCGGGATGACTTTATTATCAATATCAATTTTACGAGAGTTAAAAATGTCATAGATACCTAGATAAATCAGTTTCGCCAAAAACTCATCATCATTTTCACGCTCTGTAAATACCACGATACGAATATCTCGATTAAAGCGAATATCTCTTAGTTTCTGTAAGATAATCAATTCACGATTCTCTTCATGTCCCGCATCAATATTTAATCGTTTGTCATTAATACATAGAATATCGGGCTGTTCTGTATCTAGAATTTCATCTAGATACTTGATATGCATCACATCACTATCAGCAACTTCAAATCCCGCACCAATAAAATCTTCACGTAAATATGCCGTATATACAGTATCGCTAATAGCTAAAACGATTTTTTTCACCATAGTTAACCTCCTACAAACTCTAACGTTGGATTAAAATCATGTTTTCAATGGGAATTTGTGCCTCAAGATGAATCTTCCCAATAATCTCATTCAGAATATACTCCATTTCAACTTGTTCCATTGGACGTGGAGCACCAAAATCAGAATTTAATTTTACTCTTATTTCTAATCGATCTTGTATCTCATGTAAAGGTGTATCAAGATAAAGAATACTGTAGTATAAAACACCATCATCAATATTTTTTTGAATCATATCCTTTGTTTGATGAATAAATGTAATCTCTGCAACCTCAATAAAAGAATCATCAATTGTAACTTTACTATTCCAATTTAGATTCCAGATCTCACAATGTTCTTCTGCGTGCACAACAACTCCATTTATTGAAGGCGTAATAGCAAAAAAACGATCTACAGGAACTTTGGTTAACGAGGTAATATCACCTTTCTCTAATTCAAAACCTTTTTCCAATCGCTCATGTTCAAAAGCACATTCAGCACCAGCAAATGCAATTTCACAAAATACTTGTTCTAGTAATGGACGAATCCCCTCATATGTTCGTATGGCAAACACACAAAACTCCTGTGTTTCATCTGTTCGAATGATTTCGTATAATTCAAATTCAGATGCATTCGCTAAGGCAAAAGGAATATCTTTTATAAAGTTAGGATCAGTATATAAAGTGTCTGGAATTTGTGTTTCAGGATGATGTATAAACTCTAGGCAAAGTTGATACCCTTTTAAAAACGCATTCTTAGCTGCTGCTGGGAATAAAGTTTCAAAACGTTTTACATTGTTTTTAAATTTTTGTTCTTCAACTTCGTTATTAAATTCTCTTTCTTGTAAGATATTTGTTCTATTACCTAACTGCAAAAAGTAATGATTAATCATTCGATTAATACTTTCCTCAAATGTTGTATTATTCTCACAATACTTTGTAAATCTCTTTTTACTCAGGTTTACAATTTCATTCATAGCCTGGATTCTCCCTCTCAAATGTTATATATACAAAAAAAGACACACCAATGGCAGGTTATGTGCCTTCGGTGTGTCCGTTTAGCTAGAAATTAAATCTATCAATTTGTATATTAATCTTAAATAATTGTCATTCACACATAAGAATAAAGCTATAATTTTTAAAAGTCAATAGCTTTATTGCATCCTTGTTCACATATATCTATTCCTCTTTCTCTATACTTTCATGTATCTAAACTCAAAAATACAGTTAATTACACAAACTTCTATATTAATCAAACAATTTTCAGAATAATACCATGTACAGAAGATTATTTACTTGAAATCTGCAATTATTATAAAAAAATCTCGTAATATTATTTACGATCAAATTTTTAAAACTACTTAACCTACAATCGCCACCATATTAATATTATGTAAACTATAAAAGCCCATTTTATTAAGTACACTCACATTCATATATAAACCGACATTAATATGTATAGAAAAATCCAAGGAGAATTGTTAATTTCATATCAACATTTTAATAGAATAAGTATGTATATTAGATATCATTAACATCTTATAAGATACACTTCTTAATAGAAAAAATTATAAATAACCATCTATTAATAGCAATATAAATTTAGATTTTGTCATCTTCATGTAGAAAAACTATTACATTTCAATAAATTCTTTTTACAGACTACTATTTTCAAAAGATTACTCCAATAGATCTGGAGCTTTTGTAAAAAAAACCTATAATCTTTATATATTATTCAACTTTCGAAATTCCATTATCTCTGTTATTGATGTCATATGAACAAGAAAAATCCATTTTGCACCCCGAACTCACATTGACATATCAACCAACATTGATATGTCAACAAAAAACCGAAAAGAACTGTTAATTTTACATCAACAGTTTATTATGCAATAAATACAAATACTCTTTAATAATCTAAAAAATGTTTTAATGGTAATATTATTCATAGCTATTAATCCTGCAATAGAAATATTTAATATATAAATTACTTATTAACTAAATATAAAACTTCTAATCAAATGGAAATCTCAATCTATTAATACACTATCACATTAACATTTTATTCTTTTGGTTAACATGAAGTTGACAACAGAATATAGTGAAGTATTTAAATTCAATCTTATGTTAATACTAGCGGTACAGATATTTGTACAGATTCAACCAATAATTGTTTACATGTTAATTATACACACGAAATCAAGGAATTATACATTCAGATCCTTGTCACTTTCTTTTAAAATGACTTTTACATGTTATTCAAATCTTTTGACACATCACTTATTTAAATGATTACTTCAAGAGACCTGGAGCTTTTATACGAAATACTAGGATGTTTATATACCATTTGAACTTTCAAAACTACATTATTCCTATTATTGGTATCATTTGAATAAGAAAATGCTCCTTAGAAACCCGCACTCACATTGACATATCAACAGACATTGACATGTAATCACAAAGCCGCGTTAAATGTTAATTTCATATCAACATCTTTGCTATATTAAGTATAAGTATTTATAAAAAACAATAGGAAAGCACTTTTTTAATAGAAACATTGTTAATATCTCTTAATTCTGTAACCTGAACTTATAATAAATAAATTAATTAATTAAATACTTACCACAAGATATAAAACCTCTAATCATGTACAAAGTTCAAACTATCAATAATCTATATGAAACTATCTTATTAACATTTCATTCTTATAGTTAACATGAAATTGACAGTAGAATAGAGTAAAATATTTTAATGTCAACCTCATGTTAATGATAGTAGTGTAGATTTAAAGAATTATCCATTCGGATTCTCGCCACTTCCATTTAAACTAACTTTTACATGTCAATTAAACTCATTAGCGTACTACCATATTTAAACGATCACTTCAAGAGACCTGAAGCCATTGTATATTAAACTATAATCTTTATATACAATTAAACATTATCGATGTCATATGGACAAGAAAAGGCCTCTTCACAATACGCACTGACACTGACATTGACATATCAACCGATATCAACATGTAACCATAAAGCCTAGAGTGAAATATCAATTTTATGTTAACACCTTCAATGCAATAAGCATAGTACTCATTAACACCCCTGAAAAAACAATTTCTATTAGGGATATTCTTAATAGCTATTAGTTCTATAACCTAAATAAAACTACCGTATTAATATTTCATCCTTTAGGTTAACATGAAATTGACAATAAATTATAGTAATGCGTTTAAATATCGATTTCATGTTAATAATAGGAGTGTAGATATTCATAACGGAATCAAGTAAATAATTAACTTTATGCTAGTTTCTCCACTAAATTAAGCAATATTACAGGGTGTTAAAAGACTTATCCAGTCATTTTGAATAAGTTTTTCTTATATTTGCCCTCATATAAATAAGGTGCTTTAATAGGTATACCACTAATACAGCGATAACTAATGGTAGTTCGGTTGACAAGACATTGATAGTTATCTACTAAAATTTCTTTCTATGTTAATCTCATATCTCATGTTAATGTCAGTAGGGTTTGGATTTCTGTTCAAATTGGATAATTTGCAGCTTTAACAAAAGCTATCCTGTTGGAAATTAAGCAAATCATCTCTTGGAATTGTTTGAAAATCATAGGTGCTAACACAGCGACATAAATCTATCGCAAATATTCCATATACTATTAAAAATACTCGTAAATATCATATTGATCGTGACATAGAGTAAACATTAGACCTCAAAGTCGATTCACATTAATTCTAATCTTATATCCATAGCTATATTTGCTCTCATAAAAAACTACTAACTTGTTAATATTATTACCTTTTTTCTAGCTATTATACATTTTAATTTAAATTCCCTAGCTTATGTCGGCTTATTTTTCCGCACTATCATTGATTATCTCCTCATAACTTATTTACAAAATACCTATATTTCCTTATCATTAGTATTAAGTAACGTGTTTTGTTAATCTCATGGCAACTATCATCGATCCTGCTAGCATAAAGGATAGAGGTATCCTTTGATAGAACATTGCCATTTATATACTTTGGGGTAACAATAGCATCAACAAATTAAGCGTATTTTATATCAATAGTCAATGTTCTGTTAACAAACATTCAATTACATGTTAATTTTATATTTCATGTGAGTTACTGAATACATAGGGATTTGCATACATATTAGCGAAATAATAACTAACATGTTAATCTCAGTTCACATGTTAATTCCAAATTGAGTGTTCATGAGTTGATTTTTAAGGAGGTTGTTACAATGATTGAACAAAAAAACGAATCACAAGACCATCAAATTAACGATGATGACATATTAGATGATAATATTTTTGAAAAAGCATGGCGAATAACTGAATTCTCTAAACTAGTTGGACGTCATCACAATACCGTTTATAATTGGTTCAATATTTTAGAGGAAAAAGGGCTCCACGAAACGTTAAGAACCCAAAATACAAATGAAAAACTCTATAATGCATTAGATCTTGAAATTGCTCTATTTATTAAACAAAAAAGGGATGAGAAATGGTCTTTAGATGCAATTATTGACCTATTACCTCATCAATTCGATTTGAGACCTGTATCACCAGAAAATCAATCAAATGAAGTGTCTACTGAATTAAACCTTCAGGCCACTGCAGAAATCATTGAAAAAATGGTAGCTAAACAGTTAGAGGAAAAAATAAAACATATTGAGTCTCGTTATGAAGAGAGGGTAGACAGTATACTTAAACAATTACCGCAACCAGAGGATGCTGAAACTCTAAAATTACGTCAACGTCAAGAAAGACTTGATAACTTTATTATTGAACACAGAGCACGACAGGAATTAAGAAAACAAGCAGAAGGCCTATGGAATAGTAAAGCTGAAGATGAACGTACCAGAAAGGTAGGATGGTTTAAAAAAGAGGAAGATTTGGGTAAAAAACAACTTTTCATTGAACAGTATGTACAGGATAATATAATTGATTATATAAAATCTCTTATGAATTCTGTGGAATAACAAAAAAAGTCTGGAACTTAGTCCAGACTTTTTTATTATTTTGTAGTACCAAACATCTTATCTGGATCTAGAAAATCTGATAAATCTTCATCTTCATTCGCTCCAGCATTATTTTCTTCGTCACTACCCATATCGATAAAATCTCCAAATGCAAAACCTAAATCCTCTTCCTCATCAATACTCTCGATAGTACTAATTTGAGACTTTGTAAACTGAATCTGGCTTTGTCTTTCTTTAAACTCATTAAATTCTTCAACTAATCCTTTAGATAGTCTCGATGGTAATGCATCAGTTTTATAGAACGTATATACACTTCCTAAGAAATCATTTTTACTCACCAAATATCCGTTAAAAACTGTACCGTTTATAGGTAGATTATTTGAAACTTCTACCTTAGCATCATCCATAAAGGAATCATTAATATTTTTTTGCTCATCTAAGATAGCAAGCATACCAAAATGATGTACTTTTGACGCTTCTACAGAACCGTCGTTATTCTTCTTCATCAAATCAATTGGGGGATGGAAAGAGCTACCTCTTAATGATTCTTGGAACATCTCTATAATTGCATGGCTATTTTCTATCTGGTTCATATTACGTGAAACCTTATTAATTACTAAACAGCCCGTTTTCTCAAGTAAAATACGCTTAAAGTCTTGAGAATCGAGTATTACAGATGTACCCGATCCATTGGCAGCGGTATTTAGCTCATGAATAATTTCACTAATGCGTTGATTTGCATAATCCCGTGAATTGGCGATACCTTTTTTCTCATTTTCATTTAATTCCTTAAATTCATCGTAGAAGTGCTGATTATCAGCAAATACTACAAAGGCTACACCTTTGGATTTATCATTTGCTAATTTCCAAATCTCCTGTGAAAATTTATTTACTTGTCGTAATACATCTGGCCCATCTGCTCGAACGGGAAGTGTTACGACAATCCCCATTTTAATAAAATCTTTGCGCTCAATAGCATTTTCAAAGGCAATTCTCGCAAACTTTGCTTGATTTGCTTTGATTTCAGACATTGGATATTGCTGCGCAACTTTTTGTAATTCTTGTCTGATAACTGGTTTGTTATGAAAAGCCGAAAATTCTTCAATAGCTTTAATGATTGTAGAAGTTCCTGTTCCTCCACCTAAACCCGCAAAGAATAGAACAAGTTCATCAGAAGGTCTTACACGTTCAGTAATAAATTCTTTTAATTTTTCTTTTGCTTCCTCATTTGAATCAAGAACCTTTACCGCACGCTCCGGGTTCTTACCTAAACCACCTAATTTAAGTGAAACTTGATTACTTTTTGGTACATTTTTTAATTCAGCTAGATCTCCATCATTACTATTTAGTGCTAAGCAATTATATACTGCTGTGCCATCTGTATGTGTATATTCTGCAAATTTATCTACCATTCTAGTACCAGCTTGACCAAATCCAACCATTGTCATTTTAACTGCTACTTCATTTTTCAAGAAGTTTTTTGCCATTATTTTATCTCTCCTTATTTACCTTTTTTCTTTTCCCTAACTCAATAAGTACTTGTTGCCCTCTATAAGTTGAGATTAAAAATTTATATGGATGCATAGTCTTTTCAAAGATTAAAGACATTGATGATAGTGTACTCACACTTATTTCGGCTGAACGTCTAGATATATTTGTACGTTCAACTTCTAATGAATAGGATTTACCTTTTTTCTTCTTTACTCTCCTATCAATAACTACATTTTCCACTATTTCATTAATCGATATGCCCCTCATGTACTTTGTCTCTTGAAATTGTTTATTTACTACGTTTCCTATGTATAGAAATACACTGTAGAGTATTTCATCTTGTTCAAGTATATCAGCAAACATGTTTACTACCTCATCTGCAAACTTGATTGTTTGATATTTTTCACTTAAAACCTCGTTCAAGTTGTCCCCCCCTTAAAGCATTGGTTAATTATTCCTAGAAACATAGTACATCATTACACGTTGTATATCAAGTCATTATAAATAAAACTTATATATAGGCCTTATATATAAGACCTATATATATTAAATCGTAAATAATCTATGTTTTATGAGGTTTTTTATATACAGCGTATATATAACGCGTATACATGTTATATCAATCTTAAATTTCATGTGATTTACATTTTAATTAATTGTAATAAAACACTATAGAAAAAATTGATAAAAACACATGAAAAACCAATCCTTTTTATTAACATAAAACTCACAAAAATATGTATACGACTTATATATAAATCTTATATATAAGTCGTATACATAAACGCTGTTATAACAACAATAATTTAAATTTTATTTACAAAAATTATATAATATTATTTTATATAAGCTGTATAAATAAGTTTTATATATAATCCTTACTTATACAGCTTATATAAATCGCATCTAAAATATTCAATATCCAAGCACCTACTATCATAGGCGTGTCTATATTTTACTAAAGAGATTTCATGAAGATCTTATAACAATTCACACTAAGTTTTTTTATTACTTAATTGGTTTGAAGGGATCTATCTCTTATAAGGACGATAATTGTTAATGTTATGTTAATGCGCTGTTCTTTACCTAGTACTTGTTAGTTCACATGAATGGATATGTTAACAGAAACAAATATGCTCTGAGCCTCATTTAAATACAATTCCTTGTCAATTTCAGTCATTCTTAGAAAGCCATTTGGAGAGGCTGTTAATTTCATATGAACACCAGAAATCTTATGAAATTATAATTAACATGTTACAAAGAAAGTCCAAGGTTAAGCTGATTGATGCAATAGTTCTTAAGATTCCTGTAAACAATCTTTTAAACTAAGATATTCTAATAGTATTATATTAAAAAATTGCATCACTGCTATGAAAAAGGAACATTTATGTATATGGAATTATTAACAGTAAGTTCTTATCTTATTAACATCAAAGTGATACTTACATTACACTAAAAGTCTTATTAATTTAGTAGGAATGATGATAGCAATTAGAACTTCACATAAAATTAACAACTAATTAATTTCATGTGAATGGAACCTTTTTGTTAAGCACATGTAGACATACTCATTAATTTTTTGTCTAAATAAATTTATAATTTTATAAGCTAGAACACCTAAAAGAATAAGTTGAATTTTTTACAATGAATCAGTAACAAAAGTAGGGGAGGGTACTTCAACAAAGAGTTTACTTTCTAAAAAATATAGGAATAACTACTCTTTGTTATCAAAAGCCTCTTTATAATTCTTAAGTAATTGTAATCAATCAGAATGTTATTATACCTATCTAATAAATGTTAGGACGTCATAACATTATTTTATTAACGAAATTTCATTATAACTATTGTTAGATGGCTAGTAGTATATCGGCCTAACAACATGAGAGGTTTAATAGATGCATATACCCCCATAATTTTCAACTGATTTATTAGAGTAGTTACCATCCCAACTCTGGTGTACAAAATTGGGTATCTCTGAAAAACAAAACCTCTTATTCATGTTTTCTTATTTTACAATCACCATATCAATGTAATAGTATATTAAAAATGATAATTATCTAATTTAAGTCTAATTCAATATAAGAGGTGTATACTTTGTCCAGAGAAGTGTATAAATATAAACGACCAGGTACTAAAAAACATTTTCACTTAAAAGAAGCAGACGTTTTTATGTTAACAGTTTTATATTACAAAAGAGCCCTTACAACACGACAAATCACAATGTTATATAGTGCATTTGAGGGAAGGGAATGTTCTGAAGCTAGCATATTTACAAAGCTTGACCGATATTCACAATACGGGGCTATGCTAACTAAAAAAATAGATAAAAGGAATGACAGCATTACAAAACGCGCCTTATTTTCCTTAAAAGAAAAAACAATTGAATTCTTAATTGAGATAGGAAGAATTCCCCAAAAAAGTTCCAAAAGAAGGTACTCACGAGCAACTTCTTTTCACACAGTATGTTCACGTGAAGTCATTATCCGTACTCTTCTAGCGACTACAAAGAAAACACAAACCAATGAAGTATTATATAAAATGGATATTCGTTCTATTTACCAGAAGCAAAATATGAAAATTGAGGATGACCAGTTGCCTTTAATTCCTGATGAACATATTTCATATCAAGGTAAAAATATCTATATCGAGATGGATATGTGTAAAGAAACGAATACTATCTTAGTTGAAAAAGTAGGTAAGTACATTGAATTCGCACGAAAAACGAATGAGAATATAACCGTTGTTTTTGTTATGTACGATAAATCTATGTTCCTTGCAGAAGATACTGAACCACCATACGTGCGGATGAAAAATCTATTATTTTCCATACGGAAATATCATGAAATTTTAATTAATTTACCCAATCTACATGTACACGTCTGCTCCCTTAAAAATGCTGGAGATGTAATTACAGATATCATCCTTGGAAAAGATGATAATCAAAACTTCGAACAAGATATTCTTTTATCTTTATCCCAACGTACAGTAGGAGATGCCGATTGGCGTTACGCATTTGTTGAAAAGGTTCAGACGTTCAAAGAAGCAATAGATGGAGGACTTCGACGAACGTATAGGAGAGATAAAGATGTTATCCAAGATTTCTTCTTTATTTTCGGAAATGAAAATGATTACCGGATGATTGCTAGACTAGATGATGTCGTATTTTCAAGAAAAGAAGGGGACGAAGGCGTTCCACTTGTTGTTATTTATCCTAAACGTGAAAAACCTAGAGATATTCTTTTAATGAACACTTATGACAACGTACTACTACTATCCTTACAAAATGAAAGTGTTACTATAGACGCGGATGAACAGATCATGGTACGTACTGCAAATAACATTCATCCGAAAAGGCGTAGGCTTGTAGAATTATATTAATCCATTATTTTTATATAACACTATATAATTTTATTGATTATTATTATTTAAGGTGTTAGAATAACGTTTGAACATATAATGAACACAACAATCAAATCAGAACATATGAATTTAAGGCAAGCGACACACGCTGTTTTTACAGTGGGTGTCGCTTGTCTTTTTTTATATGGAGAAAGGTGGAAAATGAAAATGAATTTACAATTTGCAACAACTACTAATGGGGGAGTAATCTCTGCAAGAGAAGCGTTTAAGAATCCAGAACTTGTACTTAAACATATTACAGAAGAGGGTGCAACGTTTAATGTTTCTCTACAAGATATCAAAATTCCAGGAAAACCAAATTACTTTTGGTACGATGTCATAATTGAAACAGCAACGAATAAAAAAATAGAGGTGAATATTGCAGTACTTTCTCAAGAAGAATACGATCAACTATGTGAAAGAAGTAGTATTGATTTATATTTAAAACAAACCGAAGATGCAGCAAAGTTCTTTTTAGAAAAATCAAAAGAACAATTTAAACAAGAATTCAATAATCGCTTCACATTCCATCATAAAATTCAAATATACCTGTAAAATGTAGGTGAGTTTCTATGGGGACACTCAAACAACGATTACCGTTATTTACTACACTCACCTTAATTAGCGGATTTCTTCTTTCATTTGGATTCGGTCTGGTAAACTACATAAAGTTACTCTACTATGCATTTGAACCACCGTCTTATCCTATAGAAATTACATATATACCGCTTATTTTAATGTTCTTCTCTTTGCTATTAGGAGAATTTAGCTTTAGGTTTTACAGCCGTATTCCTACTTTACATGTTAAAAATGGAAATTTGTTAATTTTAATTGCCTCTCACATTGCAGTTGATATCCAATTTTTATGGTTTGCAACTGCTCCGATCCATGCAAAGGTTATTCCTTATCTAGCGGATAAATCAAAACATCTTAATTTTGGTGAGTATGAAGCCTTAGGTCATGTCTTAACAGGCAATTCTCACACACTCACTATGATTTTTGTATTTTTACCAACAGTATTTATGATTTTGTTTACACTTTGGTATAGTGGGCATATTGTTCGTTACCGAGAAGAGATATTACAGTGGTTACAAAAATACGAATATAAAAATTACAAATTACAAAAATGGTTTAATAGCCAAGAAGAACAAATATATCCTGATGTAGAAATTGGACCGCATATTGAACATAAAGAAATGGTCCGAATTAAAGGGAAAGATAGAACGTTGAATGGTATCATTATTGGGCCAATTGGTTCTGGTAAAACATCAAGTTTAATTATTCCTATGATAAATCAAGATTTACACTGGATGGTGCGTTTCATAAATAAGTTTGAAACTGCTTATAAAAAGAATGATTATGATACAGAAGAAGTAAAAGGAACATTTTTAAATGGTGTCACTGTTATTGAACCCAGTAATGATTTATGTCAAAAAGTATTTAAATTGGTACAAGCACATAAGATTCCAGCAAGCTCGGTTTATTACATTGATCCAACTAATCCTGATACCAAAAATATAAACATTCTGCGGGGGCCAGTTGATAAAGTAGCAGAAGTTTTCGCAATGGTTATTCAGGGTTTGTCTGAATCTAACAATGCATTCTTTGAACAAGCTCAACGTAACCACCTTAAACAACATATCTATTTATTAAAGCTTCACAACCCGCAAAAAGATGTCACCTTCGACGATTTGATTGAGATGTATGACGATGTAGAACGTGTTCACCGTATGCATAAACTATTAAAAGTACAGGTCGAAAAGTTATATGATTTTGTTCAAAGTGGCGCTGCTTCACGTGACCAAAAAAATGAATATAAAATTATAAAAGGTATTGATGAATGGTTTGATAATACCATTCGTGAAAAAATGGATTTTCAAGGTGAACCAGCGGTTTATAAATCAGGAAAATACCGCGGACAACCAATGCATTATGACAGAGAAGAAGAATATGTAAAAGGCTTACGCAACATATTAAAAGATTTAGCTTCAAACGTTTTAATACGACGTGTTTTATTTGGAAAATCTGATTTTGATTTCGATGTCCATTTAGAGCAGGGTGGCATTCTACTTGTTAATACTGCAAAAGGGGAATTAGCAGACCTTTCTAACGTATTAGGAAAATTTGTATTGCTGAGTATGCAGAATGCGGTATTCCGTAGGGAACCAAACGTCTCACCTTACCATCACATAATTGTCGATGAGTTTCCGGATTATGTTGTGCGGCCGTTTAAAGAATTCCCTGCACAATCTCGTAAATATAAAGTAATTTTAACAATCGCTAGCCAAACGCTATCGCAATTAGCTCTTGATTTCACAGAACAATACATGTTTACTTTATTAGGTTCATTCCGTAACAAAATGATATTTGGAGATGTAACACCATATGATGCAAAAATTTTCTCTGACATGTTTGGTGAGAAAGAGGAATTTAAAGAGGCGGAATCCGAACAGGGCATTTCTCCTATGCAAGAGAATCCAGTTAGTCGACTAGGATCAACCTATCAAAAAACGAAAGAAGTTGTTATGTCACCAGGAGATATCATGGCACAAGGTGCATTCATCTGTGCTGTTCGTATCGTACTAGATAATCATGTGCAAGCTGTACAACAAATCACAAGTAACTTTGTATCAAAAGAAGAATTCGCCCAAGCAATCATTCAAGTAGATACAAAAATGGGTGAATATTGGGAAAATGAGCGTCTTCGCCTTATTAATGAATCTATCGAAAAAGCAAACCCTATGAAGCATGTAGATGCAGGAAACATGAAGAACATACAACCATCACCACCTATACGAGAAAGTGAGATTGAACAGAATAACTCCATAGAAACAAACGAGGAGCATCAACACATTGTATCATTGGAGGATTATACGGGACAAAAGTCTCAAAATGAAACCTTACCTAATGATTCCGTAGCAATGAGCCAGCAGGGAAATGTCGATGATGAAATTGAAAATAACTTGTATGAAGATATTAAGGAATTTATTATTGAATCACAACAAGTCTCGCCATCTTTTCTGCAAAGAAAATTCAAGATTAGCTATATGAAATCTATGCAATATATTGAAAAGTTAGAACAAAATCTAGTTGTAAGTTCTTACACAGGGGATGGTCCTCGTAAAGTATTAATTTCAAATAATAGCAGTACATCAGAAGAAACAAGTGTTAATACTACTCATTCATCTGACAATACTATTTCACCGGAAGTAGCAATTCCAATTAAAGGAAAGGGAATCGAACAAGAGGAAACTAGCTCCTTTAAGGATATTCTATACGACGATGTTTTAAGTTTTGTGAAGGAATCGGGAATTATCTCTATCTCTGTACTACAAGACACGTTTGAAATTAGTTATACACGTGCATCAAGATTAATAGATGCCCTACAACGAAATGGTGAACTGCCTGTTATAGCAGAAGAAACACATTTAGAAAGTATAAGCTCTGAAATAAAAGAACCGGTCGTAAAAAAAGATATTAAAGAAACCATAGATATAGAATTATCTCCTATGGACGAATGCTATGAAATAAACATGGAGGTAGCAAAATTAAACAAAGACTTATCTATTACTATGTTAGAGCAAGATTGGAATGAAGGCGCCATTATTCATTCCGTGATTCCTGATGAGACCGAAACGCTGTTTGAAGAATTCCCCTCTGATGGACCTCCCGTTACTATAACAGCGGCAGAAGAAACGCATGTAGAGATCAACACGGTTCCAGTTGAAGAAAACAAGCTAGATGAAGATGTAGCAAAAGTTTACGAATCTATTAGTATTATGGTTCAAGAAAACTTAGAAAAAAATAGAGAAAATCACTCGAAAAATGATGAGAAGCAACCAGAATATAAACCTATGAGTTACAAAGAACGCCAAGAGCAGTTAAAATCTCAGCAAAAAAATAAGAATAATACTACACAGTCAATACTTAATAAAAATGAGAAACCAAAGCACAAAACATCAAACGTAATGAGTAAGGAATTGAATAATTTCTTTGATTAATAGTTTTTAAATTAAGCCTAGTATTGGTCTAGCCAGCATTTCGGAAAAAAACCACGCTAAGCAAAAAATAAAATAAGCTGTCCATATGGATAGCTTATTTACATAATTTTCGTTATCAGAAGTTGGACTAAAGCTCTTGATATATCTTTTTATGGGATTGTTTATTTATAAAAATCAGAGTGATCCACTTATAGATTAAGAATCCAATATATACTCCAAAACTATTTAAAAGAATGTCATCAATATCAAATGACCTAAAAGTAAGCCCTAATTGAATGCATTCAATCGTTAAAGAGCTTAACAAGCCTAATAATACTATTTTTAATCCTTTATTTGTTTTTTTGAATTTCATTGGAATTAGAATTCCAAAAGGTATAAACAGTAGAATATTTCCTCCTATATTGCGCAAAGGAACTATAAAATAAGAATTATGTAGTAGTTCGTTTATACTTACAAAAGGAATATAATTGTGTCTTGTTGGGAATGATTCTTGAAGACCTATTGCTAAAGGGAAAATAGTTACACTTATTACTCCTACAACATATACAAAACATGAAGTAGAAAGTAATTCCTTATGTAATTTAAACCTATTTTTGTTTAAGCTATAATAGATAACTTTATAAATAACCCAAATTATAATTAATAAAAGGGCTGGTAACTTAAAATTTATAATCATAGTTTTTCTCCTCTTTTTTATGAAAATTTTACCATAATTAGAAGTATAAATACATAACATTCCATATGAATATCATATACATACATAGTTCACATAACGTCCTATTATCGGTAGAAAGAAAAAAACGGACCCTTATTCTCACAGGGAGTCCGCTTTTTTTGTTCTATAGATTTATTCAATTTTTTATACATTCCTATCTTGTCGAGGTTTTAGGGTTCTCGTTTGTTACTGAATCACTCGAAAAATTGTATAAAATTATGCATACTCTTAGCGTGTTTTTTTCCGAAATACTAGCGGTACCCCTAGCAAGGCTGCATTCTAGATATTGATTTAACCTATAGCAAACTTATGATTTTAAAATTATTCTTGCATTTGAGTATAAATACCATTATATTTGTATTAACGACTATATAAATAAAATATAATTTACGTGAAGGACACACCTTACGTACCATCCCAACGGTACAGGTGTGTCCTTTTTTACGTTCTAGGAGGAAAATATAATGGCAGAAGATAAGACAACCACTCAAACTGTAGAAGAACTTGGAATGACTTTTGAAACAGAGAACCCACAAGGTGACACGATGTTAGAAACAAACTTTAATCAATTTGAGCGAGTACGTGATCATGAACTAGAGGAATTAGCCCGTATGAAACGTGAGCGTACTGTAGGAAAAGGCTTGATTACAGTCGTATCCGAAAAGCTATTCCCGACTAAAAACGGAAAGTCTGAGCGTATACAAGTACTAACAATGCAAATTGGTACTCATACAACAGCATATTGCCCCATTACAGAGGCAGGTATAAATGTTCCTAAAAATCCTCAATGGCTAGTTGGTAGAACAAAGCCTTTAATCATTGAACACTTCCAGAAAACGGAGGAAGGCAACTTTGCTGTTGTATCTATCACAGCAGGGGAATTAGCACTTCAAAAAAGATTATATGAAGAAGTAACAGCGCAAGAAGGAAATAAGGTGTACACAGGAACCGTTTCTGGACATATACCATCTGCACAAACTGTTCTAGTTGAAGTTCAGGGTATAATAGTAGGAGTAAGGTATTCCCAATGGTCACACTCATTTGTACGTCCGGAAGATATTGTGATTGGCGATGTTATAGAACTTATCATTGATAAAGTAGTAGAAAAGAATGATCGTTATGAATTTAGGGGAAATAAAAAGAAACTAGAAACAGATCCAATGGACAAACTATTAGAACTAAAAAAACGTCATGACCGCTTTATAGGTAAAATAGTAGGGATAGATGCAATTGCTGGTATTTTCGTAGAAGTTGCGCCAGGTATTCAATTTAAAGGACTAAAGAGTCGTAATCTTGCCAATCCAACTGCGGAAGATGCAATAAGCCAAACCATTGTTACATGCGAGCTGCTTAATATTGATGCCAAAAATAGAAGAGGAACTGTGCGTATCCTAAATTACCCGCAAGGACAAAGTAAAAAATCTAATTCGTCAATTTACCAATTTTAATGGATAACTATGCGTACAATAGAAAAACAATTGTCTACGTATGTACCATCTATTCCTCATTTATCAAATGAGGATGTACAGGGACTTCAAATATATCGAATACATGAACTGGATAAATCCTTTGTATTCCATTCTTATGAGGAATTAGTTAAGTTTAAGCAGCGTTTAACAGAAGAACAATATGCCATACTCACTTTTATTGGTGTTCACACATCTGTTCGATTCAATCATTTATTATATTTATTCAAGAACAAATATTCACGTAAGAAAATAAATGATGCACTTCAAGGATTACTTTACTATCGTCTAATTGAAAAATGGCAAGTTGAGAGTTTTGATATGGAGATCTTTGAAGAAACATATACGTTATCCGATAATGGTTATAAGCTCTTAAAATACTGGAAAGGCAATATGTTCTTCTTTGCTCCAGAGCGTCTTGATAATCACGGTAAATATGTTCATCTACGCTATTGGCATGATATAGACCTACTTTGCCACCTGCGTTATGCTCCTTCCTTTATAGGGCATATTATGCATCCATCTATTAGTAAAGGGGTTTTTACCCCTCCTTTAAGTTTTGCAGTGCAAGGCGGAGTAAATCAAGAATTTAATTTTGTTGTATACTCCACCTTATTAACAGATAAAAAAGATCGTTTAAGACAAATTATCGCTAAATGGAAAGATTTCGTAGAGTCAGGTAAGGATGTTATCATGAACGGTTTAGGGAATAACCCCACAATCCTAGTTATTTATGTTTCTACTGAAAAACAAGCAAAGCAAATTAATAATGATCTACTACTCGATTTAATTCCTGGTAAAGTATTGTTATGTATAGGAGAAACATTACATTTAGAAGGATTACAACATGCTTTTTATCAACCTCTTGCAGAGGGAGAGATTAAGCAATTAAACACAAAGCTATTCACAATAAACTAAGCCACTCTTACAAGCTATTGCTTTCTTTTAAAGGGTGGCTTGTTTGTTATATAAAAAGCACGAAATATTCAAAAATAATTTAAGAAAACTAATTATCCTGTGTCTACCTCTATACAAAGTACGGGTTTTACGAAATAATACTATTTGATGCCGATTTTAATAAAAACGACATATATAAATGTTGTTTTTATTAAAATAAAATATACAAGAAAGGAGTAATACATTGCTACGCATACAAAGAGGGTACATGTACGATCCGGATGATAATGAAGTAATTGTAAATGAAATTTTTTACGATGCGGCTTCAGATAAAAAGCTAGGAAGTAAGATGGGGGTATTTTGTGCAGTAAAGCTACCTACTTCTATTTTTCAAAAGGTTAAAGAAAATGAAAGTAAGTCCTATATGGAAAATATTGAAGTTGAAAAAGGAACTATTAGAGAAATACTTTTTTATTTAGACCAAAATCAAAAACCAGAAAAACTATATTTTGAAATGCAGTACATGAATTGACACTCCCACGGCTAAAGCCATATGTTGACTAACGTCAGTGCGATTCTTGCTACCAAAGGCGAAGTCTATTTCTAGTATCGCTGATGTGCAAAATTGCGGTGTGCCATCACCACTCCGTATCCAGTGCATCTAGCAGATACGGCACTCGTTCTATTACCAAAAGAGTCAGATTGTGAGTTCTCAAATGTGTTTTAGCGTCTTGTGCTTGACGACTCCATACATTTTACGGAGTAGAAGAATTTGTTACTCCAACCTCATATGTATTCTGTTTTTAGAGAACAAGATTGTTTTAGAGACTTTTACTTGCCTATTATGAAAATCATACCATTTCAAATGCTTGATGTACAGAACGTACCTTCGGTATTTTATCTGTACATCGCATTTGACCTCACTCTCATCCCACCCTTAAAAGGGGTAATATCGCACCATAGTGAGCTTTCCCGTTCGGAAAATCTGTAATACCAAGAACCGAAAATAAGAGGGGATTTATAGCAGGAGAAACAGGGGCATTATTATTTAATACATATAACAACTGCATATAAAACCTCTTCTTATATTCGTTTAATTAAAACAATTGAATACAATATAAAAATAGTTTAATATAAACGTATATTTATTGTTTAATTGATTCTGTTTATTCCCACGCCTTATGAGTTGTGGTTGAGTTGTAGAAGCAAGTTGTGTTCTTGTTTCAATTGTGAGAGGGCTTCTTTGAGCCGATTAATGTATATAGCTTATTTTGCTATGCACATTTTCAATCGACTTAAAGAAGCCCTTTTTATGTTGTCTTTAAGTTAGGAATCACTTATAAATAGACCTTTTGGGCTAATAATATGCTAAACAAAAAAGCACATATATTGTGCTTTTTTGTTTAATTTAGAGGAGGGATAATATGAAAACGTGAGAGTAATTTATGCTCATATTTCTTATGAAACAGTAGGTTTTTATTTAAAGAAAACGTACATGCTTGCGATTGTTTGGAATAATTGAACTATCAAAATTAAGTACAATCGAACAAACTAAATTCATCCATAATGGATAGGAAACATTAAGCTTATTACAGGATATCTGTAATAAGCTTAAACTACTGGCAGTCCTTACACTCTTCTAAGAATAGTAAAATAAAGAATGTGAAGAATGAATTCGTAGCCTAAATCATTAGTATTGTTAAGACATTTTGAATTCAAAACTGAAAAAAGATATTAAATACCAATTTACAGGAGATTAGAGAAAGAATGGCATATAAAAATTAGAAACTAGAGAATCTATATAAAAATAAGGTACTCGTTGCAATGCTAAAAGCACAAAGAATTAGAAAACGAAAAATGAGAGGAGCACTATAATATGATTACAGTTAACCGAGGATATATGTATGATCCAGATGATAATGAGGTCTTAATTACCGAAATTTATTATGAAACTGCTACCGATACTAAGTTAGGCAGTAAGATGCGGAGTTTATCTTACACAGTTATTCCTAATGAAATTAAAGAAAAAATAGAGGCAGCTAATTCATTATCTTACATGGAAAACATTGAAATGTCTCAACAATTGGCTGTTGTATATCGAGGTGATATTAACATGTATGGAAAACCGGAAAAATTGTACTTTGAATATACAAATATGTAAGAAGCGAAAAGACATTGAACTAATTGGTTCAATGTCTTTTTTATTAAACTGCAGATGAGTATAAAGGATGAACTATGTAAGTGAACTACCCGCCACTTAACGTCCTAACGGACTGTTTGAAGTGGGGGCTTCTCGGTTAGTCGTTACTTTTGGTAGCTAACGAATTCGTCCTAAGACAGCCGAGCTAACTCCCTCGTTCCAAGGGTTATTTTATTGCTATCTATGCTAACGCCAATAGGCGTATTGCTTCATTTTTGATATTGATAGCTGCGTTATAATCTCTATCGAGATTTACACCGCATATACAAGAATAGACTCGCTCAGACAATGACATATTTTTCACATTTCCACAACTGCTACATGTTTTTGTGGAAGGAAACCATTTGTCTATTTTCACAAGCTGTTTGCCTTGCTCATTTAGTTTATAAGCTAAAAAAGAAGTGAACATACCCCAAGCATTATCAGCGATGCTTTTTCCAAAATGAAGTGCTTGCGATATTCCCTTCATATTTAGATCTTCAATAGCTACAACATCAAAATGCGTAGCTAACTCTTTAGACTTATGATGAAGGAAGTTCTTACGTTGGTTTGCTACTTTTTCATGCAGCTTAGCTACACGGATACGTTGTTTATTCCAACGCCCTGAACCTTTTGTACGTCTTGATAATACTCGTTGAGCCTTTGCTAATCGGTCTAACATTTCACGATAGAACTTAGGATAATTGGCTCTCTCATCCTCAGAACTGACGTATAATTGATCCATCGCAAAGTCTAATCCAACAACTGTTTCTACTTCTTTTTGTACGATCTCTTTTTCGTATTCAGTCAAAATGGACACATAGTATTTACCAGTAGGTGTCATAGAAATTGTACATGACTTGATTACATGGTCTTGTGGTATTTCTCTATGCAGCTTGATACGTACCATTTTCAGTTTTGGCAATTTAATATGACCGTTAAGCAACATAATATTTCCGTTCACTACATTCGTTGTATAAGACTTTCTGTCTTTTTTGCTTTTGAATGTTGGGAAGTCATTTTGACCACGAAAGAAATTCTTATAGGCAGTTTGCAAGTTTAGTTGAGCATTTGCCAGTGCTAATGAATCCACTTCTTTTAACCACTCAAATTCTGCTTTGTATTTCGCAGGAGTGGGAAGCTTTTGTTTCTTTAGTTGATCCTTATCATCTTTATGTTTTTCAAACGCTTCTTTCCGTTCAGCTAACATTCTGTTATACACGAAACGTACACAACCGAAGGTTTTACGCATAAGATGTGCTTGGTCTTCTGTTGGATACAAACGGAATTTATATGCTTTATTCTGCTTTGTCATATCATTTCACCTCACTTTTCACTTTGATTTTCAATATATGTTTTTACTACGTCTATTGGCGAACCACCAGTAGTTAGCAAGCAAAAACTTCTTGACCAAAACATCTCTTTCCAAAGTTTCTTTTTCACTTGTGGAAAGTCTCTTTTAATAAGTCGAGAACTTGCACTTTTATAAGCATTGATGAATTTTGTCATTTCTGTATTAGGGTGTGCCTTGAACAAAATATGAACATGGTCTACATCATGATTCCATTCAACTAATGTGATGTTATAGTTTTCAGATAGTCGAACAAACATATCTTTTGCATAGTCTGACATATCATCATCAAACACATTTCTTCTGTATTTCACGACCAACACAAGGTGATAATACAACAAGAATACTGAATGGTTATTACTATCTAATTTCATTTATATACCAGCCTTTATAATTTATAAGACTGATTATATCCGAGGCAAAATAAAAAGAAAAACCTTTTGGCTACGCCAAACCGAAATTCATCTCCCACCTAACATTGGGCTACGCCCTTCACACGCTTGAGGAAGGAGAATTCTTTCGGGAAATTCGTTAAAAAACTTATGAAGTATATAGAAGAGAATAAGGAAGAACACTTTGATGAATTAATTAAAAAAAATGAAAACGCAATTAAAGAAAGCGATAAAAAAAACGAGAAGAAAGCAGATTTTTAAAAATAGTTATGATATTTACCGAAGAACTATTAGAAACGTATAAATATAGGATTCAAGGAGGATACTTATGACTGAAATTAGTTTAAAAGACAGATGTATTCAAATTCTAGCCACAATTCCAACAATAGTATTTTTTATTTGGAGCATGTACTACTGCTTTCAGCTATTTGTAGGAAATGGAATACCTGGAGTAAATCCTATTACAAAGTTTATACTTGGGTTGATTACACTGTTTATGGGAATAGGCGGACTTATTAATTTAACTAAGCCTAATGTAGATGCTGTGGAGTTCTCTCTAAAGACACTTTGCGGGTTACTTGCAATTGGCTTTATATTAGGGTCAGGACAATTTATAGATATCGTAAAAGTAGTCATTAATTCATTGTAAAGAAATCATATATTTTTTAGTACCTTTTAAAAGCCCAATTATATTTTATATATAATTGGGCTTTTATTTTTCTGTAATGAATTGAAACTATAATTCGAACTTGTAGAAAGGAAGGCAGAATACCACTTCTAAGATACAAAATTAGAGTATTACACCAAATAATTAGTTATATAAATAATACAAATATTTCTCATTTTTTTACAAAATTTTCAGTTTTTTCTTGCGAAACCGCATCACTATAGCATTCTATAGAAGTTTAATGTTAATTCAATTCTTTATATTCGGAATTTTCAACAAAACGCGTATAGACCTGTTGTTATTTTTTTCCTATAATCAATCTGTAGTTTCAATATTCAATTTTCTGTAAATTCGCGCGAACCAGGAATTGTTTTAAAATATCTTTTACTAGGTAAAATAAAAACTACAAAAATTAATTATCATTTTATGGAAATAAGGTGGTCTTTTGTTTGTTTGCAAAGAACATGTATTAAAAGTGATTCAAAATCTAAATGTACCGCATATTTGTGAAACAGACAAAAATATAAAATGTAGGTATTGTGACCATGCTTCTCAATATGAATTGTATATATTTGATTTCAGGAATATCTCAAAAAGACTAAGAATGTTCAGTACCCAATAGGTTATGTTATTTTTCAAAAATACTATATAGATTATTAGTCTATACAAATAATCTTTTGGTCTAGATTCTGAAAAGAATACATAATCAGATTATTTCGTCACTTATATTGCGATTTAGTAATGTTCACATTATAATTAAAGGGGAGAATAGTTAATATGGCATCTTATATCATTGGTAAATTAAATTTAAACGAGGAATTATTAAAGAAAGATTTAGATACTATAGCGAATTTTCCAGTTATTCCAGAAGAGTATGATGAATTCAGTTCGGGTTATTGGATGAACAACTCTTTATGGAATGCTTCAAATGATAAAAATGATACAATGTATCGTGATTTTAATCATGCAGCACAACAAACAGAGTATGGTAAGCAGTTACCTTACATTAACTCACTTCTTGAAGAATACTTCACTTTTGATAATTTAAAAATGGTTCGTACACGTAATTTAGTGGATGCAATGGTTATCCCACATAGAGATTTCGTTGAATTCTCTCATAGTACAAAGCAACGTTTCCGTGTCTTCTTAGCTTTAGAAGATAATGAAAAGGCTTTCCATTCAGATGAAGAAGCAGTATTCCGTATCAGAAAAGGCGAAATTTGGTTCCTTGATGCAGCAATTGGACATGCAGCTGCTAATTTCTCTAAGGATAGCCGCGTTTTCCTTTGCTTGGACTATGTATTTGATTGTGACTTTGATCCATCTGATATCTTCAAAGATAAAAAGACATATAATCGTGATTTAGAAAGATTTATTGTTAAACGAGATAAATTAGATGAAACATTTGAAGAGGAGTTAATTACTTCACTATCTAAAGTAATTTCAAGAATTAATTTTAGAGATGTTGTATTCTTCTTATCGAAAATTCATTTTGAAAAAGATATCCCTGTTGCAAAATGCTATGATTGGCTAGATCAAATTGCAGAAAAAAGCGGTGATCAGGCAATTATTCAGAAAGCAAAACATTTACGTGAGTATATTATTGAACATCGTAATTTAGGTGAACGCTTCAGTATGGATAACTGGAAAGAAGAAGTTACTGTTTGATTTTAGAACTAGTAAAGTAAGTTCTTTACATAAACAACCGATTTTATTTTAATAAAATCGGTTGTTTTACTATTTGTAATGTAGGAAAGGAAAATGGTTCATATGGAGATTTTAATTGGTATATTGTTTAGTATTTTATGGGCATCAGGTGCTATCGCCACAAAAATTGGTCTTTTATCTTCATCCCCTTTAATGTTTGCAACAACAAGGTTAATTAGTGCCGGTCTTATCATGTTTATCTTTACATATTTTATCAAATCTAACAGATGGCCTAAAGGAGTAGAGTGGAAACAGTTAGTTGTACTAGGTATATTGAATACCACTTTGTATGTAGGTTGCTGTTTCTTGTCACTAAAGTTGGTATCATCTAGTTTATTTAACTTATTTATCACAGTAAACCCATTTGTTGTTGCTTTGTTGTCTTCTATGTTCTTAAGTAGAAAAGTAACAAAACAAGAATGGGCTGGTATGTGTATTGCCGCGTTTGGCTTATTTATTGCCGTATATCCGTATTTAAAGGATACGCAAGCCACTGTATCAGGCATCATTATTCTTGCAATTGGCATGTTGTCTATGGGAATTGGGAGTGTATGTTTCACAAAATACGATATGAAGATTGATCGTCTAGTCATTAATACTTGGCAAATCATCTTTGGTAGTTTATTTGCAGTTCCTTTAAGTTTCTTATTAGATACAAATCCATATATTAATTTAGACATGAATTTTGCTATTGGTCTATTTTGGCAGGTTGTTATGACTTCGATAGTATCCATGTTACTATGGTTTTATTTATTAAAAAAAGATCCAATAAAAGCAAACAACTATCTATTCTTAACACCGATTTTTGGTTATTTACTAGCTTGGTTAATACTTAAAGAAAGTATTACAATATACCATCTGTTTGGTGCAATTTTAGTAATTGGTGGTTTGTTAATCTCAGGAACCATGAATATTAAAGACTTACTACGGTCAAAAACAAGAAGTGAAAAACATAATTCTATTTAAATTTGAAATATTTGACCGCTAAATTCAACTAAATACGTAGTGAATGCTCTTGGTAATTTCGACTGAAGTTATCTTGGGCATTTTTTTGAGTTTTCTTCCATTCTTTTTCAGAATGTATGTAAAAAAGCTACATACGTTATAAAAAAGGAGGGAACGGAATGAAAAGACTTTGGTTTGTCATTTTGTTTTTTATCACCATGCTTACAGGTTGTTCTGTAAAAGATGTAAATTGGTACCCGATATCACAAGAGGTCATGGCCACTACACCAAAAGAACTCCCATTTCCAATATCCTATCCTACTAAATTACCTTTCGAAGTAGATTCAATAACAGTTACAAATGAGAATGCAGAACATGTTACCATCGTTTATTCAAGTAAAGACAATCAAAACTTAATTGTTGAAATAACAAGAGGAAAGGATGTTTTCCCACAAAAATCTTTACAAAAGATCAATGCATTTGATAAAACTCGTCAAGCAATCAATCAGCAAAAAAATGAATCACATTATGTATACTGGAATGAAAATGACGTACATTATCAAATTTATTCATCTAATGAAAATAAGAAACAATTAACAAAAGATGAACTTTGTACAGTTCAAAAGTCTTTTTCTGTGAAATAGGAGTTACGTTTTTTTCATCGAGTTTTTTTAGATAACGTCAAGTATTGATAGTATCTTTTTAAAGATATTTTTGTTTTAAAACCTATTTTATTTACTAATTCATCTTCATTTATTCCTTGCTTAATAAGACGAAGAATAAACGTATTCCTCATCTGTTGTGCAGAAATACGTCTACCTAATTCTGCTCGTTTCACTTCCAGTCGAATCATCTTTTGTATAGCAACCTCAGATAAAGCCTTTGGTGCATCATTTTCGTAAACCCATCGATAAGTACCTCAATTAAAATCAAATGCCACAAATAGGGGATTATCTGTGTGCTGTCGAGGTCTTACAGATTTAGGGATAGTCGAATAATATTTGTAAAGCTGTTTTGTATCTTCGGCTGTTAAGAAGACGGATCTAGTAACTCCGTTTTCTCCTGGAACAATTAAAGTGTTCCTAGCAAACTGTATATGGTTCATATTAAGCGATACAAGTTCTTGCAAAGACAAACCATAGTTTACTATTAAATTAATTATACAAGCGTTTCTATCCATGATTAGAGGACGGTATTTAGCTTGTCTCTCTGTTAATCCCTTAGTTGATAGAACGGTTTGTTTTAAAAGTGCTTCTTCCGATTCGGTAATAAAATCATTGTCATTTAGTGATTGATCCGGAATTAAAGAGAGATGAATATCATCTAATGGACTAACTATACCTAAAAACATGTGTAATTTCTTTAAAACCACCCATATCCTGTGCCTTGTTTTAAGCGAATATTCTCGTTTATTTTCTAACACTTAGAAATAAGCTTGATAATCATCTACGGATATTTCATTCCATGATTTGATATGTAAAAGCAACTCATTTTCATTCAACCATCTATAAAAATCTTTAATATCGTATGCATAGCGTTGAATTGTAGAATGTTTTCGGCCTTTTACACTTAAATATGTAGAGAAATCTTCTAAAGTTTTCTCTAAGCTAATTGTCTTGTTCAATATAATCACCTAATTTCTTTGGATATATTATAACAGAAAACAAGTGAAAGACCTGCTACCGCCCTTTGCTACGCACGGTTGCTGGCATATACAAAAAGCAAACGGACAAACAACTCTTTGCTTTTTGTATATGTTGTTTATTAATTAAAGAGCCAGATAAATAGGGTTATCATAATACTCCAAAAAGGTACTACAAAAACTAATCCCCAAATAATACCTTTAAAAAATCCAATCTCGTTATAAGTATTCATTTCTATGTATGTTGTATCTTTTAGTGCAGTCATGTTTAATCCTCCAATATCAATTGTTTATTAAAATGAAAAAAGGACAAACCTCGCCCTGTTAGGGATACGTAGGTTTGTCCTTTTGTATGAGGGTAATGATATCTTTAATTACCATTATTATAACTGAATTAACAAATATTATCAATTAGGTCTGACATCTTATTAACAATCATACTAGTAATAATAAAATCTATTATAAATATATATCTTATATATTAAAAAGAAATAAAGATAAAACTATTATAGGTTATCAAAAATAGGGGGAAGACTTACTCCCACAAGGGAAAATTTGATGTTAGAACATAAAAAATCATAAATAGTAGAAAATGTATTCGTAGATTTAATGATTATTAGACCTTCAATTCTACAAAAAAGCAGAAAGAAAATTATGTGTTTCTACATGAAATCGGAAAGAAATTAATACAAATCACAGTATATTTATTCAACCGTGTAAATAGAAGGTATTTTCTTTATTTTAGTAAATGGGATGATATTTAGTGTGCTATTATCCACAATTTATTCAGATTTAGTCTCAACTTGTTAACATAACTCAGTATTTACACATAACTCACATTATTATTGATGATTTTTATTAGGTAAAATGAACGACACTAGTATTATCAAGGGTATTGAGGAAGTATTATTCACATTTGATCATAATTGTCCTCATATCCACTATTTTTATAAATATCCTTCTGATTTTTTGTAGATGTAAGATCGAATATTTTACTACATGTGAAGAATACCTAATGTTTAGTGTGGAGATTTTTGTATAGCTAGAAGAAGATTTGTATAGAATTGCATAAAAAAAGACCCCATTTTTTATGAAGTCCTTCTAATTTGATATGTATAAATAGAGTAGTGGGAAAGAGGTATTAATGAAACAAACACGAATAGCCCTCCACTTTCGATTTTTTCAAAAATAGAGAGCTTGTAGCTTGTTATTTTATTTCCATCGCGGTTAGCACCTGATCCGGATTTGTTATCGTTACACCAGTACGTACTAAACGTTCGAAGGTACGCATAAACTCTAGTAAATTAAATTGCTTTGGTAGCTCAATAACACGAAGTTTTTCTTGTGGTAGCTTATCAATGGCTTCGATAAACCATTCACGTATATCACTTGGAATTATACGTTCTTTATGACCACGAGCTTTTAGTTTTTCACGCATTTCAATTTCTAAAGCGATATATGCATGGAGATTAACACCTTGATCATATGCATATTTTCTAAATAACGTTTCTTCTTGGTATTTTAGATAATTACGGTGATAAGACTCTTCCGTCACTGGCACCGCAAACTTCTGCTTCAGTAGTGCATGCACATTTTTAAACATCTTCTTAATGTTATGAAGAGAGTACATAGAATAATGTAGACCAAAATTAAAGACAGCTTGCTCACGGTCACTATTTCTCTCTTTTGGTATATGTTGCGCAATAAGAGGGTAGATACCTTCTTTTGCCGCTGTATCAAGAATTTGATATTGAGATGTTTGATGCAATAGTTTTTTCAATGTGTATACAATTTTCGTTGGATACCCTTCTTTTCGATCAATCATGTCACGAAGCCCACGAATGACACTGCGAATTTGACGATGACAAGTATGCTTTAAGACATGAATGAACTTATTCATTTCTGCAGACAGTTCACCTATGTTCATCTCTTGTAGGACTGCTTCGATAAATTTCGCTTTTCGAGCATATGTAGCTTTTGGTGTAAATGGATCCCTATGTTGTTCTTCACCAGATTCTTTCGTACATAAGAAGTCCGAATGGATAGACAGATATAATGTCGTATATCGTTTTGTATGCTTAACACCTTTTTGCATTTTACAAATTTTGAATAAGGGATTCCCCGTACATGGTAATGCAGTTGTTAATTCTTCGATAACTGCACGAATTTGATGCGGATATTTTTTATGTAAGAAACGATACATCCCGCCAAAGTGAGTTTTATTGCCTCGTTCGTCCTGTTTGTCCAAAGAACGTTTTAAAGTTGTTTCAGTATGTTGTTGCATAGCGATGTCTAAGAATAGTTTCTTAGACGCTACAGATAGCTTAAAGAAAGCCTTTGTAAATACAACAGGACTTATATAAACGTATGGATTTGCTTTTTCTGTTTCCTCATTTATAAAATGAGTGAGTTTGATTGTATAACGGCCATCTACTCCATTTTCAATAGAGATTATGTTATGTAAGTTTAATTTCTTTAATGCGATATAGAATTGAGAGTGTTGGATATAAGCAAATTCTTCTTTATATTGCTTGTAATCCTCCCACATCATATGTATTGTTACATTTGGAATGACGCCGTTTGTATAGCATTTTTTATGTAGGTACAAGAATACTTCAAGATCTGCATTCGTAATACCGTATAATTTATGTTTTCTTCCGGTTTTTTCTGC
Organism: Bacillus sp. SSR7; assembly: GCF_055902415.1. NCBI lineage: Bacteria > Bacillati > Bacillota > Bacilli > Caryophanales > Bacillaceae > Bacillus > Bacillus sp. SSR7. Next base: position 46,764 of record NZ_JBVVXV010000014.1, on the reverse strand, counting down.
AATTGCAGACATTGCGCGACGTGAAAAAGATGGCTTGGCTTTTTCGACAAAGCCTTCTACGTCAGCAATACGGTCTTCGTATGTCATGTGTTGCAGAATATCTTCTAAATATGTATCTTTATAGCTGTAGTATTTCTCCTCAAATGTTTCCACAAACTTTTGCCAAGACTTTAGTGTTACTAAAACTGCGTTTGTTGTTTTCCCATTTAAGCTACGTTGATTACGTATCACAAATGATTTCCCCATCTTTTTCACCTCCGTTCTACAAATTCAGAAATATATGTCAAAATACTATAAAATATACCAATTTTGATTATAGCAAAATGAAAATTGCTGAAATGTGCTCCTTTAAGAAGAAAATTAGCAACTTGCAACAGCTTATGAAGCTAGTTGTATCAAGGGATAAGAGAATTTCATGATTTTTTTTTGTGTTAAGGATACCGCAAACGTGTTGCAAGTTGTGTGATATGTATAAAAGTAAGTATAAAGGCATCTAAACCCTTGGTATATAAAGGATTAGAGTGAAAATGGTAGGGGAGTTAGGGAGAGGATACCGCAAACATGTTGCAAGTTGAGGAACGCAATCATTAAAAATGAATTATAATGATTAACCTTGATATAAAAGGACTTTTCTGCATTTATAGATTAAAAGTAGGGAAAGGATACCGCAAACAGTGTTGCATCTTGTGAGAAAAACAAGGGTATGCATACCGCAAACGTGTTGCAAGTTGTGTGATATGTATAAAGGTAAGTGAAAAAGCACTTAAACCCTTGGTATATAAAGGATTAGAGTGAAAATGGTAGGAAAGTTAGGGAAAGGATACCGCAAACATGTTGCATTTTATGTATGTAACTTATTCAAAATATGAGAAAAATAGCTTAAAAACTTTAAAATGACATGTTTTTTTTAAAATTACTTGGTTGAGAAATAAATTATACTGTTGCAAGTTGAAAGAAATAGGGAAAGGATACCGCAAACGTGTTGCAAGTTGAGGGATTTAAGGAAAACAAAGCGCAAAAGGAATGTAAGTAAGGAGAGATAGGTAAGAGAAAGAGCAAACGTGTTGCAAGTTGAGAAAATTAAGGAAAACAAAGCGCAAAAGGAATGCAAGTAAGGAGAGATAGGTAAGAGAAAGAGCAAACTGTTGCAAGTTGAGGAATTTAAGGAAAACAAAGCGCAAAAGGAATGTAAGTAAGGAGAGATAGGTAAGAGAAAGAGCAAACGTGTTGCAAGTTGAGAAAATTAAGGAAAACAAAGCGCAAAAGGAATGCAAGTAAGGAGAGATAGGTAAGAGAAAGAGCAAACTGTTGCAAGTTGAGGAATTTAAGGAAAACAAAGCGCAAAAGGAATGTAAGTAAGGAGAGATAGGTAAGAGAAGGAGCAAACGTGTTGCAAGTTGAGAAAAATAAGGAAAGCAAAGCGCAAAGGAATGTAAGTAAGGAGAGATAGGTAAGAGAAAGAGCAATCTGTTGCAAGTTGAGGAATTTAAGGAAAACAAAGCGCAAAAGGAATGCAAGTAAAGTGGAATAGGGAAGAAAAAGAGCAACGATGTTGCAAGTTGAAGAGTTAAGGAAAGCAAAGCGCAAAAGGAATGCAAGTAAAAAAGAATAGGTAGAAGCAAGAGTAAAGGTGTTGCAAGTAGAGAAATAAGGGGTAGCAAAGCGCAAAGGGATGCAAGTAGAGAAGAGTATGTAAAAACAAGGGCAAAGGTGTTGCAAGTTGAAAGAAATAGGTAAGAGAAAGAGCAAACATGTTGCAAATTGAAGAGTTCAGGAAAGAAAGACGCAAAATCTTGTAAATATCTGTTACAATAAATTAAATATAATGGTAGTAAGAAATTTTATAATGAAAACTACTTTGTTGTGATCCATGGTTTAGGGAGGAATATAAAGTGGATAACTTATTACAAATGTTTCGAGATGCATTGCTAATCTCTGAGCCAATTTATAAAACAAATGAGCTAGTATGGAATAAGTGGAATGCATACTTTCAAGATGTTGAAAACAATAATAATAAAGTATTAACCTCACCTCATGCTTCCCCATCATTTACTGCATTAGTGTCTTGGTTAGAAAAAAAGCAAGAATCCGGTACTACATTAGTACAAATTTATGCCAAAATTGATTCCTATAAGGAAGAAATATATAAAGAAATTGAAGGATTTATAGACAAAGAATTTCAAAATGTAGCATCTTCAAGTTCCATAATATTAGAAAATGATCAAAATATAGAAGAGACCAACATAGTAAACCACGAGGATTATTATGAGGTAAATAACTCTGCTGTTTATTATAAATTAAGAGATGGAATTGCAAAGAATCAATTTGAAGAGGATGACAATACCAAAGTTTTACAATATCCTATTGAAACGAAGTCTTCTAATGGGATGGCCCAACTTTCTTCACATAAAGACGAGGATTTAAGACTTACAAATATTGAAGAAGCTGCCCGATGGAATACCCTTGTTGATGATGTAATGAGTAATATGGATGATTTAACGGCAGATTGTTTAGATGCAATTACAATACAGTGGATCAACGAAGCAAAATCTCCAGATGAGTTTATTGATTTTTCATATGAGCAAGTTTTAGAAATGTGCAACATTCCAAAGACAGTCGTTAAAAATAAAGAATATTATCGAGCTGAAGATAAAATTAAAATAGCAAAGAGAATTGCTGCTTTAGCGAGTATTTTTATCTATTTAAATGATGAAAATGAGGTTGTAGTATTAAATGACCGCGATGATGAAGGAGAACGACTAGAATTAAAGCGTGAGGTTGTTAAGAGATTATTCGTATTAGATTCGGTTGTATTGTGGAGACATAGTGTTACAAATGAGTATATGGGTATTGAGTCTTGTCGTATTAAGCCCGGCAGCTTTTTAACTAATTACTTATACGGATCAAATAATACAACGGCCTTATTGTCTAAAAAAGCACTTGAATATAATAGTTATAGACATAAATATCATAAAAGGTTAATTCGATATTTAACGTGGCAATGGAGAATTAGGCAAATGTATTCATCATTGAAAAAGCCTTATTCTATAGGAGGGGACAAAGGATTACTAGCAGTAATGGACATTCCAAAAGATTGGAAGCCGAATCGTATTAAGGAACAGCTAGAAAATGTTCTAATGGATTTGGAAAATGAGAAAGTAATCTCTCATTGGGAGTATAGTGATCCGCTGGATGAACAACAAATTGGGAAACGTAACTGGTTTAAAAATTATTACGCTAACTTAGGAATAACTATTTTACCTCCTGAGGAAATGCTGCAATCAATGGATAGGGTAATTGGAAAGAAGAGCATAGAAGAGCCTCAAGAACAATTACCTGAAGTAACAGTTGTTAAAGAGATAAAGAAGACTGTAGAATCGGTCGAGCAAATAGAGAAAAAGATTCGTGACCAAATACTGAAAGTACACAATGAAAAAAAGGTAAGCATTCGTGAAATAGCAGATGAAATTAGTATTTCTCCGTCTACATTATCGAGATTTTGTAATCATAAAACAAAACGTTTATCTAAAAAAGCATTAGAAAAGCTAACAAAATGGTGTGAAAGACAAGAAATATTAGAAAAGATGTAACATAGACTAAGTATTTCTCTTAATAATAGTCAAATTAAAAATACACATACATTATGTATGTGTATTTTACTTATTACCAATTACAATAGTCTGAATTCTCTTTATAATTAGTGGTTTTGAAGGGTAAAGGTCCTACTTGAAACTCGATATAGTTATGCTGTTTAATCAACTACAATTAAATTTCTTGTCTTATCGATATGGTTCAGTAACATACGATACTCTTCTTCATACATAGTTAAACGTTGTAAAAGGGATTGATTCTCAGCTTCTAAATCTTCAATTTGATTTTGTAACTTTGTCAATTCATTCACATCTTTATAATTTTGTAGAAAGAGAATAATGTCATCTAATGTAATAGGCAAAGAGTTTGTTTCTTTTTCTGGTGGAGAGAAGGGAATGTTGTTTCCCGCTTTTCGCTCTTGTTTTGCTTGTTGTATTTCTTCTTGATATTGTTTTCTCACATATGAATTCCAACGAAATCCACAGGCTGCGGGTGTTCTAGCTAGTAGTTTTGAGACTTCTTTGAATGCAGCTAACTGTGTTCCACCGTTACGAATATTCTGAAGTACTGTTGATGCGAGAAGTAAATCGTTATCATCAGTCCAGGAATCTTGTCTTGAGATTACCACATTTTAACCTCCTTATATGTTTTATATTACATATATGCAATTACTCAAAATGATAGAAGTTCAACTTCTTTTGAAATAATTGGAGGCAAGTTAATAGAAGTATGTATGATTTTACATGCAAAATTGCATTTAAGGTTGACTATTTTATAAAGGTGTAACTATAATGGTTACAGTTGTGCGACTGAATGAATAAAATTGTCGGTATGAATTAGTTGTATTAACGGTGTATAAACAAGTATTAAATAATGAATGGAGTTGAAAATACAGTCCTACATATAAAACGGTTTGATAAAAAGAAGTTAGGTAATATACATTTTTTTATAATTATATATTGATAAGAAGAGGTGCACGTTTTGAAAATTTTTAAGGGAATTCTAGTTTCTTCAATTGCATTAACAGCATTTAATGGAATAGGCGGTATACTTCCAAGTGAAAAATCAGAAGTTGCCTACGCAGCTACTTACAATTATTCAAATAAGCAATTGAATTCTACTGTACATAAGCAAGCTACTAAACAATTAATTTTAAAATTTAAAAATGAAGCGAATTTACCATATCAGGATGGAATAGAAAAATTCATTAAAGAAGAAAAACAAGATCCTGAATTCATTGGAATTTTAGCTGAATATCCAAATGTAACTATAAATCGACTTTTTAATTCTTTAAATCCTAAAGAAATTAAAAATCTAGGTAAAGAAATAAAAGATTCCAATCATATTTCTTCTAATTTGCTAAACTACTATATTGTAGAAATGCAAGATGATATTGATGTACAAGCATTACTTACAAAAATTGAAAAATCATCTCTTGTTGAAACGGCGTATTTACAGGAAGAAGAGGCGCCACCAGAAGAGCGTTTACCAAATTTATCTGTTAATCCATATGATGAGCCTAGACTTACAAGACAAGGTTACCTTGAACCAGCACCATTAGGAATTAATGCACCTTATGCCTGGAGCATAAAAGGTGGGGATGGAAAAGGAACTACTTTTGTAGACATGGAGTATGGCTGGTTATTTAGTCATGAGGATTTAGTGAATCAAAAGATTGAATTGATATCCGGACAGAATAAGAGTGAACACCATGATCATGGTACCTCAGTCTTAGGGATTGTTTCGGCAGAGGATAATAACATAGGTGGAATTGGGATTGCACCGAAAGCTAAAGTAAAGGTTGTATCTCAGATTAGGGATAACGGAAATTATAATACAGCTGATGCTATCTTAAGTGCAGTTAACAATATGCAAGCTGGAGATATCCTTTTATTAGAAGCCCAGGCTACTTATGATGGATATGGAGATAAGAACTATCTTCCTGTAGAAGTAAAACCGGATATATTTGATGCAATTCGTCTGGGAACAAATAAGGGTATTATTATTATTGAAGCAGGTGCAAACGGCGGAAACGATTTAGATCAATTTAGAGACCGTAATGGTAAACAAGTTCTAAATCGTAATAGTCCTGATTTTAAAGATTCAGGGGCAATTATGGTTGGGGCAGCTTCTGCAAGGGTTCCTCATAAACGTTCATATTTCTCTAATTATGGTAGTAGGGTGGATGTGTATGGATGGGGGAATGCAGTAGATACAACAGATGCTAAACCAAGTGAATTTACAACAAATCTATATACTTCTAGCTTTAGTGGAACATCTAGCGCATCACCTATTATTGCTGGTGCTGCTGCATCAATTCAAGGAATTGCAAAAAATAATCAGGGAAAAGTATTTACACCAAGCCAGCTTAGGGATATTTTAAGTGATTCTAGTACTGGAACGAAATCTAACGATCCAACCTCTGATAAAATTGGTGTTTTACCTGACTTAAAAGCCATATTATCTAAACTTGGTTTTTCACCAAACTTAGGTAATAATTCTTCCATTGTATTTCCTGAAGAGCAAGAAATAAATAAAGGGAATCAAGGTTCTACTATTACGTTCCCGAAAGAGGATTCCAATAATAGTGAAGGGAACTCTAACTTTATTTTCCCAGAATAATGGTATAAAGGATTCTTATATAACTAGTTGTATATAATACTAGTGAGAAAGGCACTTATGCGTATTAGCATAAGTGCCTTTCAGTTGTACTTTTAATCATAAGATAAGGAAAGTACTCCAGTGGATATTTTTAGTGTAGAGATGTGTCTTATATCAAGAATTAAACAACTATCAGTGTAGCCACATTCTAAATTTAGAACTAGGACACTCCTTCAATTGCAGACATAAAGGGAATTTTTGGTAATGACGCAGTCCAATCAACTGCATATACAATTAATTTTCATTTGATTTTTAATCTTCGCCATTTGAAATAAAATATATTAAAAAATTCTTATTTCTTTGTAATTTCTGTTTTAAAGCGTTCAAAATTCGTTGAACGCTTTCTTTATTAGGTTGTGAATTGTATATTCAATCTATTTTCCAAATGAATAGCATCAGCTTGGTCTTGGTAATCCTGTTCTGTAAATGTGGTGGGAATATCCAAAAACTTTTCAACGGTATCTAATGTACTGTCTATACTACCAAATGCATGTGAAATTTTATCTTCTATTGCTTTTATTGTTAGATATACTTGAGTTTCACGTGGAATACTCAACAAATTTATAGTTATATCCTCCTTCTCTTGTTTCATAATTATTATTATATATTGATTTCCAATAATAAAGAGCCAGGACAGGTGTAATAAAAAAGGAAATTAATTTAATATTTCATAGAATTTAATGCGTGAATTGTGAGGTTTTTTGTATAAATATAAAACTGTATACAGAAATTTATATCTATGGTTTGGGAATATTATAATATAAAAAATTGAAAAAATAAGTTCTGTTATTACTTGACAAGTTCAAAAATAGTAGATATGCTTTAACACGAAACGAACAAAAAATTTGAAATATTTATGACCTGTTAGGTGAGGCTCCTATACAAACACAGGCTATTGCCCAAAAATATCGAAAGATGCCAATGGGTAGAACAGGAATTGTCGGATTAAGGCTCTTCTTAAGATAGCTAAGTGATGAATAATAATTCATCCTTTACGTTGTATAGTGCCAAAACTCAACTAGGGGGAATGAGCTTTATTTAGCTATGTCTTTTTTAGCAACCTCCTTTAGTTGAATTACTAAGGGAGGTTTTTTATATGCAAAATTTTATTTGTAATAAATCTTTTATAAAAGGGGGGAAGACTAATGATTGATGATATTGATCCCATATTTATTAAGAAATTAGTTTTCCTAGAAGTGGGAAAATGATACCAAGTACCACTGTCCTTAAGGAGGAATTACGATGAAAAAATGCTTACAACAATTATTAGCAACAAAAGATACACACTTAGTGCAAGAGCTTATAAAAACTCAATCCTATGATATTGCAATGGAAATGAAAGAACTTCATCATAAAGATCAGATATCTTTAATGAAATATTTTCCTGCTGAAAAAGGTGCGAAAATTCTTAGTTACCTTACTCCAGAGGAGCAATATAATATTTACACCAACGTGCCTATGGATAAAGGAGAAGAGCTATTAGCTAGGCAATCTATTGATGACCTTGTTGATGTAATTCTTTCAATTCATCGACTTCAGGCTGAAAAACTGATACAACTTTTATCTAAAGAATCTCAAAATAGAATTAGAAGTCTGTTGGTTTTTCAATCTGGAACAGCGGGCAGTTTAATGACCATTGACTATATTGCTGCCAGGGAAAATTGGAAAGTGAAAGATACGCTGTCGCATATTAGGAAAATTGGCGCAGGGGTAGAATCAATTTCGTATATTTATGTTCTTGATACACGTGGTCAGCTAAATGGAATTGTTTCAATTCGTGAATTATTGCTAGCTACAGATGATAAAACTTTATCATCAATCATGGCATCGAATGTTATTTCAGTTTCAGTGGACTTAGACCAACAGGAAGCTGTACAAAAACTAATGGATTATGATTTATCCGCTATACCTGTAACAACGATGGATAATCGGATGATAGGTATCATAACCTTCGATGATGCAATGGATGTTTTCGAAGAAGAAGCAACTGAAGATATTCAAAAATTAGGAGGAAGCACCCCTTTAGATAAGCCGTATTTTGAAACCTCGATTTGGCAAATATACCGTAAACGTATAGGTTGGTTATTACTTCTATTTGTAGCAGAAGCATATACTGGTTCAGTACTGCGACATTATGAAGAAACTTTGACTCATGTAGTTGCACTGGCTTTTTTTATTCCCTTGTTAATTGGAACCGGAGGAAATACAGGTACACAGGTCGTAACTACATTGGTTCGAGCTGTAGCTCTAAATGAGGTGAAATTTAAAGATATATTTCGGGTTATAAAAAAAGAAGCATTAGTGGGTATTTTGCTGGGGATTACATTAGCTGTGGCGGCATTAATTCGTGCGTACACTTTAGGCGTAGGTACAGAAGTCGCACAGGTTGTAGCTATTACTGGATTGTTCATTGTTATTTGGTCGTCTATTGTTTCATCTGTATTACCCTTGATATTAAATAAGTTAAAGCTGGATCCAGCTGTTATCTCAGGTCCGTTCATTACGACATTAGTCGATGGAACGGGGTTAATTCTGTACTTTACCATTGCAAAAATGTTACTAGGCCTATAAGAAATTTATGTTAATTTTTTATACCTATGTTCGTTCCTGCAAAGTTTGTAGAAAAGCTTGTTGGAAGTATGGAGAAAGAGAGATTAGAAATACAAAAAGTATTTAAGTTACTGGATTATCTGTTGTTTTTTTTACTTATCATTACAATTGTATTTAGAATTTTGATGAAGTATAGTACTAGCTCAATTGTTGCAGTTAAAAATTATGGCTATAGTAGTGAACTCTGTTTTCGCTCTCAATTAAATAAACTTTATTTAAAATTAATAATTTGTATTACTATTTTTAGTTTTATGGAAAGGAAAAGTTGTTAATAATGCACAACCTTGGATATTTGGAGTACAGCCTGCAGAGTTTAATAAACTGAGTGTGATTATTGTTAATTTAGGAGGTGTCACAGGAATTTTTCCCCTTACAGGCACCACTCTTCCGCTTATTAGGTTTAATGGAAGTTCTTTAATGGCAATGGGAACACTGGTAAGTAACTAAATTTTCAATAAAATTAACAGGTAATATATTTGTTTATGGAGGAGAAATGTTAAATTTAATAAACAATCTTGATTATAATGGATTTCGCTATATAAATGAGTACGTGGGAGAAAATATATACATCAATTATTTAATGATTTTTTTTGCTGAATATGCTCAGTATATGTTCATACTATTATTTATGATTCTTTGGTTAAACAAAAAATATAAAAATAGAACTTGTGTAATTCAAGCCATTGTAGCATGCTGTTTTGCTTTTGTATTGAATAGAATCATTGGATTGTTTTTTTATAGAGATCGACCATTTGTTTCTCATTTGAATATAAATCAACTTGTTGAGCATACCGCTAATGCCTCTTTTCCTAGTGACCATGCTACAAGTGCCTTCGCACTAGCTATAACTTTATGCTTATATAAAAAACGTTTAGGGAAAGGATTTGTATTGTTAGCTTTTTTAATTGCTTTTTCAAGAGTCTGGGTAGGAGTTCATTATCCGCTGGATGTATTAATAGGAGCTATTTTAGGATCAGTGTGGGCATTCGTAATCCATTATATAGTTAAAACGTATTTCAATAATAATTAATGAAGCATCTACACTACTATACTAGAGAAAGGCCATATTATATTCAAAATTTTTGTTGCTAATAAGAGGGAGTTTATAAATAAAAATTACTATTTATGGTGAGAATAATACTATTTAAGTGCTATTGCACTTCTAAATCTGATTGGAAATTCAGGGTAATTATAAAAATGTAGTTATAAAATTATTTTTTTAAAACAGGGGAATTCTATTTATTGGATAGGAGGTAAATTTGTTGAGATCTAATAAAAAATATTTTTATAATCAGGAAGTATTAAGCAAAAATTATAAAATGCTAAGTGAAATTGCAAAAAGTGATGTTGAATCGACGTTAGAATTTTTTAAAACAACGTCTCAAGGACTGTCTCATGAGGAAGCTACTAAGAGGCTTGAAGTGTATGGAGAAAATAAAGTAGTTTCTCAAAAAAAAATAAAATGGTATATAACATTATTTAATTCTTTTAGAAATCCGTTTATTTCTCTTCTAATTATATTAGGGATGTTATCTTTTTTTACCAATGATATAAAAGGTACTATTATTGTGGGAATCATGGTGGCGTTAAGCGTGTTCATTCGGTTCATACAAGAAATTCGTTCTCAGAGGTCTGTAGAAAGATTAAAAAATCTTGTATATGAAAAGGTAACTGTTCTCAGGAAGGGAAATATTTCTTATAAAGAAAATAAGAGAACTTTATTGGAGGAAAGTGGAAAGGTACAAATAGGTCTTGAGAATCTTGTGCCAGGGGATATTATAGAATTATCTGCTGGGAATATTGTGCCTGCAGATGTACGGATTATCTCATCAGAAAATTTACTGGTAAATCAATCATCCCTAACAGGAGAAGCATTACCCGTTGAAAAATCAAATCAGCATTTCCATATGTACAAAAAACGTAAAATTAGAAAAATTCAAAATCTAATTGAATTAGAAAATCTTTGTTTTATGGGAACTCATATTATAAGTGGTACAGCAAAAGTAATAGTTGTAGGTACTGGAACAGATACTTACTTTGGTTCAATAGCAAAGAATCAGGTTAAGCTGAACAAAAAAATTGATTCTAAATTCGATAAAGGGGTAAGCAAAGTTAGCTGGCTATTAATTAAATTTATGATCATCATGACTCCTATTGTCATGATAATCCATGGGGGGATTAATGGGAATTGGTATGAGGCTTTTTTGTTTGCAATTGCTGTAGCAATTGGACTCACTCCAGAAATGCTTCCAATGATTGTAACAGCTAATTTAGCTAAAGGCTCTATTAATATGAGTAAAAAAAAGGTACTTGTAAAACAACTATCTTCTATTCATAATCTTGGAGCTATGGATATTCTCTGTACCGACAAAACAGGCACGTTGACAGAAAATAAGATGGACCTGGTACGCCATACAGATACAAATGGAGAGCAGTCGGATGAGGTTTTAAAATTAGCGTATATAAATAGTTACTTTCATACAAATTATAAAAATGAAATTGATTTATCAGTTATACGTTATGTAAAGAATAGTAGTAAATATGATTTGTCTCAATACTCCAAAATAGATGAATGTCTATTTGATTTTGATAGAAGAAGAGTTTCAGTTGTTATAGAAAAAAATGCTAACGAACGAATAATGCTTTGTAAAGGTGCAGTTAGAGAAGTTACTTCAATTTGTAGTTTTATAAAAGAAAATAATAAGATAATTCCTATTACAGATGAAATCCAGCGTAGAAATAAACACATAATTGAACTCTGGCAAGAGCAGGGAATACGAGTTGTTGCAGTTGCATATAAGCAATTAAATAGTGATAAAGTGGGAAGTTATTCTATAAATGATGAATCAGATATGATACTCGTTGGATATGTAGGTTTTTTAAATCCACCCAAACAATCGGCTATCGCTGCACTTCATACTCTACAAAAGAAAGGAGTACAAGTGAAGATTTTAACAGGCGATAACGAGTCCGTGACAAGAAATGTATGTAGGAAAATGGGCTTGTATATAGGAGAACCAGTACTGGGTTATGAAATTGATAGTCTTCCTGATAAGGTATTAGGAAAACTGGCAAGTAAAACAAGTGTGTTTGCAAAATTAAATCCTAGTCAAAAATTTCGTATTATAAAGGCACTTCAAATGAATGGTCATACAGTTGGGTTTATGGGGGATGGAATAAACGATGTGTTTGCCTTAAAACAGTCTGACGTTGGTGTATCTATCCATACAGCAGATGATATTGTTAAAGAGAGTTCAGATATTATACTTATAGAAAAAGACTTACATGTTTTAGAAGATGCTATAGTGGAAGGACGAACAACGTTTGGAAATATACTGAAGTATATTAAGATGACAGCAAGTTCAAATTTTGGAAATGTATTAAGTTTATTAATTGCGAGTGCATTCCTTCCTTTTCTTCCAATGCTACCAATTCAAATATTATGTCAAAATTTACTATATAATCTATCCCAACTTTCAATTCCGTGGGATAAAGTAGACAATGAATTTTTAGTAAAACCAAGAAGCTGGGATACAAAAGATTTATCTCGTTTTATTATTTTTATTGGGCCGGTAAGTAGTGTTTTTGATATAATCATTTTTATCGTAATGTGGAATGTATTTGGTGCAAATATTCCTGAAATGCAATCCTTATTTCAAACGGGTTGGTTCGTAGTAGGGTTATTAACACAATTATTAATTGTGCATATGATTCGTACTCAACATATCCCTTTCCTACAAAGTACGGCTGCTAGGCCAGTTTTGATGCTTACAGGTTTAGTTATGTTTATAGGGATTTCCCTTCCATTTACCGGTTTAGGTACTCAAATTGGTTTAACTCCACTTCCATTTTATTATTTTCTGTGGTTATTGGGAATTTTAACAATGTATGCTCTAGTTACTCAATTTATAAAGAGAATATACATTAGGAAGTTTAATCGATGGCTATAATACTAAAAAATTCAGTCCAGAACAAGTATTACTAAATACTACATTCTAAATGGATAAAGAAATTACAGCAGAATTTAGTTTGGTAGGAAAAAATTAAGTAAGATTGATGTTTTAATCAAACCTTATTCTCATCCTATAATAGAGTAAAATAAAAAATTCAGTACAATATGGAATAGGCAACGATAAAAACAAAGGACAACAAAAGAGATATGTTTGTTGTCCTTTGTTTTTTATTTTTAAATATGTTTTATAAAGAGATATGTATTATATCTCTTTTTTAATTAGAGTATGAATTAAGAAGATATCTTATTTGATCTATAAAATAATGATGGTGTATATTATTTTTTGATACTCGACTAGCCATAATAGCTCCTTCCATGGAAGAAGAAAGGAAAGAAGCGAGTGACATAACATCTATATCATCTTTAATTTCTTTTTTTTCGATTCCTTCTTTAATAAGAGATTCCATTAGAACTACTGTATTGTCATATCCTTTTGCGGCTGCAGCATGTAATACAGGGAAAACATCTGTACTTTCAATAGCAACATTAAGTAAAGGACACCCACCAGCTATTGGAGGATTGTTAGCCGCATCTTGGTATACAAGGAAGATGGCGATGATTTTATCTATAACATTCTCTTTATTTTCTATAGCCGCATAAAAATGTTTCCATATGATTTCTCCACCTTTATGAAATGCAGCCAATGCAATGTCTTCTTTACTTTTAAATCGGCGATAAATAGCACCTTTAGGAAGAGAAGCTGCATCCATAATATCTTGAATGGATGTGCGGGAAATTCCTTGCGTATTGAATAGATACAAAGCTGTTTCAATTATTTTTTCTTTTACTTTATCAACTTTAGTCATAATTTATTTCCTTCCTAAAATTGAAAATTCAGAATTTGTAATTGTTGACTTCTGAATCCTGGAATTTTTTTGTATCATTTGCTGCTAAATATGTTTATTCCAAAATGATAAATATATAGTAAATCATGAATTTCTTGCTTCCCTCATGCTGCAAAAATTAAATGATGCTTTCATATTATAATATATGTAGTCATTCATGTTACATAGTATAGTTGATATCTGAAAATAAACAGTTTATCCTAAGGCTTGAAGTCCATCGGGTGCTTAGTTTGAATATATATTGACTATCTTACAAAAATGTAATGTTAGCGTAATGTTAATGGATTTTGGCAGTAAGAAGATTGGGATATAATTTTTTTGAGAAGAAATATGAGGTGAATAATATGAAACGAATAATGCTTATGTTTAGTGTTTTTGTGATATTTACTGTGATTTTATCGGGTTGTAACTTAAACCGACTTGGTACAGATAAATATTATGTTCAAATTACTAAGGATGGCGAACAATTAAAAGAGAAAAATGTTAATGGTGATACGACTTACCAATATAAAATATCTGGATTTGATAAGGACGGTAAGGAAAAGGAAATGGAGTTTACAGCATTAAAAAATCTTCGTAAAGAAGCATTTTTACTTATATATTACACTGAGGAAAAAGGTGTGAAATCTTGGGAAGAAGTTAAGAAAGACGAACTCCCTACAAAAGTAAAAGAAAAATTAAAGGTGAATTAACATATAAAAAACGCAATTATTAGAGAAATATAGCTCCTATTTTTTTAGAGTTTCAAAAGTAAAAGACTGACAATTACTGTCAGTCTTTTGCTTTTAAAGGGATAATCACGCAATTTTGAGGTGCTTTAAGTACTAAGAAGCTTTAATTTTGTTTATGTATTTGTTGTAGCTTAATGGATTTTGTAATGGTTATGATATAATAAAATTCAAATATAATAAGGGGGATTAATTAAATGATTTTTCAAAGCATGATAACAGCTATAATAGAAAAATTACAAGAGACGGTGAATCCCTATTGGATAATTGTGTTTGGATCAACGGCTGAGAACAGAGAACGAGAAGATAGTGATATTGATATAGCTTATTTAAGTGACACAACTTTAGGGAACTATGAACGTTTTTTATTAGCACAGGAGTTAGCTAACATTGTTCATAGAGATGTTGATTTAGTTGATTTATCCGAAGCTTCTACAGTTTTTCAAGCTCAGATTATACATACAGGAAAGACAATATTTTGTTCGGATGAAAAACGTAAGGTTATTTTTGAAATGAAAACATTAAAAATGTATTCAAAATTGAATGAAGAACGACAGATAGTATTTGATGATATAAAGAAAAGAGGTTCTATATATGAAGAATGAGGTTATTTTAAATAAAATTTCTACAATAGAGCGTTGTATAAAAAGAATCCAAGATGTGTATGGAAATAACCCTGAAAATTTAGAAGATTTTACAAAACAAGATTCAATAATATTGAACATACAAAGAGCTTGTGAAGCGAGTATTGATTTAGCAATGCATATTGTTGCAGGGAAAAAATTAGGACTACCCCAATCTAGTCGAGAGGCTTTTGATTTATTGGTTACAGCAGGATTACTTAGCGCTGATCTAGCAAATAAGTTAAAGGCAATGGTTGGATTTCGTAATATTGCTGTTCATGATTATCAAAGTGTAAATTTAGATATTGTTCGTCAAATTATTGAAAAACATTTAACTGATTTTAAACTATTTACGAAAGAAGTAATGGGGATTTTGGAATTTTAGGCGAAAGAACAAAATAATAGAGCTGAGAAAGAAAGTAATTTATACCAGCTATTGAAACAATTACTTAATTTCGTAAAAAGAAAAGCGGTCATAAGATGAATTTGTTCATGTAGATGTGAATCTTTGCATGAAATGTATGTAGATAATAGTAGGAACAATAGCCATATACAATTTTATCAACAAATAAGTAAATATTTTCAAAACTAATTTTTATACATATAATGTATACCAAAAACAAAAAAGTTTCCTTGAGGAAACTTTTTTGTTTTTGGTGAATTTACAGCGATTAATTAATATACAGTTTTTGAGAAAAATGATGAATCATGTCAAATCATCTTCATTTACACGAACATGAACGTAGTATAAAAAGGAAGCATATCTAAAATAATTAAAGGGGCTGAAAAAATGATTAAAAAACTTATTATTGGTTCTATTGCTTTAGGCACAACAATAGGAGTGAGCAAACCTACATTTGCTGCTACAATACATTCTCCATCACATTTTAAAGAAATTCAAAATGTTCATGTGCAATCCCTACACTCTCCATGGCAGTATTTAGGGCAAACTTCAAGGGAACTGCAAATTAAAAGTAAGGATCCAAAAGTACTAGCTTTTGAACTAGCAAAAGAAGCGCCATTTTACCAAGAAGAATTAGTAGACATATGTTCGGTAATTTTAGATGCAAATGTAGATGTTGTATATTGGACAAGTAAGGAATGGGTTAGATTTGAAGAAGGAAATTATGAATTTAAACATGAAATTAAAATTTTTAGAGATAAAGAACGTCAGCAATTAATTACTGCGCTAGAATCTTAGATCTTTTACACAAAAGAAGCTATGCCATACTCCCCTCATAGTAGATAGGAAAAAGAAAACACATTAACCTATTTATTATGGAGGGGATTTTTCTATGGGTAAAATTAGAGTCACTGACGATGTAGAATATAAGAAAAAAGTATTGGATGTATACTAAAAGAATGTATGAGGTATAAATAATTGAGTCTTTTTTTATTTAACATGTGTACGTTTATTACTGATGAAAATCGTACTACAATTACATCCATGGCTTATATTGTAGGAGTATGTCCTTTAGTATTTTTTAATACAAAAGTTTCGTAATAAGAATTTACTGATTGTGCTATTTCATACGACTTTAAGATAATTGAAGAAATAAATTGGATTAGGCTAAAAGGGTTTAGGTTTACTTTGTACAAGTAGAAATTAAAATGTTATAGAAAAATAAGGAAAATAGTTATAAAATAGGAAACTGGAAGGAACTTTCCAGTTTGTTTTTGTTGTGCGAGATAAAGATGGCCAAAGATGAGAGCTTAAGAATTCTTTTCTTCGTCTAAAACTAACACTTAACATAATGGATCTAGAAGGTATCAGTACAAATGGAAAAGGTGAAGTAGTAGAAGGTAAACGTCTTTCTACTAATAGATTTCCCAAATCAGCTGGATATATAAAAGATGAGATTGCAAATGGGAAAACTGATATTTGTAGAATAGATTGTAATGGGGTTCAAAATAAACTTTAGCATTATTAATTATAGGTTTCATAACTATTATTTCTTTAGTGGAGATATATAAGAGATTGTTGTAAATTAGCTGTATTTTAATGCTCATTACAATGGCAGGATGCTTTGAGATTTAAATACATAAATGCTTAGATTCGTTAAATTATTACTTTAAATATAGTGAAGCTATCAGTATACAAGGAAAAAAACTCTATCAAACGAAAAAAATTGGAACGTTTGGTTGAATGACTAGTATGCTATTTCAAATATTTAAATTAATAACAGAAAGAGAACCTTTTTATATGTTATTACTTTGTTTTTGTATTGTTGAAAATAAGAAAGGTGAAATCAATGAAAAAATATTGGCATAAGCTATCGTTGCTTCAGAAAAATATATTACTAACGGTATTAGTAATTCTAACGCTTGTGGGAAGTATGGGGGCGTTAAGTTTTAATATGTTTCAAAATAGTATGATGTCTATGTTTGAAAGGCAGTCTTTTGAAACAGGCGATATAATAATAAATCAATTAGATCTAGAAGTAGTAAGAGATGTAGCAAAAGACCCCACAGCACAAAGAGTGAAGAAAGAAAAATTGACAGAGCAATTAGATAAAGCTATAAAAAATATGAAAAGTGTCGGACAAACATATGTTACAGGGGCCAAGCTAAATGATAAAGCTGAATTACAATTAGTAGCTTTGGATACAGAATTAGCAGATACGGTTTCTGTAAAACTAGGTTCTGTAAAAACAGGTGACTATTATGAGCATCCTACTCATTGGAAGAAGGCATACGACAAAGTAATGAAAACGAAGCAGGCACAAATGACCGAAGTGTATGGAGATGCACTAGGTACATGGGTAACAATTTTAGAGCCAATTACAGATGAAAATAAAAATATAATAGCAATTGTTGCAGCAGATTTGGATGCTTCTATTATTCCTCTTACAAAGAAACAATTTATAGTGCACGGTTTACTATTTATAATAATTTCATTAACCATCGCAATTACAATTCAAATATTCATCTCACGAAAATCTCTATCGCCTTTAAAGGATTTACAAGAAGGGTTACGTAAAGTTGGTGAAGGTGATTTAAGTATTAAATTGAATGAAAGGTCTGATGATATAGGGATAACTAATAGCTATTTTAATAACACTATTAAAAAGTTTAATAAAATTATAGATAAAGTAAGGCAGACTGCTGAACAGGTTTCGACATCTTCACAAGAATTGTCGGTAGGTACAAAAGAGAATAGCATATCCTTTAAAGGAATTGCGAGTGCTATTACAGGATTAAATTTAAGAGCACATTCTCATGAACATGTAGTGCAAAAATGTTTAGGAATTGTTCAAGAAATGGAAAGTAAGATGAAAGAAATGAAAGGAGCTGCCAAACAAGTTGCGACTGCTTCGGAAGACATGGAACAGCATTCTGGAGAAGGAAAAGATTTGATTAAGCAAATTGTGAATCAAATGAAAAGAATCCAAGATACAGTTCAAGATGTATCTTTTAGTATTTATGTATTAGAAGCACGATCTAAGGAAATTAATGAAATTCTTACTATAATTACAACCATTTCAAATCAAACAAATTTATTAGCTTTAAATGCTTCTACTGAAGCTTCATGTGTTGGAGAGATGGGAAAAGGATTTTCAGTTGTTGCGGATGAGGTACGTATATTAGCGGAAAGAACCGAGGCATCTGCAAGGGATATAACGAATTTAATTGGTGAAACCCAAGCTGAATCAGAGGAGGCTGTAAGATCCATACTGAAGTGTTCAAAGGAAGTGGAATCAGGAATAACGCTTGTTCAAAGTAGTGGTGCTTTCTTTGAAAAGATTTCAGGATCTGCACAATCTGTTACAAATCAAATTAAAGCGATTTCGAATAATTCAAGTGACATTTTAAAAGATTCTCAAACTATTGTTAAGGTTGTAAATGAATTATCACACATTGCAAATACATATGTGAATAGCAGTGGTAATGTAGAGACAAGTATGAAAGAGCAAGAACTGTATGTACAAGATATTGCAGAGTTAGCGAATTCTTTAAATTGGCTCTCCCAAGAGTTACAGGAGTTAATAGGGGAATTCAAAAGTAAGTAGGATAGGAGAAGGTGTAGGTATGACCTATACCTTTATTTATTCCCACATAAGGGATGAAAGCTTAGGTATATATGTAAAATGGCTAAACAAATAATTTTTTTTGCATATTTTGTTGGAAATAGAGCATGATATTACCAAATCCAACGGAGGTGTTTAAAAAATGCAAATTCGCGAAAATAATAATTCAAACGAAATCTTAATAGCAGCTGCAGCAAGTGCAATTGAACAAATGAAATATGAAATTGCTCAGGAGTTTGGTGTTACACTTGGACCAGATTCAACAGCAAGAGCAAATGGTTCAGTAGGTGGAGAAATTACAAAACGATTAGTTCGTATGGCGCAAGAACAGTTATCTGGTCAATATAAAATTCACTAAAGTTAAAGGTATATCCCATGGAAGGGATATACCTTTTTAATTTGCCTTTAAAGAGGATAGTGAAAATCTTTACTGCTAGTTAAATTTAGACACTGCAAATTTGGCTGTGAAATTCATCTTCTTCATGTAAGAAGAATTTACTCCTGCTTGAAATTGAACAGAAATATTACCGTCTTTTTGTGCTTTGAATACGCGACCGTATGGTGAATTAGCATTGTATGTGCCAATTACTTGATCATCCGCATCAAAGACTGTATAAGAAATTGGGAACCCGGAATTTTGTACAAAGACCGTAAGTTCTTCCCCTTTACTAAGATTAAATGATTCTTTTTGAGAAACTTCATAGGAACTCATAGAGTAATATTTTGTAACTTCTTGAATGTCTAAGTTCGTAGTTGCCGCACTTGCTTTTGGTGCCTCTGCTCCTGGTAAATTCATACCTGATAGTACTGCAATTCCTAATGCCCCTGCTAAAATAACTTTTTTCATAATGCTAGTTCCTCCTTTAATAAATTGTGAGATTTGAAAAAGAAGTGAAAATATCACTTCTTGAAACCATTATAGTTACAATGAGAATGATTTTCAATGGAATTTGATATGTAATTCTGCATACATAAGATAAAGATATAAGGTAATTTATCCGAAGTTTAAAGTGTTCTTAAAGAAGGAGAGGACAAATCTTCAAAACTATGAATGGGACGGTAACTGTTTTTTGCATGCGTTGGTACTATAAGTAAATATTTAGTTGGCTTTATTTTTGTGCATTGTATGTAAATAAACATTTAAATGTTTATAAAGCTGTATAATTTGGAATTATTAAACAAAATAAGGAGGTATATGTTATAATTAAGCTGCAATAAGGTTCAGCATCCTAATTTTATTGTGTATATTTAGCCTATGTATGTCGTTTGTATTAGAAATAAGAAGTCTCTCAAAAAGAGGCTTCTTATTTTTTGTATGGAGGGGATTACAGATGATGGATTATTATCAAATTTTTTTATTTACTATCAACAAATCTTTTACATACATGCTCAACGGAATCTATTTTTAGAGGTATTCCGAAAGTAGAACAGAGGTTATTAATACATGAGGGAAATGATTAATTTCATATATTTATATATAATAATTATTGTATTTTTATATTAATATTAATATGCTAGGAAAGGAATTATATAAGGCGAATGAAATTATTTGTAATAATAAATTATAGAAATAAGGGGATTACAGTATGAAACTAACAAAAATGCTTATAATAGGAGCTACACTTGCTACGACGACATTAACATCGTTAGCGAATGTACAAGCAGATACAGCATTTAATGATGTTCCTGCAAATCACTGGTCTTATGATGCAATTATGCATCTAAAAGATAAAAAAATGATAGCTGGCTATGGAAATGGAATGTTTGGATTAGGCGATAATATTACGCGGGGACAAGCAGCTCGTCTGCTATATGTGTATCTACAGCCATTACTTGTAGGTGATAGGTTTGAAGATCAATTTAAAGATGTAAAAGGTACTATGTTTGAAAAAGAAATTCATGCTGTTGTCAGTTCTGGTCTTATGAATGGATATGGGGATAATGAATTTGGACCAAATGATGTATTAACTCGTGAACAATTAGCGGCAATTTTACAAAAAACATTTAATTTAAAGCAACAATCTATTACTACTTTTAATGATGTGGAAAAAAATTATTGGGCTACTGGGGCGATTAGTGCCCTACAAGAGAACAAAATTGCTGTGGGCACTGGTGACAATTTATTTGAGCCTAAAAAAGTAGTAACTCGTGAGCAGTATGCACAGTTTCTATATAATGCAATGCGTAAGTTAGAGAAGCCGGGACAACCTGAAGTAATGCCGTTGGGGATACCGAGATCGATGGTGACAGATGATTTCACTTTTGATAAATCGTTGGTTGATATTGTTCCTGTGTATAGTAAATCTATATCTAAAGAGGCGCAGGATCTCATTAATGAGATAAATTTGAAATATGATTTAGATATAAAGTATTGGGAGACAAGTGCTGTACTACATTTAGCTTCATCTAAAATGGCAAAAGAAAATAAAGATTGGTATGGACCATTGAGTATAGATGAAAAGGGCGGTAATAATTTTGCTATTAGCTTCGAAAATCATAAACCATCTATTGAATTGACGAAAAGATGGATTACTATGATATACCCAGATTTAAATTTAGATAAAGAGATTGATAAATTGGTCAAAAATATAAATATGGAATATGTGTTTGAAAAAGGCCGACATAAAATAAAAATGGGACAAACAGCTAATTATAAGGGCTGGCGCATTTATATTGGTGAATAATTAACCCTTTTCGAGGATTTACACTGACAGAAGAATTTATTATTTGTGATTGAAGACGTAAGTAATTGGTTAGAAACCAATATTGACCATGTAGCGTAGAACTTTAATAAATCATGAAAAAATTACATCTAGGAGCTAATTTGGGTAGGGCTAATAGAAATGATGAAGTTTATAAGAGAAAATAGAGAAGAGCATTTTCGTAAATTAATTACTAGTAATGAGCGGGAAATTGCAAAAAGAAGAGTTAATCAAAAAGTTAACTCTTCTTTTTATTTAAAATTAAACTTAATTTCTATACCCGTTATACCACAGTTTATTAATTAGATTGTGCATAAGATCAATTTTTACGATAAAAGATATTTAAATGGGGGAGTGTAAAAGAGATTTAATTACATTAAAAGAGGCATACATATTATTAGGGTTAACTAAAAAACGAAATATAAAGGATATTTTAGGTTAGGAAAATTTAAAAGGCCTTGTCATTATAGACAGGGCCTTTCAAAAAAGGGACACAATTGACAACTGAAGGTGACTTTATATTACCATTTTTGGTATTTTAATTCCAGGTATCCATGTTGAGAAATAAAATGATTATTTTATAGAGTGTGAGATGGGGGATACTGCTTATCAATTTTTCAGGACGGGAAGGCAAAACCAGAATTTTTTATTTGCTTTAATAAGGGCTAGAAGAAGTACTTTTACTTAGTAAAGAGTGTGAATCATAGTTCAAGGTTATGTAAAAATACTGTTTTCAGAATAGGTGTCCTTTTTGTTTTAAGAGGAGAATAAATTTTCTCAACAGGACAAATCTTAATCATCTATAAGTACTATTTATAAGGATAATAAGAAAAATAGAAATTAATAATAAAGGAGAATGCGAAATGAAAACAGTAGTAACTGATAGAGATCTAGCTGAAATCTGCGAAGAAGACGTAGATGTTTTAAAAGTAATGGCACATCCGGTACGATTACAAATTGTAAATGAATTAATGCATCATAAAATGTGTAATGTTACGCAATTAACGGAAATATTAAGACTCCCACAATCTACTGTTTCACAGCATCTATCAAAATTAAGGGGAACCGTACTTCGTGCAGAAAGAAAGGGATTAGAGATGCATTATTATATAGATAATGTTAAGGCTCGTCAGATTGTTGGAATTTTAGGCTTGTAGGTTAATAAAAAGCAAAAAAGATTCCTATTATTAAGTAGGTAACTTTATATATATATAATAATTTTATTTTGTGAGGATTACTGTGTAAATAAGTAAATATTGTCCATAGAATTTCTGTACCTCTCAAAGGAGAGTAAAGAAATAAGATCTACTAATTTGTTTTCAATAGAGCTTATAATTATGTTTATGTTATTAAATATTTTTTTGGGTGCCTATATTGATGGAATGTAGCTAATTCATAGGAAGATGTAGAGTAGGTTTATTATTTTCTTTATAAATAATAAACCTACTGTATTAACTGAGTTTTCTTATAAGAATTATAACAAATTATTTTAGTAATAAACAGACTTGAAGTCAATTCCTATTAAATCGTAAAATTTACATGAAAGGTAAAAATAGGGATATTTGGAGGTTGTTATGAAAAGGTTATTAGCAAAATCATTATTAGGTATTTCAGCATTTTCTCTATTAACTACATCATTTTCTATGAGTACGAAAGCAGCGACTCATGAATTAGATAATGTACCGGTGTATAATGTAGAAACAGTAGAAGATAGTAAAATTGAAGTGGCAGAATTTAGCCAAGTAGAACGATTTGCATTCCCATTAGCCATTCCTGTGATTATTTGGGGAGCTAGAGGCGCACAAGTAGTTCATAAGGTATGGAAAGCAGGTAAATTAGTTACAATTGGATCTGCTGTTGGTATTTCTGGAATGAAAGCACAAGATGTCATTGGTAAATATAAAAAAGGTGCTATTAATAAGGAATTTCCAGGCTCAATGAAAAATAAAACGGTGAAGGAGATTGAAGATTTAGCTAAAAAAGGAAATAAAGATGCAAAAAAGGCAAAAAATTACTAACAGATAAGAGATTTAACAAGGGTGATAATAGAAAATGAGTATAATTACTAAAAGTGATATTTTAAATACAGTAGATTCATTTTTTTCATATGAAAGACCTACGGATAAATCATCAGTAAAAATTTTAAAGCCAAATGAGAGGTTACTTTCTTTAAAGCAAAATAGTCAAGAAGATAATATAGATAAAATTTGGTATACCGAGTTTCAAAAATTATACTCTAATAATGCAGTTGTTAATTGGACAGATTTACCTAATAGTCAGTGTTTAGAGTATAAGGTTTTAGCTCACAGTAATCAGAAAATTTTAGATGATGATATTGAGTTAATTAAATTATTAGGCGGAAAAAGAGTGGATTTAAGGATCTTTATTAGTTTACTGGGAAATTATTATTACTGTATGTTAGAGGAAACTAGTTATATTAAAGAAACAGACGAATGGAATTTCAATAATATAAGTGATAGTGGACAATACGTTAAACTTCTAGAAGAGACTAAAATTTTTATGGATAAAAAAGGATTTAGTTATATCTCTAAAGAGTTATTAAATACTACACTAGAAGGTATAGAAACAGAATATATTTCTTGTAATAAGCTCACTTTATTTAATTGTTTATTCTCTGAATTTGAATCTATAGATTAGTAATTAGAATGATAGCTTTCATTATGATTAATAAGTTTAAGAAACTTTCATTAAACAATATTAATTATTTGGTTACTGTCAAATAGATATATAGATTAAAAAACCTTCCCTAATGGAAGGTTTTTTAATGCTAAATTTAAGTGGGATGGGAATAATATGTAAAAACCTGATAGTATAATATATAATTTTAGGAGAGTAAAAAATATAGGAGAGACCAATTGAGTTATCCATTAAAGGAGATTGCTACATGTATAATTGTAATCAATGTGGAACAGAAATAATTACAGCCCTTCCCGAACGAGAAAGCCCCTCGTCTTTAGACATGGGATGAAAGTGAGGTTGGATAAGGAGTACTACTAAAAACCGCAAGGTTTGTGGCACTCTAAGTATCCAAAATGTTGGTA
Source organism: Bacillus sp. SSR7 (assembly GCF_055902415.1). NCBI lineage: Bacteria > Bacillati > Bacillota > Bacilli > Caryophanales > Bacillaceae > Bacillus > Bacillus sp. SSR7. Next base: position 21,902 of record NZ_JBVVXV010000014.1, on the reverse strand, counting down.
TCTTTTATTTTTTATCTTTCGTGTTGCAGTTTTATAATCTAACTGATACAATGCACACATGATGAATGATTATAGAAGAACCAAAACAACCGTGTCATTAATTAACTATCATTTTGTGTTTTGCCCACGATACAGAAGAAAGATTTTTCTTAATACAAAAGTAGAAGAACGTTTCAAAGAGTTGGTTCAAGAAATATGCGGAGAATTGGATATTTCTATTGTTGCAATGGAATGCGACAAAGACCACGTTCACTTGTTCTTAAATACACCACCAACACTTAGTCCTGCTGATACAATGGCAAAAATTAAAGGAGTGACATCAAAACGTTTGAGAGAAGAGTTTCCTCATCTTCAACACTTGCCGAGCCTATGGACGCGTTCTTATTTTGTTTCTACTGCTGGAAATGTATCAAGTGAGACAATAAAACATTATGTTGAAAATCAAAAAACGAGGGGGTGAAACTTGTGCCACAAACCATCACAGTTAAAGTTAAATTGCTTCCAACAAAACAACAAATCATGCTATTGGAACAAAGTAGCCACGAGTATATAAAAGTCATTAATGCCCTTGTATCTGAAATGGTTGAAGCAAAGAAAAGCACGAAGAAAAGTACAAAGGATATTGAGGCCAATATCCCAAGTGCGGTGAAAAATCAAGCAATTAAAGATGCGAAAAGTGTGTTTTCTACAAAGGTGAAAAAGAGTAAATACAAAATCGTTCCGATTCTAAAAAGACCTGTTTGTGTATGGAATAACCAAAACTATTCATTTGACTTCACGCACATTTCAATTCCGTTTATGGTAAACGGAAAGTCAACTCGTTTAAAGGTTCGCGCTTTATTAATGGACAAATATAATCGCAATTTCGAATTGTTGAAGCACAAATTAGGTACACTTCGTATCACGAAGAAATCTGCTAAATGGATTGCTCAAATATCTGTCACGATTCCTACAAACGAAAAAACGGGAACAAAGATTTTAGGAGTAGACTTAGGTCTTAAAGTTCCTGCGGTAGCCATCACAGATGATGATAAAGTTCGTTTCTTCGGGAACGGTAGGCAAAATAAATTTATGAAACGTAAGTTTCGCAGTGTTCGCAAGAAGTTAGGAAAAGCTAAGAAACTGAATGCCCTTCGTCAACTTGATGACAAAGAACAAAGATGGATGCAAGACCAAGACCACAAAGTAAGTCGTGTAATCGTTGATTTTGCAACGGATAATAATATTTCTGTCATTCGATTAGAGCAACTAACGAACATTAGACAGACGGCACGAACAAGCCGTAAAAACGAAAAAAATCTACACACTTGGTCATTCCATCGTTTAGCACAATTCATCGAGTACAAAGCGACATTAGTTGGCATAAAGGTCGAATATGTGGACCCTTCTTATACAAGTCAAACATGTCCGAAATGTTCTGAAAAGAACAAGGCGCAAGACAGAAAATACAAGTGCCAATGTGGATTTGAGAAACATCGTGATATCGTTGGGGCGATGAATATTCGCTACGCAACTGTGGTTGGCGGTAATAGTCAATCAGCCTAAGAACCTATATGGTCTGTCTTAGGAGGGGTGATGGCACACCCTCATCTTGAAGGCTGTTCAAAACAGAAATGGACTGCGAATGCTTAGTCATTCAAGAATCCCATCCGTTACACCGTAAGGTGTAGGACTTGCTGCTTTAGCCGTGGGAGTGTCAAGCAACTGCAAGATAGATATAGAGAATATTGCCCGAAATGTGAAATGCCTAGGCCGAGTAACTTATTGTACTATAATTTATATGAGCTACTAGAATATATGGAAGTTAATGAATACTTGAGTAAGGAAAGTATGCTACATAACTTTCTAAAATGGGGATTTGAGTTAACTAAAGGAAATATATTCAAGTTGTATTTAGATGTAGAAAGATATGATCAAGTCGGTGATGAGAATTTTACAAAACATTTAAAAACATATATGAAGGGGCTTCGCTCAAAATTAAATGTCAAATATGAGGATGATTATATCTGGGTTAAGGTTAATTAGTAGGGAATCAACCTATAGTGTGTTCTAGTTTGAAAAGATAGTAAGAAATAGAGAGGAGACTAATAGTGATGGAAGATTTACAAAAGGCAGTAATAAAATTTCGAGATGAGAGAAATTGGGGACAATTTCATAATGCAAAGGATTTAGCCATTTCATTGAATTTAGAAGCTGCAGAATTGCTTGAGACTTTTCAATGGAAATCCAGTCAAGAAGCAACGGAGACTAAAATGGAGGAAATGAAAGAAGAAATAGCTGATGTAATGATTTACTTGCTTCTGCTAAGTGATCAATTAAATATAAATTTAGAAGAGGTAGTACAATCTAAGCTTATAAAAAATGCTGAAAAATATCCTGTAGAAAAAGCATTTGGAAAAAATAAAAAGTATAATGAACTCTAGAAGAGGAATAACTTTTTTACATATTATTTAATATTAAGATTATATTTTATCAACTTGGTTTAACTTGCCAGATACAATTTATTACACTATATTAGTAGAAACTTACAAAGGAGGTTTTAAAATGGAAATTAGTATTAAAAAACTAGATAAAAAAATAGAAAATCGAGAGAGTATTAAAAAAATAATAGAATTATGGAATCTAAACGCAATAGAAACTGCAGATTGTGAATTAGAGGAAAGCCATAAAAAAGGGATTGAAGAGCAATTAGTGGAATTGATTCAATCAAGATATGGCGCAGTTTTTGTAGTAACTGATGAAACTAATAATCTAATTGGTTATGGAATTGGCTCAATAAAGCAAGATTTGGTTACAGATATGTTATATGGTCAAATAGAGGAAGTTTATGTGAAATCAGAATATAGAAGACAGCAAATTGCGCAAAATTTAGTTGGAAATATAAGCAATTGGTTGAATCAAGAAAATGTCTCTTTGATTCATGTCTATGTTGACTTAGCTAATAAATTGGCATTGAATTTTTGGGAGAATACAGGATTTGAAAAAGAATTTTTTCTTTTATCTAATAGTTAATCAATATAATGAAAGTATAAATAAAGATAGGATCACTATAATAATAGCATTGCGCTACTATAGTGATCCTATTTTTATTTGGAAAAAAAATAAAGATTGAAAGTCATTATTTAGAAATATTTAACAGAATATTCAAATTACTGACAGAGGAATAAGCGCACTTACACCTTATGATTTAGGGGTGGAATTACATAAATTACTTATATTTACATAAAAGTATATGAAGTTGAAAAAATAGATTAAACAGACCTTGTTTAGAAAATATTTACATTTTTATCAATAGTAAACAAATAATTCAGACAAGTAATAAAAATACATTATTTCGTTTATATGTGTTTATAAAATGTTATTTTTTGAATAAAAATACATCAATTTGTAGAATTTTGATGTTAAATGTAAAAAAAAGTAGTTTCTTGAGTAGTTTACATTCTGATTTCTTGTGTATAAACTTCAACTTAATTCCATAGAAAGGAGGGGGAGAAGAAAAATGAAAAAACTAGAGGCAGGGAAAGTAAAGGCATATGGATCATTTATGGCAGTAACATTAGCGAAGAAAAGCAAACCAGGTGATGGAACAAGGACAAAAGGAATCCGTAAAGGACTATAAACGTTATTAAATTAAAAAATAAGGGAGAGAAGAAAAATGAAAAAATTAGAAGCAGGGAAAGTAAAGGCATATGGATCATTTATGGCAGTAACATTAGCGAAGAAAAGCAAACCAGGTGATGGAACAAGGACAAAAGGAATCCGTAAAGGACTATAAACGTTATTAAATTAAAAAATAAGGGAGAGAAGAAAAATGAAAAAATTAGAAGCAGGGAAAGTAAAGGCATATGGATCATTTATGGCAGTAACATTAGCAAAGAAAAACAAACCAGGTGACGGAACAAGAACAAAAGGAATTCGTAAAGGACTATAAACCTTCTTAAATAAAGAGGATAGGAGGGAAGAAAAATGAAAAAATTAGAAGTAGGGAAAGTAAAGGGATACGGATCGTTTATGGCGGTAACCTTAGCTAAGACAAAGAAGCCAGGTGATGGCACTAGAGCTAAAGGAGTCCGTAGGCGTTAAAAATTGTAAAATAGAAAACTTGATTTATGAACTATCTAAGAAGAATAGTAGAAATCTAGTTCTACTATTCTTCTTAAAAAATGAAGGAGGAGACAATTATGCTGTTAAAAAAGAATTCTAATACTGTCACTTCTATTGCTAATGAGGAAGAGACAATTGTGTTGCATATTAGTGAAGGTGAATACTATGGCCTAGAGGGTGCTCATAAAGAAATTTGGGATAATTTTAATCAGAATTTATTTGAAAAAAAATCAATTGTAGAAGAATTTTTATCTAAATTCGATAATTCTAAAGAGGAGATACAAAAATTAGTGGATGAAAGTGTAATGGATTTAATTAATTATAAATTAATAATGGTTGTTGATAAATATGAATAACTCTAAAGAATATTTTGTCGCTTTACATAATTTAGTAAGAGGATTGTTAATTGAGGATTCATTTGATGTTGTGTTTAATAAAGTCTCCATTCAGTTCTTTCCAATGTATGAAAGTGCTAAAAGGAGAAAAGCAATGCCGATAAATATAAAAGAACTGATAACATTTAGTAAATATTTATATGAAATGGATGAACAAGACGCTTTAATCGCCTCATGTGTATCTATTTCTTTAACAAATCAAATTGTCCTATATTCAAATGGAATTGATGCAAAATTAAAAATTGGATTTAAAAAAATAGATGAAAAGTTACATTCTCATGCTTGGGTTGAGTTGGAGAATGGGGAAGTTATTGATCCTCAAAATCATCTTGGGAAATTACAAGTAATGCATATATTTAAAATGAGAGATGGAGTTGAAAGGTGGGTTACGGAAAATGAGAATGTGGATAGCTATGTGGGGAGAAAATAATACTATAAAAAAACAATGGAGCAAGAATTTAAGAAATTGGTTAAGTTCAATGAAGATAAGTAACCAACTTAATTTTGATAGAGAGGGATTTTTTTTAAGTGAAGTTGATTTCTCTTATAAAAATTCTCATAAAAAGACCAATGAGCAAATTTCCTTTTTAGCTACTCCATTAATTATGAATGGTGTACTCAGTGATTCCTTAAAGCATTCTTATGTTGAAAGTTTAACATCAAAAGCTAGGGAAAATCTGTATAAGGGTTTAACATCAAATATAGATTATCAATTACAAAATGCTAATGGTGATTTCACAATTACATATGTTGATCGAAATATGGATAATCTTGTAATAGCTAATGACATTTATGCGACGAGGCCAATCTATTATTATAAACATCCAAATGACGATTTCTTTTGTGCATCAAATGATTTAAGAACGTTGCTATTAAATTATGAAATTCCTTTTACAGTTAATTACAATGCATGCTTAAATTATCCAACTACACAATTTGCAATTAGTGAAGCGGAATATAGCAATGAGACATTTTTTAAAGGTATTTATCGATTACCACCAGCCTCAATTTTACAATGGAATAAAAATGATAAATTAAGTATTCGTTCGTATTGGGGACTAAATAATCTACTTAATAAAGTAAAACATACGAATATTACGGATTATGTGGATGAGTTCAGACAGACAATGCTTGATGTTGTTCAACTTCGTATATCAGATAAAAAAACAATTTTAGATGTAAGTGGAGGCTTAGATTCAGGAAATATTTTAGGAGCTGCAATTGCCAATGGCTCAAGCTCCTCTATTTTTGGGGTTAATCTATCTTTTGAATCTAACGATATGTCATTTAGCCATGATAAAGAACTTGTAACTAAGTTATTACAAGACTTAAACATTGAGCATGCCATTATTATGGGGGATGATATTAACAAGATTTTAAATGCAGAAATAGGAAGAGATCCGATGTGGTATATAGATGGACCTGATCCACGAGGAAATCCTTTGTATGATGAAGTTGTAGCAGCAATCTCTATTGAAGTTGGTGCCAATCGTTCCATATCTGGCGATGGTGGAGATTATGTAGCGAGTGGAGAGGAATTAGTCATTGATTCTTTACTTAGACAGAAAAAGTTTAAAGAAGCAGTATCAAAATTATGGAATTGGTCTGATAAAAAGGTAGGAGGATTCTTAGATAAAACATTTACTTATGGAATTGCACCATTTATTCCAGGCTTAAACGAGAGATTATACTATAAGACCGTTTGGGCTGAAAAAGTGGAAGCAAATATGCCATTTTTTACCCCAGAACATATTGAACGTGAAAATAAAGGTAATCAAAGAGAGTATGAACAGTATAAAAAAAGTAAGGATTTTAAACTTTGGGGACACCGATATCACTATGATTACTTATATCCAAGGGCAAGATGTTTAGATACGACTAGGGTAGCAACAGATTATATGTACCCATTTTATGATAAAAAAATGATTGAACTTAGTTTTTGTGTTCCACCTGAAGAACATTATGATTTACTAGAAGGGCATAAAAATGGATATTATAAAGGGTCTAAACAATTGATGAGAAAAGCGTTTAACGATGTTTTACCAGATTATTTATTGAATAGAAAAATAAAAACGACTTATGCACACATGGCTAGAAAATGTTTATTAAATGAAAAACATAATATTTTACAATTGTTCTCAAAAGATAAAAAGAATTTTGTAGCGGAATTAGGGATTATTGATAAGGAGAAATATAGAGACCACTTAATTGCAATGTTAATAAGATCTAATGATCCAAATAATGATTTAGGGATGAGTTTTCAATATTTACGTTCTGTTTTAGAGTTAGAAATTTGGTTACAAGAAGTTGAAAAGGGAAGAGATTATATTTTAGAAAGAAGTAAACCAGTGGATCCTCGTAATATAGGAAAGTGTATTTTTTCTTCAGAATTAAGACAAGCAACATTCTATTGAAAGTAGAGGAGAGCAATGTTTAATTTTTGTAAAGAGCGTATGCTCAACTTTAAAAATACGATGAGCATAGCTTTTTTTTTAGGGAAAATAATATGGAAATCTAGTCCGATTTTGGTCATAGTTTTGTTAGTTTTACTTAGTGCTGAGGGTTTAATTGTTGCTATACAGTTATTTGCTACAAGGGAGATTCTGAATGGAATTAAAAATGCAAATCCTGGTGATACATACGTGTTTATTTGGGGAATTGTATATTGTTCAACTTTTGTTATAGGAATTTTCTCTGTATCAATTACCAGTTGGATTCAAAAGTTATTAGGTGAAAAATCTATGTTAACAATTAATACGACACTTTTAGAAGCTATAGAAAAAATGCCAGGTATGCGTTTTTTTGAAGAAACGAAATATAGGGATAAACTTGAGACTTTAAGAGACAGTACTAGTTGGTTACCTATGCAAATAGTTGAATCAACGGGCAGTGTAATAACAGGAGGAATTTCTTTAATTAGTATCATCATAGTAGTTGGTACGCTTTCTCCTCTTTTAGCAGTGATATTAATTGTAAGCGCTATTCCGTATGTCATATATGCAAATAAATTTACTGCAATGGAATGGGTATATGAAAATGAATTTGCATCAAATCGAAGAAAGATGTCATATTATAGGGATAATTTATTAATAAAAAATACGGTACAGGAAGTTAGATTGTTTAATTTGGGTGAATTTTTTTTGAAGCTATATAAAGAAACATTTGATGTAGTATTTTCAGCATATAAAAAAATTCAAACAAAATCTTTAATTCCAATTACCTTAACTGGTTTATTATCTGGGGGAGTAGCTGGATTAGGGTATTTGTGGATAACTTATAAAATAAGTAATGCTTCTTTGACAATAGGAGATATCGCCTTATATTTAACTGCTTTATTTCAATTAAATGTATTATTAAGAAATGTTTCCAATGAATTTGTTGAAACACTTGAGCTTTGGAGAATGGGGGGAGATTTTCATGATTTTGTTAAATTAAAGCCGGATGTACAAATCTCTCCAAATTCAAAATTTGTAGATTTGCATGAAATGAATATTGAATTTAAAAATGTAAGTTTTAGTTATCCAACTAATAATGAACATAAAATTCTAAGAAATCTTAGTTTTAGACTGAATGCAAGGCAAAGTACAGCCATTGTAGGAATGAATGGTGAAGGGAAAAGTACAATTGTAAAATTACTTTGTCGATTTTATGATCCCAATGAAGGGGAAATTCTAATTAATAATATAAACATAAAAGAAATAGATATTCAGCATCTTCGTAAACATATTTCTGCCATCTTTCAATCATTTGGAAAATATGGTTTAGCAATAGATGAGAACATTGGAATTGGTGATTATGAAAGTATAGAAAATAAGAAACAAATTCAAGAAATAGCTAAATGTGTTGGTATACACGAGAAAATTAATAGTTATACAGATTCCTATAAAACAATGGTAGGAAATGAATGGAATGGCATAGAATTTTCAGGTGGACAATGGCAAAAAATAGCATTAGCTAGGGCGTTTTTTAGAAACGCTTCTACCCTAATAATGGATGAACCTACAGCCGCTTTAGATATTAAATCAGAAGAGCAATTGTACAATCAATTTTATTTATTAACCAGACAAAAAACAGTATTATTGATCTCGCATCGTTTTAGTACTGTAAAAATGGTGGATTCCATTATTGTAATTAAGGATGGAGAGGTTATTGAACAAGGTTCACATGAAGCATTAATGGCTAAGCAAGGAGAATATGCAAAAATGTATTTAATGCAAGCATCTAGTTTTTCTTTAGAGGGGACTGTGAAAAATGAAAAGTCTCAATAAGGTATATTATGCTTATAAATTTACAAGGGAAACATTGGCTTCTTTAAAGATGCTATGGAAGGCTGATAAAGTGGGATTTACCTACATTATGTTCATTAAAATACTGGAATCAATTATTCAGCCATTGCTTATTTGGTTAAGTACTAAGGTAATTGATGATTTATCAAAAGACCCTGCAGCATTATTAAATTCGAATTTCACGTTTTGGATAATCATTACATTTATTATTCTCACAATCACTGCAGATTTGTTTAATCCTTTTTTTGAAGTGAAAAAAAGGTTGTTAGTAGCGAAACTACAGATGTATATCGATGTATTAATTATGAAAAAAGCTAATACATTGGAGAGTCTTGAATCTTTTGAAGATAAGGAACTTTACAATAAAATAAGGTCTTTTAGAAATAATGAGTATTGGATTACAATGTGGATTGATTTAATCATGAAATCATTTGGAGGCACTGTAAAGATTATAGCTAGTGTTGCATTACTATTTTCTCTCTTACCGTGGTACCCATTTCTTCTTTTAGTAGTTTCTATTCCAAAACTTATTAAGGAGGTAAATTTAAATCAAGCAACATTTGAAGGTAGGCCAGAATTAATGGAATTAAGGAGGAGAGCGGAATATTATACGTCAGTTCCTTTGCTACCACAATTAGCGCAAGAGGTAAAATTATTTCACTTAACACCTTTTTTTAAAGAGAAATATGTTAAGACGGTACAAAAGCTGTCAGCAACTTTAAGTAAAGATCAAAGAAAATTAGCTGTTCATAGTCTGCTTTGGGGGCTAATACAATCTTGTGTAATTTCCTTCAGCATAATTTTTATTATTTATAGTGCGATTAATAATGAAGTATCAATTGGAAGTGTAGTTTTATTTTTAGGTATGACCATCCAATTATGTGAAGGCGTTAATGAGTATTTTGCATTAATTGCTATAGGGGCTAGGGAAGGAAGACACTTAAGGAACTTACTGAATTTTATTCAACTTCCTAATCCTAAGACAGTAAATTCATCTTTAGTAGAGAGTCACGAGAAGGATGCGGGTTTCTATTTATCGCAAGTGGATTTTTCATATCAAAATTCAGAAGAAAGTTCTCTGAGTATAAAGAAATTGCACATACCTCAAGGGAAAATTACTGCATTAGTTGGCGAAAATGGAGCAGGAAAAACGACGCTTATTAAATTATTATTAAGACTATATAATCCGAGCCAAGGTTCGATTTACTATAATAATAAAAACTTAAACGATTATGATTCAACTGAATACAAAAAAAAGTGTACTGCAGTTTTACAGGATTTTGTAAGGTACGAAATGTTACTAAGGGAAAACATAGGCCTTGGTGATGTGGGAAATATTAATAATATTCATGAAATTCAACTAGCAAGTGATAAAAGCAATGTGAAGGAATTGCTTCCTACTTTGACTGATGGATATGACACTCAATTGGGGAAATTATTTGGTGGACAAGAATTATCAGGTGGACAATGGCAAAGAATTGCAATTGGAAGAGCATTTATGCGTGATAAAGAAGCGGAAATATTAATATTTGATGAACCAACTTCAGCACTTGATCCATATGCTGAAGATGAAATATTAAGAGTTTTATCAAATCTGGCAGATAATAAGACTGTTATTATTGTAACGCATAGGTTAAGTACTGCAAAATTAGCAAACCATATCATTTATTTGGATAAAGGACATGTAGCAGAACAAGGAACCCATGAAGAATTAATAATTAAAGATGGGAAGTATGCAGAGCTGTATTCTATTCAAGCTAAGAAATACAGCTAATATTTTAATGTGACCATTCATTTTGTCGCATAAAACTCTATACATTGTTTTATGTGAAATTTACTTATAAATCAATTTACAAGTAAAGGGGGCTTTAAAGATGAAAAAAACGTATAGGATACTATTAATCATAATGTTTTTAATAGGGTTTCCTAGTTTAGTAGAGGATAATGTAGTTAAAGTTTCAGCGGATACAAATAAGTTAAATAAAGCAAAATATACTGTGATGGTTTATTTGGATGGTTCTAGTTTGGAGAGTGATTTTGAGCTAGCTTCTGAAGATTTAAAGGAGATGCTGAAGATAGGCTCTTCAGAAGAAGTTAATATAGTTATGGAGACAGGTGGAGCAAAAAAATGGCATACACCTGCGATTAATCCAGAAACTAATCAAAGATGGATAATTCAAAAAGATTCCCTACAATTCATTGAGGATGTTGGACTTAAGAATATGGGAGAATCATCTACACTTAGCGATTTTATGATTTGGGGTATGGAAAAGTATCCAGCAGAAAAATATGCTGTGATTTTATGGGGGCATGGATCGGGATCTGTATATGGATATGGTCATGATGAACGATTCGGACTGGATCCACTTACATTACCAGAACTTGAAAAAACGTTTAAAGATACTTATAAAAAAACAAGAAAAAAATTAGAGGTTGTAGCATTTGATGCTTGTTTAGTTACAAATCTAGAAACTCTTAGTTACATAAATCAGTATGCTAATTATATTGTTGGTTCAGAAGATATGGTTCCAGGTCATGGTTTAAATTATATATATACATTTGAAAAATTATTAAATAAACCAAATATGAATGGAGCAGAGTTGGGAAGAATCATAGCAGATGGTTTTTATAAGCAAGCTGTAGAAAATGAAGAAGAAGATGATATAGCTATGTCTGTGATAGATTTGTCTAAGGTAAAACCTATTAAAAAAGCTTTTGATGATGTAGCAAGATTATTGAAAGTAGATGTATTAAATGATGATAAATTTCAATCTATCCTTACTGCAAGACGTAATGTAGAGGAGTACGGAAAAATGGATGGACCAGAGGATTCAGAAATGGTAGACTTAGGCGATTTGGCAAAACAAATGTATTCTCAGTATCCATTTTATTCAAGAAGAATTATGAGTGCAGTTGATCAGGCTGTAGTTTATAATGTGAAAAGCCCTTGGAAACAAGCTACTGGAATTTGTCTATTTTTTCCTTTAGGTGATAGAGAGAGATTTGATGAGAAATTGAATCTTTATAAAAACAATAATTTTTCCAAAGATTATTATGATTTCCTTGAAACATTTATAGGGAATCTAAAAAATAATTAATTCATGAACGTGAGCGATGAACCTTTAAATACAAATACAGTAAAAAAATTTTGATGCCACAGATCCAAGAAGTTAAGTAATAAAAAGTTAATAAATAATGTAATAAAATTACAGAAATGGAAAAAGTGGTAGTTTAGTTTTTGAAAATATCTTGATATACCTATATCTTTTTTGTAATATATAGGTATATTGTTAGTTTATTTGATTCCGTTTATTCCCACACCTGATGTGTTGTGGTTGAGTTGTAAAAGTAAGTTTTGTTCTTACTTTAATTTTGAAAGGGCTTCTTTGAGCCGATTAGTGTAAATAGCTTATTTTGCTGTGCACAATTAATCGACTTGAGGAAGCCCTTTTTGTTTTGGGTGAAACAAGTATGAAAATGTATTTCTGTTACAATAACAGATTAAAAAAGGAAATTTATATAAGGGGAGAACCATTACGAATAATTTATTTGTATATGAGGGAATTAGGAGGGGGATATAGTTTTTTTAATGTATGAAATAGTTCATTGTACAGTTTTATTTATTAAATAATAATGAAAGATAGGTGGGGATGAGTATGAAATTTAAAACAGAGGAACAATTATTAGCATTTACGGAAGGAATTATTGGGAAGAGTTTTAAAGAAATTGATACAAAAGGAATCTTACAAGGAAATAGTAACGATAAAGGAATACTAGGTAAGGTTGTTGAGACAGGATTTTACGATTATGAATTAAATAATTGTCCTGAGGCAGACTTTGGAGAATTAGGAATTGAGTTGAAAGTTTCTGGTTTTAATCAACTTCGAAATGGATCATGGTCGGCAAAGGAAAGAATTTCTTTAAGCATGATTAACTATAAAAATATTATTCATGAAGAATATGAGTTTAGCAAAGTTGTTTCTAAGAACAAAAAGTTGCTAATTATTTGGTACGAATATATGAAAGGTGTTCCGTATGGAGATTTTATAATTCGAGATTTTCAACTCTATGATATGTCGCAAGATGAAGCAATAATCCGAAATGATTTTTATACAATAAAGCAAAAAGTGCTAGAAGGACTTGCTCATAAATTGTCTGAGGGCGATACCGTTATTCTAGGGGCGGCCACAAAAGGACAGAAAGGACAAAAAGCAGAACAGCCTAATTCGGAAATCTCTGCACCTACAAGAGCATTTTCCTTAAAAAATTCTTTCTTTCGTGGTGTTTTGAGAAGCCATGTAGAAAGAATGGACAGAGGTGAAAAATCTAATGTATTTGTCACACCTGAAGGATACATTTGGAATCAACTAAAACCGTATAAGGGGATGAATCAATTAGATATATTAAATCTTTTTGAGAAGCGTGATTCAGCTAAAAAAATACCTAACAGTATTAGTAAAATGGTAGCTAATAGGATAGTAGGTACAGATAAGGAATTACCAGAGAAGCATGAGGTATTCAGTAAATCTAATTTTCTAATTAAAAATATACCAATTCGAGAAGATAACAGTCCTATAGAAAAAGCAACGTTCAGAACCTTGCAACTTGCAGATTTTGAAACTTCTTGGGAAGAGTCTTCCTGGAAAACATTCTTTGAAGAAGTAACTTTCATATATGTAGGTTATCTAGGTGAAAAAGATGGTAAGAAGCTAGGTAATGGCCAAAGGATTCTGGATAAAATTTTTAAGGTTACATTTACTCCTGAAGAAGTGGATGAGTTTGAGAAAACTTATAACATGATAAAGGAGACAATTGAAACAGGGGACATTCGTAAACTTCCAAAAGCTTCACATGATTTAGGAAAGGAGCTTAAATTGGTTGTTTCAACAAAAGGAAGTGGTACAGGGGGCTATGAGAGATTTTTTGATGATACAAGAGAAACATGCTTTATGTTAAATAAAGATTTTATTCATCAGAAGTTTAATGAAGCTGTGATTTTAAAGTAGATACGTAATCGATTTACGAATAAAATACAGCAAAACAATCATATAGAAGTTTCGTAGACGACATAAACGTTCTAATTATAAGCGGAGAGAATGGAAGTCTACTGTAAATCAATAAAAACGTATCAATTGATACGTTTTTTTGTTGTTATTCTAGTAAATATGAGGTATGATTTGAAAGGGGAAAGAACTTGAATGCGCATTAGCTTACAAAATAAGGAGACAAAAAAGCACACTAATTTTACAATTGGTGAGATTGAGCAGTACATAATTGAATTTAAAAAATTAATTAAAACTAATCGATTTACGATTTCTCGAAATGAAAAAAGGAAAGAGAATATTGAATTTCTAGAGGCTTATAAGATTAATGCTAGTAAAGTGAAAGAGATTCTTCTTAATATAGGAGTACATGACTTTTGTTATGCAGTTGATAATAAAAATCTAAGTTTTTCTTATGAAAAATTGTATATCTTTTGTCTACAATATGAGCTAGATAATTGGGGACAAAAGAAGTCGGTAGACATATATGTTAAAACAAATTTAATTGAAAATAAGGACAGGAACAAATACATGATTGTTGTTTCTTTTCATAAAAGGAATAAACCAGTCACTTATCTTTTTAGATAAAGATAAGTGACTTATGGTTTTATAATGAGGGAGGATTTTTATGTTGGTTTTATGTGAGTGTTGTCGAGATATGGTAAAGTATTCTACTAAAGATGTTTCCAAAATGACAGTCATTAGAGGGAAGCAATATCATTACGTGGGTAAAGAAGCAAAATGCGAAGAGTGTAAATCTGAAATATTTGTTCCTGACATTCATGATTATAATTTAGAACAATTAGATCATGCATATAGGAAACAGGAGCAGTTAGTTACTATTTCTGAAATAAAAGAGGTTTTAGAAAAATATAAGATTGGAAAACGTCCACTATCTTTACTTCTAGGTTGGGGTGAAGTTACCTTAACAAGATATGTAAATGGGGATATTCCGACAAAGCAGTACTCAGATATATTGCAAAGATTAAGTAGGGATCGATCTTTTATGCTAGATATTCTGGAAAGAAATAAAGGTTTAATTACTCAAAAAGCATATAGGGTTTCTAAAGAAGCGATTGTAAAGCTGCAGGAAAATGAGAATGTTACTTCTAAACAGACTACAAAAATTGAGGCAGTTGCTAATTATTTGCTATATAAAAATGATGATATTACTCCTTTAGCTCTTCAAAAGCTTTTATACTATGCGCAGGGATTTTGTAGGGTGTTTACTGGAACATATTTATTTGAAGATGATTGTGAAGTAGGAAGTCACGGCCCGGTATATCGAGTTATTTTTGATAAATACAAAGGATACCAGTACGACAATCTTGAAGTTAATTATGATAGTACAAATCAGTTAACTCAAATAGAAAAGGAACTATTAGATTGTGTAGTTAATACTTTAGGCTGTTATAGTGGGAAGAGTTTAAAGAAAATGATTCTATTTGACTTACCATGGGCAGTAACCAATCTAGAATTAGAAGATAATAATTCTGGTAAACCCATCATGGAAAAAGAGGAGATAGCTAATTGTTTTAATACAATGAAACAGGCATATAATTTAGTTACTATTTCTGATATTAAACAATATAGCATAAGAGTATTTGATTATATAAACAATTAATAGTTGTAGTTATATTATTTTTAATATGATTGACATATCGATTTTTTTACTGTTAACCAAACCTCTGTAAAGGTACTAAAAGATAGTACTAATTACAAAAATTAGGAGTGCAGAATATAAACACTCTTAACACGATGCAAATATGCATATTAAATAAAAAGTAAAATGAATTGATACATTATATGGTAAAATGATATATGTGAATACGCTTTATGAAGTAAATTTTATGCTTTGGACCTTTAGCTCAGCTGGTTAGAGCAAACGGCTCATAACCGTTCGGTCGTAGGTTCGAGTCCTACAAGGTCCACTTATAAACAAGGAGAAAGCACTCATTTGAGTGCTTTCTCCTTGTTTATAATAAATAAAGGGGATTGTGACATGAAAATAATTGATTTAGAGACAGAAAGAAAAAAGAAGGAAAAATTAATGGTAACTATTCCAATTATAAAACTAATGTATGGAGAAAAAGGGGAAATTGAATTTAAAGTAGTAGGAAAAAAAGTTGTTCCACAATCCATGTTTGAGAATTAAACTACTTTTACTTCTTATAGGCTGTAGGATTGTTAAATGAGAGATTTCTAAATATGGAAACCTCGTGGATACTAATAAAAGGAAAAACTAAAAGTTATGTTGGAAATGGAGGTGAATTTGTAGTGATAATGGTATATTCCTTGTAAAATACATAAAAAGACCGTCACAGTATTGTGACGGAAAATAGAAAAATTCTGATGACTTACTACTATTATTGTTTATTTGGAGTTTTTAAAGCCTGTAACACTATTTTGGTTGCTTCTGCAATAAGCTTATCATCGTATTTAGCATCCTCTTTATCATGATTAGAAAGTATTGCAAGAACAATTGGCTTTTTATTTGGTGGCCAAATAATTGCGATATCATTTCTGGTTCCATAAGATCCCGATCCCGTCTTATCAGCTACTTCCCAATCTCCCGGAACTCCAGCACGAATTAATTTGTCTCCTGTAGTGTTCCTTTTCATCCAATCTATTAATAAATTCCGTTTCTCAGTTGAAAGTATATCTCCTAGCGCGAAAGCCTGCAGACTAGTAGCTAATGCCTTTGGGGTACTAGTATCATGAGTGTCTCCTGGATGCACTTCGTTTAATTCTGGTTCAAAACGTTCAGGGTTTGTAACGGTATCTCCTATTTCTCTCAGTGATTTTTTGAATTCACTAGGTCCACCTAATTGTTTAAGAATAAGATTTTGTGCCGTATTATCACTATATCGAAGGGAAGCATCTGCAAGCTCTTTCAGAGTCATACCTGTATCAACATACTTTTCTGTAATTGGATTGTAATTAACAAGATCTTCACGAGTATACAAAATTCTTTGATTTAGATCTTCTATTGATTTCTTTTGTAAAAGTACTCCTACGGCTAAAGCTTTGTGGGTAGAAGCGTACGCAAACCGCTCATCTGATTGATACTTAACGGTTTGATTCGTATCAGTGTCCAAGGCATAAATACCGAGTTTAGCTTCAAATTCTTTTTCAAGCTTAGCAAAAGAGTGATTAACTGTATTTTCTTGTTTGGTTTGTTTAGGCGGTTCAGATTGAGTATTACTATTGGAACAGCCTATAAGCGTTGCGCATGAAAGAAATAATACAGGTACAATCTTTTTGTAAGGTAACATGTTAAAAAATTTGTTTAAGATTATCATAAATTTCAACCTCTTTCAAAAATATATGGTTTTTGTCTAGGTGTTCTAAAAATCAATACAATTAAAGAGTGTATAGGGTAACACTCTTTTTACATCACTCTTATCATAAACACCTGTTTTATACGTATAATGAATAGACAATCTAAGTAGCAAGTTTGTTCCATTTAAAGAAATAAGAAGATGTTATTAGAATTCATTACCTTAAACAATAGACATTTAGGGTAAAGGGAATTTATTTTAATTCCATAATTGTGGAAACGTTAAAGTAGAAATTTAATGTTTTTTATAAAAAAGAATTGACTTTCGATTCCGTTGTAACTAATATAGTTACATAAGGTGTAACTTATTTGGTTACAACAATGTCCTGTTTTAAGAAAAAAGATTTCTATATTTAATTAAGGATAGCGATCTATACGTTGTTGTTCAGTGCAGAAAATTACTACTATATTAACAACTATGCATATTCTGAACGATAGTATTTTCTGTTTTAGAGCCATAACGTGCAGCGTTATC
Source organism: Bacillus sp. SSR7 (assembly GCF_055902415.1). Taxonomy (NCBI): domain Bacteria; kingdom Bacillati; phylum Bacillota; class Bacilli; order Caryophanales; family Bacillaceae; genus Bacillus; species Bacillus sp. SSR7. Next base: position 4,260 of record NZ_JBVVXV010000014.1, on the reverse strand, counting down.
TTTTATGAATAATTTTAGTTGATTTTTTTTTGAAGGATTAGTTTTTGGGGAAAATAATAAGGTTGCTAAAAAAGATGCACTTTTACAAACCCAAAAGCTAGCTAGGAATTTTTAAGTGATAGCTGGACTAGCTAATAAAAATAAAGGTAGGAGATTTAAATGGAGAAAAAACAAGATAACCTTATATACGTATGGGACGCATATTGTGGATGGTGTTATGGTTTTTCAGAAAGTATTAAAGGATTTTACAAAGAACACACTGAAATGCCGTTAACAGTTTTATGTGGAGGATTATTTTTAGATAATCTACCAATAAAAAATTTCTCATATATAGAAGAGGGAAATAAAAGAATTAATCAACTTACAGGTGCAGAATTTGGTCCTTCCTATCAAAAATTGGTGGAAGAAGGGACTTTTAAAATGAATTCGAAAGATGCTGCAATTGGCTTTTCAGCTTTACGCTCATTAGCGCCAGACCGTTTGTTAGAATTCACGTCTGCTATGCAAAAAGCGTTTTATTATGAGGGACAAAGCCTAAGTGATCCTGAGACATATCGTAAGATTGCAATTGAGCATGGTTTGGACCCTGAACAAGTATTAGAGCGTTTAAATGCGCAAGAAACAATTGTAGATGTCCAAAATGATTTCAATAAGGTTCGACAGCTTGGGGTTAATAGTTATCCTTCTTTACTTTTACAAAAGGATGATCAAATTATTCCTATTGGTGGTGGGGTAATGACGCCAGATAAAATTGAAGCACGTTTTAAAAATTTATATTAAGAAAACTTAGGCTATAGTAGCAAATATGTTAGCTTACGCCATCCGACATTCATCTCTCATCCATTTGCTGGTGCGATGAACCTTTCAAGAGAATTGAAGAGGAGTCTTCTGTCGAAACAAAATAAAAGTGTGTTATCTATTCAATAACTATAACAAAAGGAGAATAACATCTATGTTTAAAACAATCGATACAAATCAAAAAGATGTGAAATTAACAGTTTTTAGTTCGGATGAAAAAAGTTTTATGGTCACTGCAACCTTAGTTGAAAAAGCAGGACATGCATTTTTAATAAACTCAAAATTTACTCAATCTGATTCGAAAGAAATTGTAGATTATTTGAAAAACAATAACTTATCTCTAGATAAAATCTTTATTATCCATGGGGATCCTGATTACTATTTCGGGTTAGAAAGTATTAAAGCTGCATACCCAGAAGCTATAGCGTATGCTACGGAGTCTACGGTTGAACATATTGTTCATTCTGTATTAGGGAAATTGAAAGTTTGGAAAGATGCGCTTGGAGAGAATGCACCAAGTAATGTGGTATTACCTCAAGTGTTTAAGGGAAAATCTATTGATTTTCAGGGGCTAACATTTGAACTAGTAGGCTTAGACGAATACAGAACTAGCTTATTTAACAGAGAACTGAGATTATTAATTGGGGGAATAGATGTATTTAACGAAATCCATCTATTCTTAGCAGATACTAGTTCAAAAGCAGCAATGGAGGCATGGATTGAGAACTTGAAAGTGTTACAGGCTTTAAATGCTGACGTAATTATACCGAGCCATGGATCAATTGAAAAATCATTAGATAGTCAAGCGATTACTGCAACTATGGATTATTTAAAAACTGCAATTCAAGCTTCTGAGGAAAGTAAAACTTCAAAAGATTTTGTAGCAAAACTTGAAACAGCATATCCAGGCTATGCTAATAAGGGTGTATTAGAGTTAAGTGCAAAAGTTGTAACGAAAGAAATGCCTTGGGGTTAATGCAATGAATAAATATCAAAAATTATTACATGAAACGTATGTGTTAACTGGCGAGGGAAAAATGGATGCTTTCAAAACGTATTTAAGTGAAAAGGTATCTTGGACAGAAGCTGCTGGGTTTCCATATGCGGGCACTTATGTAGGTCCTGATGAAGTAGTGAAAAATGTACATGAACGTCTTGGAACTGAATGGGATAACTATAGCGCTAAAGATGAAATTTATGCTTTTAATAATAATACTGTTATTGTGTATGGAAAATATAGTGGAACATATAAAGTAACAGGGAAATCATTCATAGCAGATTTTTGTCATCTTTATGAGTTTGATGAGAACGATAAGGTTAAAAAGTTTATTCAAATTGTGGATAGTGCAACTGTTAATGAGGTATTAAGTTAGAGTTACTCGTTTCTAACATTCCTCGTATAGGGAGTATTGTTAGGAAAGATGGATTTTCCTAACAATATCTCTTACATCACATTCTGGGTAAGGTTTATCCTTTATCGGGTGTGTTATCGAATATGAATGATAAAATTAGAAGAGGTAGGTATATATGAAATTAGAGAAAAATTTAATAGTAATAATTATTTCTGTGTTTATTTTAGGAATTGTGTCGACTTTGATATTTCAAGCTTCAACTGGTAATACCAAAGGTCATTCAACAAAGAGCGAGAATGTTGCAACAGTATCTAAAGATAATGTGACAGAAAAAGAAAAGAATAAAAAGATGGTAGTCGATTTCTATAATGAAGTTTTTAACAAACATAATATCGATATTATCCCTAAATATGTAAGTGAAGATTATAAGCAACATAATCCTTTTGTTGCTGATGGACGAAAAGCCTTCATGGATTTCTTTAAGGAAGACTTTGTAAAAAATCCAAACTCTTCTGCAGAGATTAAACGTGTAGTAGCTGAAGGAGATACAGTTGCTCTTCATGTACATTCACGTACTAATTCTCAAGATAAGGGAGTTGCTATAGTGGATATTTTTCGTATAAAGGATGGAAAGATTGTCGAACACTGGGATGTAATTCAAGAGATTCCAAATGAGACAGCTAATAATAATACGATGTTTTAGGTAGAAAATATATGTGAACTACTCACCACTTAGCAAAGCTTGAAGTGGGAGCTTCTCAGTTCCGTGACGAAAGTAACCTTTCGTCTCCCTGAGCGTTACTTCGGGGTGTTCCACCCCTAGATGTCCAACGCATGGATGCTCTTTTGGTACGGTTGATATTTTACGCAGGAACCGAATGGCTTGGTTTTCGCACTCTATTTTCTTCCTGCAACCTTCTATATCAAGTTATCAAAGAACTTCATATAGCTAGTTTATCAAAAGTTTTTGGCTATGCCAAACCGAAATTCATCTCCCACCTATCGTTGGGCTACGCCCTTCACACGCTTGAGGAAGGAGAATTCTTTCGGGGAATACGATAAATTAAATTCAAATTTCTAACAGAAGACTCTATTTTGATTAACATTTTTCAAAATGGAGTCTTCTTATTTTTCATATGGGTTTGTGGAGCATTTTTGATTATATTTTATTTCAAATCAACATTTGTTTTAATGAGGTTTAATTTGAACGTAATAAAAATGATAATACTCTTGATGTATGAGTCACATTGTAGTAAAAACGCTTCTATAGGCAAGAAGAGTTTTTTGGTGAGTCTATAGCGTGCTGGGGGGGGAATTAGTATTTTTATAATCAATAACAATAAATAATTATATATAAATATAATGTATTTATGTTATTATGTTTATGTTGGAAAATAAAGTATATTTTTATTCGCAAAAATAATTAGGAGAAGAAGGGGAAATAGCATGAAAATGAAAAAAATGATTTTAACAGGTGCAGTACTTGCAGCAACAACTTTAACATCTTTAACAAATGTACAGGCAGATACAACATTTAAAGATGTGCCTACTGATCATTGGTCATATAAAGCAATTATGGATCTAAAAGAGAAAAATATCGTAGCTGGTTATGGAAATGGCATTTTTGGTTTCGGCGATAGTATTACACGTGGTCAAGTTGCTAGATTGCTTTATGTATACTTGAAACCAGTAGATGTAGATGCTAAATTTCAAAATCCATTTACGGATATAAAAGGTTCTATGTTCGAAAAAGAAATCTTAGCAATCACAAAAGCAGGGATTATGAGTGGATATGGTGATGGAAAGTTCGGACCAAATGAGGTCTTAAATCGGGAACAATTGGCAGCTGTTCTAACACAAGCATTTCAATTAAAAACAACAACTGTCACAACTTTCAAAGATGTTGACAAGAATTATTGGGCTACGAAGGCAATCAGTGCAGTGCAGGAAAGTAAAATTGCTGCTGGTACAGGAAGTAACTTATTCGAGCCAAAAAGAGTTGTAACACGTGAGCAATATGCACAGTTTCTATACAATGGAATTCAAAGTGTGAACAAGCCAGAAACAAAACCAGAAACAAAACCAGAGACAAAGCCAGAAACAAAACCAG
>NZ_JBVVXV010000013.1:0-175523 GCF_055902415.1 Bacillus sp. SSR7 | reverse complement strand
TTGTTGCTCTTCTTGTTTACGTTTTTCTTCTGCTTTTTGTTGCTCTTCTTGTTTACGTTTTTCCTCTTCTGCTTTTTGTTGCTCTTCTTGTTTACGTTTTTCTTCTGCTTTTTGTTGCTCTTCTTGTTTATTCTTTTCTTCCTCTGCTACTTTTTTGTCTTCATCCACTTTTTGCTCATCTGGTGCGCCCTTTAATTTTTCTTCATTACCTTTACAAGCACTTAAAGCAATTACACATAAACTCATAAGTGCAATTAATAACAATTTCTTTGACATTTAAAAATCCTCCTATTTATACATTACAAATCAATAACTTTCATAGTATAGCAAAAGTATATGTATTCCTTTGTCAAAATTTGTCGTATGCATTTAATTCCCCGTAAAATACTAGGTATTACAATTAGAAGAAGGATATTTGTTAATGTATATCAAATATTAAACAATATAAATAGAGCCATTCATGCAAAGGGAAACATCATAAAAATTTATAAAGACAAAGGTGAGATTATTGAACATTTCAGTTCTTGGTTGTGGGCGTTGGGGTACTTTTATAGCTTGGTATGCTAACAAAATTGGTCATAATGTCATGTTATGTGGCAGAGAAAACTCAAGAAATTATCATAAATTAAGTGAAACTAGAAAAAATGATTATCTTACGCTCTCAGAAGATATTGAGCTAAGTAATTCTCTACATAAAGCAATTTCATTTGCGGAGATTATTATTATATCGATTAGTGCACAAGAATTACGTTCGTTTGCTAGTCAATTAAACTTAATTAATGAAATACAAGGAAAAACCTTCATCTTATGTATGAAAGGACTTGAAGCAACAAGCGGAAAGAGACTTTCTCAAGTATTTAGTGAAACCATTGAAAAAAATGTCAATTTAGCTGTTTGGGTAGGACCTGAACATGTACAGGATTTTGTAAATGACATTCCGAATTGTATGGTGATTGGATCTGAGAATATTAGTATCACTAAGGAAATTGTGCAGGAATTTAATAGTGATTTAATACGGTTTTACTACGGACAAGATTTGATTGGCAATGAAATAGGAGCTGCTACAAAAAATGTTATGGGCATTGCCGCAGGAATGTTAGATGGATTGAATTACAGCAGTTTGAAAGGTTCACTCATGGCTAGAGGGACAAGAGAACTTTCACGTTTGGTTACAGCTATGGGAGGAAATGATTTAACGATATACGGATTGAGTCATCTAGGAGATTATGAGGCCACATTATTTTCATTACATAGTCATAACCGAAAATTCGGAGAAGCGTTTGTCTCAGGTCAAAAATTCGAAAAGTTGGCAGAAGGAGTTTCAACAGTAAAAGCATTGAAAGAACTATCTAAACAATACGATGTCGAGCTTCCAATTAGTAACGCTTTATATGAGATTTTATTTGAAAATAAAGATGCAAAAAATACATTAGAAGAACTTTTTTTAAGACCTGTTAAATTTGAATTTTAAGGATACCTCCCCCAACTCTTTCTGTTGAAAGATAAGTAACATATAATCAATTAAAACAATGTAACAACCCACATTAACAACAAAAACATCAAAAGAAGGCATTCCATATATGGAACGCCTTCTTTCACTTTATAAAACCTTTCAATAATATGAAATATCCTAATTAACCAAATCACTCATTTAACGAAAGAAATAAGTTAATTACATAACGCTCTTCTAACTTTCCTTGCGAAGCTTAGCGGATCATCAACGTCTTCAATATTAACGTAAATTAAATTTGGATCATCACATAACCACTCATTGTGTATAGACGAAACAATTATTCCTTGTTTAATAATTGTAGCAACGAATCCATTGACTTCTTTTTGTAAGAGTGCTACCCGTCCTAGACATAATGCCCGTCCAGTTTTTTGATCTCTTGATTCGAATGAGAAGGAACTTGTTACCCTAAAACGTTTCCCTAAAATTGTTGCTTTTATTTCATCCCGATTTATCGTTGCCACGCATTTTCCACCGGCAAATCCTTCTTGCCCACCAATAATTCTTGCAAACTGTTGACAAATTAATTCATCATTACACGCCATACCTTTCATCATCCCCCCTTTTTACTGTTAGGTTATGAATAAATACACAAGTCTGAAACGGTAATGAATCTATTCTATTATAAAAAAGATACTGGGAATCTTTTAAAGAGCAGAAAAAATACACCCTAAGGTGCCATCCTCCGACTTGAGAATCATATCTATGTATGAAAAAAAATTTAGAAAAGGCCAATACAAAAGAGAAAGTTCTAACTGTAATGTATGGAGCGCTTATGATATTAAGAATCCACGTTATATTACTTTCTAATCAGTCTCGTTAAAGCCATCCCAAGAAATCCAACACCCATTCCTATGAGCCATCCAGTTTGGGCATTACCTAACATAGATCCCACTCCTCCGCCCAGAAACATGCAGCCAACGAATACTAATCCTCCAATTCCCCAATTCGGCCGTTCCATAATTCAATCACACCCCTTCAATAAAGCATATGCTTTTAGCTATCTAAACTTTCTTGCATAGGATGGTTAATTATTTTGCTTAGGTTTAGCACTATCAGGGAATTCAAAAATTCCTCTCTTTATATAGACCAGTCATTTGCCACATTTCTTTTTACATATATTTTTAAAAGAAGGTTTCCATTCTGAGAAATCCTCATAAACAAACGTTATTTTGTTACATATTTCCTCTGCAACTTCATACATATGTTTTATATCATTAGCCGTAAATAATATAGCCCCTTTGCGTTGCGTACTATCTACAATAGTTGGTATGGTGTCGCCCTCTTTTACTACTAGATCAATTAATACGATCTCGGATATGTTAGTTAACTCTTTATACTTGATTTCTTTTAAGCAACCTGGTTTTGGAATCAAGCTTAAAGACATAGCTTGATATTTTGAAGGTACACATCTAAATTCATCTATAATCTCAGTAGCTAGCGCATCATAATAGTATCCAAATTGAGATATGCCAGTTGTTAGTTCCACCATCTTCCAGATGTTGCCACCACCTATTCTAACTTGAGACTCTATAATTATTGGCTTATTTTGTTTGTCTAACTTTATTTCTGTATGAGTAATGCCATTTTCCATTTTTATATCGTCTAAAAATAACATTACTTTCTCCATAATGAATTGTTTTTGAGATTCATCTATAGGTGCTGGCATAATCGTATAGTTTATTATAAATGTATCTTCTTTACATACTTCAGCTGATATAGCAAGTATAGAATGTTTTTTGTTATAAGAAACGGTTTCAACCGTATAAACTATATCACCTTCCACATACTCTTCCACTAAAACAGGTAGTTGAATACCATTTTCTTTAATAAACACCCCTACGTCATCTCCCGAGTTTAGCTTACATACTCCTTTACCCCCTGCCCCAATCGGCGGCTTTATTATAACACTATCTTTTTTATTCAAAAATTCATTAATGTCTTCAGTATTATTACAAACTGTCGAATCTATCGAAAAGTCCTTACCTGCTAGAATTTCACGCATCATGTCTTTATTGCGAGTTATCATATTAGCATTGTAAGAAGGTCCTTTAACATTAAAAATCTTTGCAATTATGCAAGCCGTATCTAATGCTGTTTCGTTAAAAGACACAACCACATGAAAGGGTCGCTCTTTAAATAATTCTTCAGCATAGTATATAGACAAGGGTATGTTTGTTGTGTCTAATTCTTTTTTATAGAAACATTTTTCTAAGATAACTCCATCAAAATATATGTGTTTAGCGTAAGAGCCTATATACGAAACAGTATACCCACTGTCTAATGCATCTTGTATAGGTTTTGTCCATCCCCCTATAAATAAAATGTGTGGTTTATTTTCTATGTCAGTTCCTTTTAATACCTTATGCATCATAATCATCCCCTCTAAAATGAACTCGTATATTCAATGTCAGTTACTTTTGATACGCCTCGTCTTAACAACGCAACTAAACACAATGTTGTTCCGAAACCTCCTATAAATAACGTAGTTTGAAGCCCGAATATAGAAATTAAAAATGCACTAGCAAAACTTCCCAATGCCCAAGCTCCCCAATTAAGCGTGCGCTGTACAGCATTTACTCGGCCCAGCATGTGATTTGGTGAGGCAAGTTGTCTTATAGTTGCAGCGTAAGGGCCAAATACACCTTCTCCCATACCATGTATGATACTTGCGGCTACTATACCGTAAACTGTTCCCATATATCCCATTATCGGTATAAAAGCCAAACCGGTAACTGATACAGTAGCGCTATAAATAAGCATTTTTGTATTATTAATTTGTTGACTCTTTTTCATGAGAACCGTATTACCTATTAAAAACCCTACTGCTGCTGAACCTACAACAAATCCTATTTCAATTTCAGATAGCCCCATTACCTTATAAAGGAATATTACTAAAATGCTATTTAGTATGTATTTAAAAAAACCGTAAACAGCACCACATGTCACAATTGGCTCTAATACAGGGTGTTTTTTGAAATATATCAAACCCTCATATATGTTTTCGTATATGGATTTTAAATTTACGTCTTTTAAAGAACCCTCTGTATGCGGTTTAAACTTTGAAATAAATAATACAAACATAAAACAAACAAAATACGTTACTGCGTCAACAGTAAACGATCCTGTTAATCCGACTAGAGTAATGACGATTCCAGCTAGCATAGGACCAATTACTATAGAAAGAGACTCCGAAAGTGCTAGTTGAGCATTTCCTTTTTTTAAGTTGTCTTTATCTGTTACGATTTCCGGTAAGAAAGAAGGAATGGCAATGTTGTAAAACGTGGTGAATATTCCATTTAAAAACATGATAAACACCAATAAAGGGAACGTAATTATATTTGTTACAGTAAGTATGAATACTGATAAAAACAATATGCCTTGACATATACTACAAATTAGCAAAACATTTTTCCTATGAAAAATGTCTATTAAAGCACCGGCTACTAACCCAAAAATTAGGTAAGGGACGAATATAACCCCACGAAGCATAGCAGCATTTGCTTCACTTGTTTGTAACACCTCTAATGCAAAAAGTGGCAAAGCTACTATTGTAAACTGAGTACCTAACAAACTTATAGACTGTCCTAGACAAAGCTTGTGAAAATTAAAATGTTTGCTACCTTTCATAATATCCCCCCGTTAAATCCATCTTTATAAATTATCAAGTTTACGATATAAGTCAGAGTAGGCAAAAACTATCTTTCAACTAATGTCTGTACCACATAAAAATTCGAAACCTGCTATACAAGCGAGTTTAGTTTCAAAATGAAAACTTGATGTTTAAAAATTACCTGGCTAATGAAAAGCTCACCTTCCGAAAGATACTTCCGCATTCATTTATAAATCAATTGATATACGGATTGAATTTGCTTGTAAGAATCAGTTTATTAATTAGTTTGTTTCGAATTCATTTTCCGATTGTATGTCACTTTGAATCACCTCCAGCATCAGTATAACCTTGCAGGCACGCTGTTGTACGCATTTTGGAATGTAATAGCAAGATAACGAAGCTACGATGACGAACTGAATGGATTTAACCTTGTTATTGGAGGACACATATATACATGACAATTGATTAAAATACATCAAGCCCTATGGGATAAATTTTTAGATAAACCAAAATAACAAGCAAAAAGCCCCTTCAAATTTGAAGGGGCTTTTTAATATATAGAAATTAACTTAAATTAAAAATAACATCTCTTAAAAGGGGGGCATTTTTTTATTATTCATGTTTATTGAGGAGCCTTCGTTTGAAGCAACTTTAACCCCATGCTAATAAAAATCAGTCCTGTTACTTTATTTAGAATCATTCCTACCTTTTGATTTCCTCTTAATTTTTTGGTGACATAGGAAGAGAAATAAGCAACAAATAAACACCACAATAGTCCAGTTACTGTAAAAGTAATTCCTAAAATGATAAAAGGTATAGGACCTGAAGCCCTTGTATCTATAAACTGCGGCAGAAATGCAATAAAGAATAAAGAGACTTTTGGGTTCGTAAGACTTGTTAAGAGTCCTTGTAAATATATCTTTCTTTTGATTTACAACCGATAAAACTGATGTGGTATACCATTCGTATCACGGAGCCAAAACTCACTATTGAATAAGTAAAGCCCCAGAAATCCAAAGATCTCTGGGGCTTCCTTATATATTTAGCTCTTTTTGCTTTTTGTTTTGTTTATATCTATACAGCAATTTTCGGCTTATTAGAGAAATCACTAATAAAGTCAGTATCAATACGACAAGTTGCATCCATGATAAATCAAAATATTTAGCACCTGTAACGATTAAAAGTGTAGAAATCGTTCCTTTTACAATGAAAAAAATAATAATCCATAATCCGCCTTTTTTCCAGTTCATTTTATATTACCCTTTCCTACTTTTAAATTCTTGAAAAAATTAGTGATAGTTTTTGAATGTGACACCTTAATAAAAATCTATTATATTAGTAAACTTTTTCACGAAAATCATATCTATTTACATACGACGATTCCATCATAAATGAAAATGATATTCAGTGTCAATTTTATTGACTATTTGAAAACCTGTTTCTTCATCTGAATCTCTCTCCACTTTGCTTCTTATAAGCAATGAACTCTTGTCTTCAAACAAAAACACCTCCATTGCATTTGCACACTTAGTATGCGAATGCAAGAGGTGTTTTTTCATGGACCATCAGGTAAAATTTCCTGCTTTGTTTACTCGTTTAAGTTTTTAATGCGCAATTATATTCTAGTACACGATAACTGGATCATACGTGTTCAAACTATCATACACAGTTTTTGCAACGTTAGGAAGAAGATTTACACACCCGCCTGATCCTCCTGTTAAATAAGCATTACTTCCCCAGTCTTTTCGCCAGCCGGCATCGTGGAATCCTTGACCGCTATTTGTGAATGGAACCCAGTAATCTACTTTCACTGCATAATCAGCTTTCCCTACTGCGCTGCCTCTTAGCGTATATGGTGTTCGTTTGTATAGAACGTACCACACACCTGGTGATGTATCTTCACCTGTGCTATGTTTACCCGTTACTACATTTGTTGTGACGACTAATTTCCCATCTTTGTAAATCCAAATTTGTTGATCTGCAATGGAAACTTCTGCATATGTGTCTCCAATACCATTATTCGATGTTGTTTTATAACCGATCCCTTCCTTCTCCCAACCATTTCCATGAATATTAGAAGCAGAAAGTGATTTTTCACCTTTCTCAAAGGCTTGTTGAACTTGTTTTGTCTCTTTTTCCACATCTAGTGCCCAGCCGTATCCTTGACCTTTTACTGATATAACCGAACCAGAATGTGTTTTAAAAGCGAAGTCTTTATGTAATGTAGATTTAGCGTTATTAATTTCAGCAATCTTATTCTTAATTTCGCTCGCATCGATTGTCACCTTCATATCTTTTGACATAGACGCGTTTTGAATTAAATCTTTCGCTTTTAACGAATACACTTCATCCTGCACTTTATAATCAACAGACTGCGTAAGAAGATTTTGTAATGCTTTCTCTTCTTTTTTAATAATCGGATCGTCTTCTTTAATAGGCTGTATGTATGCAGACTTTAGATGGATTTCGCTTTTATGTTTCTGCTTATCGTAATCTTTTAGTAAACTCGCAACGTCATACTGTTTTCCATCAACACTCTTCGAAATTACAACTTTTCCTTGTTCAAGCTTCGCCATAGCATCTTGAGGTGCTTTTAATTTTTCATTCATGGAAACAAGCTTTTCTTCTACAAGTTTTTTCATCGTTTCACTACGATACTGATCCGCTTCTTTCGGTAACAATGAATAATCTTTTTCCTTTGAAGAAGGGAAAAATGTCCACTGGCTTTTTAATAGTTTCTTAACTTGCGGCAAATCTTTTTCCGTCAGTTCCGTCTTTGTCTCTTTTTCATCTAAAATTTGTTCTTTATCAATATAGACTTTGTTTGCTAATCCAGATGTTTTTAATTTCTGTATTGCCTGATCAGCGCTCAAACCACCGACTTTTGTATCATTAATCGTAACATTAGAATTGAAGTGAGTTGCCTGATAATAGCTCATTCCCCCAAGGAGAAGTGCAAGTACACCGCCACCTGCTGCGATAAGCTTCCAATTTGTAAAACGTTTTTTGGATCTTACCCGTTTTTTCTCAACTTCTTCAACAGATTCATTTACTGTATTGTTGTTCATCAATCTTTCCCCCGTATACATTAACGTCAATTGATTTTAAACCAAAACCATTGAATAGTGTACCTTATTTTCCCTGAAATTTCATTGTTTTTAACTAGGATTTATCTCATTTAATCGTTAAAAGTTAGATTTTTTATAGAAAGATATATAAATATGGTAGATAAAGTGGAAAAGGAACCACATCAATCGAGCTATTACAGGCCCCTAGCATTCCCTGAATTTTGAAGAGTGGTACTCTCCATGAACTTTAACTTAGTGAAATAAATGTTAGTAGGTTCAAGTTAGAGCACAGCACCTTAGCATGTCTTCTATTTATGAAAAATATCCACAAAAAAGGGTCTACATGTAGACTCTTTTTTGTGAACATTTTAATATCGTATTTTTATAAACATAGAATTCCCTATGCTTTTCGCTTTTCACCAAAGTTCACAACATCTACTATTAGGCTAACTCATTTCACCTTATGACCTTTTATCATCAACAATTTTAAAATTCTTTAAACTATTATATACGTTTGTACCACGCTTTATTGATACGTTCAACCTTTACAGGTGTTGAAGTTTTTGACTCATTCTTTGTTATAACCCTATTATTAGAACATCCTGCAATAGTAAGGCAGCATGTAACCAATAAAACCAATAATATAAATTTATTCAAATAGCCACTCCTATATAAGCAAAATATTATATTGAGAAAATTAAACATACCATCGAATCTTTGTAAAAACAATATATTTACTAGTTTTATTTTCATTAGCGGATTAATGGACGCTTTAAGGTGTTTTTTTTGCATTTATAAGGGTAAAACTTCACGTTCATCAAGTCAAGGTTCAATTTCTGTTTAATTCGCTCTCAGAGTTTATTCCAATATAAAAGATGGCTATTTTTCTTGAAAACTAAGTATCTTCCAAAACAAAAAACTGTAGACTCCATATACATTTATTCAACTAACTTCTCCCCTGTAACAATCTGAAACAACGTGGCTGCATTTTCCCCTTCTAATTGAACGTACTGACTATTCCCCGCTATGATTTCTATTTTATCCTTATTAGGACTTATCCAAATTTGATACAACACAGCTTTTGCCTCTATTTTCGGATTTTTAAATTGAAAAATAAAGTGATAATCAGCTGGACGAGACATTTCCACTTTTTTATTTTCAAAATGAGCATCATTTAATATTTTCTTTACTTGCCGAACTTGCTTATTATCTGTAACTACCTTCAAATCTTCATATTTATTATCAACATGTTTTTGCACTTTGATTGTTTGATCTTCATTTCCTATTATATTCGAACAGCCCGTTACTATGAATATAACTATGGCGATAAAAACTACAGATAAATTTCTATCCTTCATATTCATCTACCTCATTTCAATCAAGTACCGTGTATATAATCCATTTTAAATTTGAACTCATATACTCCCCTTCTCACCTTCTAATAATTCCATTATATAACAAAAAGCATTGGATACCCAATGCTTTTTACACTTACGCAAATAAAGACGTATTCGCATATAAAGCTGGTGAACCACCTGAATGTACGAATAAAATTTTGTCTTCTTTTTTAAATGTACCTTTTCTAATTAAGTCGATTAATCCCGCTACCGCTTTACCTGTATACACTGGATCCAGTAAAATACCTTCTGTTTTCGCAAGTAATTGCACTGCTTCCACCATTTCCGGCGTTGGTAACGCGTAACCTGGTCCTACATATTCATCAAAGCATGTAACAGCTTCGCGCGGGATAAAGTTTGGAATGCCAACGTGAGCTGAAGTTTCCTCTACAAGTTTTGCTACTTTCTCTTCTTGCTCTGCTTTTCCTCTACTTACGTTAATGCCGATTACTGGAATGTTACTTTGTGTTCCAGCAAAACCTGTAATTAAACCAGCGTGCATACCGCCGCTACCGCTTACGCAAACGACTGAACTGAAATCAATTCCTTGGTCAAATGATTGCGCCATAATTTCTTGCGCACAAGCAACGTACCCCATTGCGCCAGTAGGATTTGAACCACCAACTGGTATTACATATGGTGTACTACCTTTTTCACTAACTTCTTTCGCGACTTTATGCATCTCTTCCATAAGATCTGCTCCGTTTCGTACAACAATGACATTTTCAGCACCTAATAAATGATATAAGAAATAGTTTCCGTTAAAGTCTGGCTTCTCTTCTGGCTCAAGCCCTTCTTCCAATACAAGAATACATTTCATTTTTTCTTTTACCGCAGCTGCAAGTGTTAGGCGGCAATGATTTGATTGAATGCCGCCAGCTGTAATTAACGTATCTGCACCCTTTGCCTGCGCATCCGCAACTAGAAACTCTAACTTTCTCGTCTTATTACCACCAGCTGTTAAACCAAGTAAATCATCTCGTTTAAAATAAATAGTCGGCCCACCAAGTGCCTCAGAAAAATTGTTTAATTTTTCAATTGGTGTATATGACTCTGTATATTTTTTTCTCGGGAATTTAGCTAAATTCATGAATAACGCTCCTTTTGTACTTCTTTCACAATGTATGTAACGATACTATTATTACATGTAAAAATGATGAAGTCATCTTTCTGGGGTAAAAATATGTTGGAATTCGGTTTTGGCGAATGGAATTGCATTAAAGGTTTTATCTTCAATACGGCACATGAAATTATAATAATGATTTTAACCATATTACGGTACATGAAATTTATATCGACGATTTTTCAAATATATCGTTCATAACTTGAAATATATCAACGATTTTTTCAATATATCGACTTATCGACAAAAAATGACAAAACAAAAAGAGCCCACTCTTTAAAAAGTAGGCCCTCTTCCAATCACTTATTTGCAGAAAATCGAAGTAGCTGTGTTAATCCTGGTTCTAAATTCATTTCGCCTTTATGGCGTACGTATACGGTTTTGTCCCCCTCAAATTTGGGCGGGTTTCCTGGATTATAAGTATGCCACTCATCCGCTCCTTCTACATTATACTCCATATACTCCGTTGCACCGACGATTACGTTTTTACTATCATCAGCGGTTACATTTGGTGCCATTTGTGCGACTTTCGCATCACTAATTAATAGCTTCTTTATATCCTTATCACGTTTATAGTCGTAAGCTGTTACAATCACATCATTACCGTATGCTTTCACTTGCAACCCTTGTTTAAATGAATAGCCATCAGGAGCAGTTTTCTCTCCGCCATTTGGTCCAGCCGACATCCAGCCCGTTTCAATTCCGCCCGTATTTACAACAGTAAATCCTTTTTTATCTCCGCCTGCAATTTTCTTTTTACCAGCCCAGTCCGGTAAGTTTAAATCCCAATGCGTATGGCTCGTGAAGAAAACGACCTGCGGATAGTCTTTTAATATATCGTACAATTTATCAACGTTTAAATAGTCCTGTAAATATGGTGATTGTCTTGACCCAGACACAGTATCAGGTAAAACGTGATGAGAGAAAATGAAGATTGGCTTATTTTTATCTTTTTGACTGTATTCTTCTAAATTTTGTTTTAACCAACCTAGTTGCTCATCACTCATATATACTTCGTCCCACATTTTTGAATCGTGGTATTTCATATATTTTTCAGTTCCTAAAAATAGAAGCGGATAACCGTCTAATTCTTTTTTATGATATACCTTTTCTTGTCCACTAAATTTCAGATAGCGGTTAAATAAAGTTTCCTCAGTTACACCATTTGGCCATGTACTTTGAGAGAGCTTCCCATCAGCTGTCCATTTACCAGCATAAAACTCATGATTCCCAATAGCCGACCATACATTCTCTGGATGCTTATTTTTGTTTAACACACGCTTCACATCATCATATTGTGACTGTTGTCCCGTTGGCGTTATATCCCCATTCATAATAAGTGCTCTAGAAAGTGGCGTCACTTTGTTCATATCTTTTAATACGTGATCAAAATCCCCTAAATCCCCTTGAATATCACTAATAACATTAAAAGTTGTAGCCGATTTTCGAACTTGCTCTTTCCCTTCCGCATGTGCTGAAAACGTCGGTAATAATGCCGTCATAACCAATAACGAAGCAACTGTCTTTTTCATACAAATTCTCCCCCTAATAATAGAATGTACAAACTGACATGTTCTGCTTTCTCTTAGGTGCTTGTCCAATTCACATTATAGGGAGGCATTGTAAAGATAGATGGAGTTAAAAGTTAAGTGTTTTTTAAGAGATTTTGTCGTTTTTTGCAAACCGCAATTAGCGATTCACGCCAATCTAGCTTTCTAACCTTAAACATTACATAAATGTAAATTTTTATGTTAAATCTTTTCGTTTCATACGTTGTTTTTTATTACTTTTAATTTTCGGGAAAAATCCACTAATTAATAATGTTATAATCCATACCATTATTAGAATGAAATTTATTGTATTACCGGAATTCAAGCTGAAAACTCTCCACAAATAGGCAGCACAAAAAACGAGAATAGCAGTAATAATAAGTAAAAATGTCCTAACTACTAATTCAATGTAGGATTTCTTCTCTTGCTTAAAAATGAACGTTCTTCTACCTTTGTACAATCTAATCACAAATAACAGCAAATATACACTAAGTATGGCTCCAATAACAATTGATACAATGGAATTACTTTTTCTCTGCTCAGCTAGAGCGAAGTAACTTTCAGGTAATTTTCCCGTTTCATATTCAATCCATGCGTGGTAAATATCTTGTCGTAAGTCTATACCACCTTCACCATTTGTAAGGATTACCAATCCATCCTTTGTATTAGGAATGAAACCATAAAAAGAATGCCAGCCTCGATTGTCACCAGAATGATAAAGTAATTTCCATTGATTAGATAGTTTTTTTTCAAATATACCTAAACCATTCTCCCCTAATACTGGCTTTTGCATTTCTTCAACACGTTCACTTTTGATGACACCACTCCCTTTATTATTTGCATCCATGCTTGCAAGTATCAATCTCATCATATCCGTAACATTTGTCTTGAGACCTGCAGCAGCCTGTTCGGTAAATTGGTAACTAGGGAGCTCCTCTCCAAAATATCCATAGACTTTCGAAAGATTAGGATTTTCAGGACGTTGTAAGAATGAGCTTGATTTCATTCCTAAAGGATTCATAATTTGCTCTTTCATATAACGATTAAACGGTATTCCGGTAACCTCTTCAATTACAAGTTGTAAAATTGTATATCCGCCACCAGAGTAAATTGTTTCTGAACCTGGTTTATTGGTAACCTCCACTGGTTCATTAAGCCATCCTTTTCCAGACAGAGACTCCTCAGTAGAATCAAGATGTTTCCCTGGTGCAACCCCAAGGTATCCTTTATGTGCAGACAGCCCTGCTGTATGACTTAATAATCTTCTGATCGTGACTTCATTATTATTAAACTCTGAATTAGGTAATTTCCATTTGGTCAGATATTTTCCAACGGGATCATCTAGTGATAAACGACCTTCATCTACAAGATGCAAGATTCCCCACGCTGTAAGACTTTTAGATATGGAACCAGCCTGAAACAAAGTATCATCACGCACCGCTTTTTTTGTCTTTTTATCTACATAACCATAGTTAAGTGTATAAGCAATACGCCCCTCATGTACAATTCCTATTGCAACCCCTGGTACATTATAATTCCCCTGCCATTTTGGTACCTGTTCATCTAGCTTTTTTTTGAAATCCTCTATACTCCTATCAGTCAACGTGCCCGATTCTGCCCTCACCACATTTGTAAACCATGCTTCATTCGTAATCAATATGCAAATGATTAAACATAAAATCCTTTTGCATATTATCGATGCTTTTTGTCTATTCTTCATTTGCTTCACCTCTCTTTTTTCAGAATGTTCTAACCATTAATCAGAGTATCCCATTCCAATATCCCGTTCTATCGATTTTTATTACTTAACCTTACAAAATTGTAATAAAAATCAAAGATCTACTATTGTCCTTTATCCGAGAGCAATGAAATTCATTAACAAGATCGATATGAAGTTATATGTATTGTTTCAGTTAAAGCCCCTAAAATACTAGTTTGGTTAATCAATTGGATATATTCCACACTACAAATATTCATTTTATAAAAAGAAGAACCCACACATTTTGATTAAAATGTGTGGGTTCTTTTGGCTTCCTTAAATTTTTATGAAAAAGATTGATTATTTTATGTAGCTTACTAAAAAACCATTTTGTTCAATCAGCTAACAGAACAAGATTAAACACTTAACTCGTATTAGTAATTTTTACTGTTTCTGTTGATAAATATAAAAATACTGCCTAACACGCTTAATGAAAGTGCAAAATATAATAACAAATCAGGTAGAAATTTCAAAGGAATAATATCAATTAATTGTAAAACAATAATGGCAAGGATACCTAAATATAGAATATTGTACAAAGCATTATTTGTTTTATATAGAATTTCTCTTCCTCTTTCGTCATTTGCTTCATCACTTGATTGAAATTTTATTACATACATCTTACTTATCACTATTAAAACAAATAATAAAATTTTTAACAAAAACATATGTATCACTCCTCTAGATAATCAAATACGTCGGTTAACGGCTTTTCAAATGCATTTGCGATTTTAAAGGCAAGAATTAGAGAAGGGTTATATTTATTCTTTTCAAGAGTAGCGATAGTTTGACGACTAACTCCCACTCTTGTTGCCAGTTCTTCTTGGGTCCAACCTTTTTCTGCTCGACAAACTACAATTTTATTATGCAACAATAGTAACACCTCTTTAGATAATTGTAATTTATTTTTTACAAATTGTAAATTATTTCTTACAATATATTTTAAAAATTAAAAATCCTCATAAAAAAGGACATAAAGATTTCTCTCCATGCCTACTAATCTTCTACTTCTTTACTGTATGTACATAATGGGCTGTTTCAAAAACTTAATAAAAAAGAGAACTACTCTTCAAGCACTTCTCTCTTTCATCCAAACGATACATATAAAATAAATTATAAAAAATATACTATATAAGTTCCATAGCGTGGGTATTACAGCTACACTAAAATAAAGAGTTCCTGGTAACAAGCAATCATAAAAGTCTTTTTGTTTAAAAGCGATGTTTTTTTGCCATCGGTTCTATATATGTATTTAATATCCACATTAATACTTTCCATACCTTTTGTTCGCTAGGTGGTAAATGAGCGTTATATACATAACTATATTCAATCTGCTGTGTTGCACCACGATTTCGTTTGAACTCTCCAGCTCCAGCACTACAATGACAAATTAAATCTTTTTCGATAGAATCCATTGTAATAAGGAGGGAAAGTATACGGTATAAACCTTGTTGCTGATCAGAGTTTGTATGATAGCCAAGAATCGGCGTTGTCATAACTCCATCCCGAATAAAATAGGCAATGACACCATCAATTGTATCCCCTTTTTTTATGGCCTTTATCTCAAATAAACGATGCTGAAGAGCATTCCATAAATAAGCGGGTGTAAACATTGGGTTATGGGCGGAATATTTTTCAATATATAGTTGGTTGTATAGCTGGGAAATTTGTAAAATATCATCTTTTGTTAATTCTTCATTCGTAATGATTTCATAATTGCTTTTCTCTAATAAACTTTTATCATTTAATAAGTCTTTTCGTTTTTTTCTATTCATTTTTTTATAGTGTTTCGGATCAAATAAGTATATAGAACGAGACATAATTTTATTATAACCGACTGTAGCTAGTGCTTCTGTCGTTACGGGATATAATTTGTTATTTAAAGAGCGAAATAGAATGGTATGCTCTGGAAATTTTTTAACTAATAATTTCGTTATTTGTTCGATTTGTTGTTCGTTGATAGAGTGATAAAGATTTGTTGAAAGCATCCAATTATTTACGACAATGACTTTATTTATATTCGTTCGTCTTAGCCAAGTTCCCATAAGATGAATCGGATAGGTTAATAGCTTCTCTAGCCATGGTTTTTTCAACTCCCATAGTTCTTCTAACGCATAAGATACGTAATGCGTATAAGGAGAACATACATATGAATTTTCGAACTCTGCGTTATTAAGAGTAACTGGCAAGATGAGATCATCAATCTCTAATAGAAAGAGCTCCGTGTTAACATTTTTAATAAATGCTGTAACGCCCTTTTGAAAAAGAGGCAGGAAACTATCTCGCACATATGCTCCATCTTTTTTGGATTCCCAATCAATACTATGCAAAGAATGAACATCATGTAACTGAATCATTTATGTTCACCACGTCTTACAAGGCTTTCTATTCTTTTTAATTTTTTATCATATACTTGAATATCGTAATGTGAAAAGAAGAACTGTGGCATCGTACACTTTTTCGTAGACCATAGTGTATGTAATTCTTGCATTACCTTTGATTGACATAATTCGAGATTTTCAGGTAGTGATTTAAGTTTAATTTCAATTTTGTCTACGCTATGTTGTATTACTTTAAATTCTTGAATGTCACTAGATGCAAACAAAATTGCTCTTCTAATGAAATCTGGAAAAATAAATATTTCACTATGATCCACTTCACTTATTCCAATAAATATATCATCGCATCGACCATCAATACGTTCTAATGCTAAGAAAGGTGAGCCGCAGCTGCACGACGTTTTTTTCTCAATTAATATGTCATTGAGACGATAGCGTATAATCGGCTGTGTTTTCCTCATGAAATCAGTAATAATGGGAACGAATATCCCCTGCTCTTGATCTAAGTATTCTTTTTCAATATGAACGAGATCTTCATTCATGTGTAATGTCCCCTGCTCGCAGGTGGTAGCAAGAAAACCTTCTGTACATTGGTAAACTTGGTGCACTGTCTGCTTGAAAGTTGCACGAATAAAGTCTCTATCAATATCTTCAAGCACTTCTGCTACAGAGATAATTTTCTTTGGACAAATTGTAATCAGTCCTTCTTGCTGCCAGTAAGCGATTTTCCGTAACATAGACGGAGGTGCAATTAAAATAGATGGCTTTACTTCATTTAATCGCGTGATATGCTGCTGAAACGAATCTAGTAAATCAAAAAAATGAAATGAGATTCGCTTATTTTTTGTCGCTTCATATAAATTGCTATTTGCACGTAAGAAAAAAGCAATCGTGTGTTTATGTAGAATGCTAGACGGAAGCACCTTTCCAATAATCGAGCCAGCCCACAACGTCTGTTCTTCCTCGGAAACGAGAAAAACCCCACGATTTCCACTAGTGCCTGATGATAAACCGACAGTTATATTGCGAATGGTTGGTGAGAAATTCCGGGTCTTTTCTGCTTCAAATGCTACATGAAACGCTTCTTCCTTTGAAATATGTACTGTATTTAATGTATCAAAATGTTCCATCATTACTTCTTTATCAATAATCGGGAGTGCAGCCAAATTCCCCTTTTGAATTTCATGTAAAAACGGCGTATATAACTGGCGATAAAAAGGCGACGCCTCTATCGTGAACAAAAGTTGTTTTTCTATTTGTTGTTTATGAAACTGTTCCAACTGTTTACGATTTGAAAATCTCGAGCCATATTTTGTTTTCAAGTATTGCTTGAGAATTCGTAGTTTATTCATAGTACACCCCTGCTTTAATTTTATCCCATGTATGTTCACAATGAGTTGGTACAATTTCAATCTCAGGTGATGTTTGTGATAAATGGTGTAACTTCTCGATATTCTTTCGGTAAGACTTGGGATCGCTCGTTAAAAGATTGGCAATCTTACTAGGAAATACAAGGTTTTGATACGTTTTACTTAGCCACACTGCGTCTGCACAAAGAAAGACAATTTTATTACTCTGTAAATGAACGAATAAACCAAATTGTCCCGTTGCATGTCCTGTTAAATCAACAGCAAATAATGAACCATCACCAAATACATCATACCCCTCTTCAAACTTTCCATATGTAGAAGGTAAGTTAAGGGATGGAGTTTGATCAATGAATGACATCCTCTGCTCTAAATCCATTGGCAGTGTATCTTTTAGACACCCTTTTAATAGGGCACCAAATTTACTTCTCTTTTTAATATCCTCATAAGCTTTTGCGAAGGTTAGTATTTTCGCTTTTGGAAAATCGGGTAAACCAGCTGTGTGATCGCCATGAAAATGAGAAAGAATAATATATTTAATTTCTTCTGACTGAATACCATCAAGAAGAAGTTGCTGTTTAATCGATTGCGCTTCCGTAAAATGAACAGGCGTCAGTTTTGCATATACAGAGTAAGGGAATTTTTTTGTCGCTTCTTTAAAGTGTCCTGCATATCCAGTATCAAATAAAATATATCCTAATTCTGGATGCTGGAGTAATCCTACTGTTGCTGGAAAACAAATTTGTTTCCAACTGCCCTTGGAGTATGCGATTTTTTCTGGATGTGTGCAATATCCTGTATCATATAGCTTTAAAGATTTGATTTTCATTGTATTTTCCACCAGTCTACAAATTTTGTAATTCCTTCTTCTATACTAACCTTTGGAGCATATCCTAGTTCTTCTTTAGCTTTATCAATATTTAATGTCTGGCTTTTTGAAAGGACACTAACAGTATACTTTGTAAGAATAGGTTCTTTTCCGAATAAAATAGTTTTTGAGATTCCTTCTAGTATAGCAGCTAGTGAAAAAGCGGTTTTGTAGGAAATTTTTTTATATTTTACTTCCTTATCAAGACGCTTCATTACATTTTCTATGACCTCATATAAATTTACACGTTCGTCATTTGTTATATTGTACTTTTGACCTAATGTATGTTTTGGGGAATGCATACAAAGAAGTAAAGCATCTACAACATTCTCAACATACGTAATATCAACGAGAACATTTTCAGTACCAATTCTCGGTAAAGCACCCTTTTCACATACTTTAATAAGACGCGGAAGAATCGCATTATCTCCTGGTCCGAATAAAGCGCGCGGACGTATTGTGATAACTGGTAAACCATGCATGAAAGCTTGATCAATAGCTTGTTCAGCCATGTGCTTCGTTGTTGCATAATGATTTACAAATGTAGCAGGAAGTTTCGCGTTTTCTACTACATTTTGTCGCTCATCATAATAGAAATAAATACTTGGTGTTGATACGTGGATCAGGCGTTTTATACCGTACTTTTGACATCCCTCGATAATATGTTTCGTTCCTAACACATTCGCATTATAAAAATCTTCATATTTGCCCCAAGGGGAAGAAAGTGCCCCGCTATGAAAGATATAATCTTTATCTTTACAAACTTGTAGCACACGATCCCTGTCTTCAAGAGGACAATGAACAAACTCAATTCCATTTTGTTCCAATACCTTACCAATTGTTTTATTTCTCCCTGTTGCCGTTACTTCATAGCCCATATTCTTCAGTCGAAAGGCGAGTTTTTGTCCTAGAAAGCCCGTTCCACCAGTTACTAGCATTTTCATAAATCTTCACCATCCCACGATATGTCATATGTTGTTTGCTCTAAAATAGTCCGTTCATATTTATAACTTTCACGCCATAATTTATACATGCTAAAAAACTGATAAAAAAATGGTTTCCAATCATTGTGACGATAAACAATATCTGGATAAGAGCATAGAACTTTTAACCATCGCTTACGTTTTTGTTTACTTTTTAAATAAGGAAATCCATATAAAAGCATCGCTAACCGAATTGCGCACTCAGAGTTTGGTCTTGGAATACGTGTATTGTTTACTGTTTCATGAAAGAAAGCCGGCAATATTTCCTCATCGAATAAATGTAATCCACTTGTAGTACGTGGATTACATTCAATTGGAATCGCATCTCCATTCTCTGTAACGATAAAATCAAAGGCAATTTGTCCTGAGAAATTTAACTCTTTTACAATATGCGTAACAAACTGATCAATTTTAGGATGATTCATATGCTGAAACGCAATGGTAGCACCTAAGCCTGCCGTAAATTCTGTTTTATACGTAGAGTGCGCTAACACTTCCCCAGATTGTGCGATACTGTAAGAACAATGCTGTGTTCCTCGTATAAACTCTTGCATAATATAATTCGGCTTACGTATCATGCTTTCTTTTAGAGCAGCCTCTTTTGTAATAAATTCCACTTTATCAGAAAACCGGGAGTAAATCGGCTTTCGTACAAAAGGAGTATGAGCGGGTGTTTTGTGCATCATTGAACTTATCGCTTCTTCATCATCTATTCTATATGTTGCAGGTACTTGCCACCCTAAATTCGCTACAAACTGAATAAATTCCCACTTATTATGCAGTAGTGAAAGTTTTTGAAAATCATCTACTAATACATGACAAAATGCACTTAATTCCTCTCTATATTTAGATATATAAAATACTTCTTCACAAGTAGGAATAAGCAAATCTACATTGTGACGTTGAATAATGGATAGTAGCGCACGAATACTTTCATTTGTTTTCCACTTTGGAGATGGGATTTCATAAAAGTAATCCGTACTTTTTGAAACTTTACTTAACGGATACGGAATACTATCTGCAACAATAACGGTATGTCCGGCGTTATGAAACAGTCTGCATAAATGCAAAGTTGCTGGTGCACGTGCCCCTGTAATTAATACTGTTTTCTTAGTATTCAAGAAGGATGCCCCCGATAGAAAGTCCTGCAGAAGTACCTAATAATAATATTTTATTTCCGCGTTGCACTTTCTTTTGCTTAATGGCTTCAAAAAGAGCGATTGGAATAGATGCGGAAATCATATTACCGTAGTCTTCAAAAATGGTCATAAAGCGCTCTTCATCAACCCCTAATTTTTTACGAATAAGTCTCATAGCTGGTCCACTTGCTTGGTGAGGAACAATTAAATCAATATCGGCTAGAGAATAACCAGTATCCATAAGGAGCTTGTCGATAAACTTCATTAAATACTTAGAAGATAGTTTAAAAATGGCTCTTCCATTCATATCGAACAAGAAGTCTTCTTTTCGTTCCTCACTATACTCCCTAGGATGAATCATCGTTCCACCGCCACGAATTTCTGATAAATGCGCACCAGAGCTATATGTTTCCATATGGGAAGCAATAATAGAAGATGAGTGATCGCCTTTTGTTATGACAACAGCTGCCGCACCATCACCGAATAAAATACTGCTTTCATTTTGTCCCCAATTTAATCCAACAGAAGAAATTTCAGAAGAAATAATAACAACATTTTTGTATCTCCCGCATTCAATTGCGTATGAAATTGTATCAAGTGCTGTTATGAAACTTAGACATGTTGAATTAATATCAAAACATGGAATACCAGAATGCTGTAGCGCGAGCTGTTCTTGAATAAGTGATGCAGTAGAAGGAATCGCCTGTTGAATCGTTCCGCTTCCGCAAATAATACAATCAATATCATCCCATGTTAACTTCGCATCTTCTACAGCTTTTTTTGCAGCTTCCGCCCCCATATAAGAAGACGTTTCTCCATCAACAAAATATCGTGTTTTTACCCCAGCTTTTTTTAACGTCCAGCCATCTGGTACGTCTAGCATACGATCTATTTCAAGAGAATCTACTTTTCGTTTTGGAAGATATGTGCCAATGCCTTTTATACTAATATATCTTTTCATTTTCTATCGCCTCTTAATCTTTTTATAAGTTCAAAAATTCCGTCATATATAACTACTGTTGTGGATACATACAGATTCTTTTGTGGAATTCTGCTATCCCATTATGTACATCTAATTCTATTTTTCTTCAAAAAAGAGCCAGTTCTCTACTTGAGAACTGGCTCTTTTTGCATGAGAATTCTTCAAATACATAATCTAGAAAAAACTTTTATATCAATTTAATTATATTATAACAATTATCCAAAAATAATTAATAGTATTTTTTTGTAAATAAAAGTGAATATGTGGTATAAACTTATGTAAGATGATAGTTTATTGCGCAGCAAATATAAATATATGGAACGTATATACATGTCATTTTAACATCTTCTATTTTCTCTTTTGTTTCCAAAAAAGCTACTACTTTTGTAGAAGAAATCTTCATTAAATTCAGATGTAACCATATTTGAATAGTGAAAAATCCATTTTTTACTATGAATCACTTTTTTACGCCCGATTGTAATTAATATTTTTCAGTTAATAGATGTGTAGCAATATACCTATCAGTAATCTTTGTACTAACAATTATGCGTAACTTCTAGCTCATTATTAGCATAAATTGTTCCGTAAGTAGCACAAAGTAACATTCCACCACAAGCCTCACTACTCACTTGAAAGTTTATGTTATCTTCAAATGTATTTATACTATTAGGTCTAATTGTATCTACAAGTTTTTTGAAATCAAGAACCGGTAAATATTTCGTTATGATTTCATAGCTTAATAAATTATCTTCATTATTATATGCATTATATTTTTGAATTTCTCTATAAATCGGACTTGGACTATACGGATCATGTTGCAATTGTCCATTTTCATCTTCGAATTTTTTTATTTCTTCTTTTACTATATAATCTGGATAATCTTCACTACTTTCATCTTCATCACCAAATTCCCAAAATGGATATTCTATATCGCATAAATGCGTTATAACCCACATTAGAAATTGCTCATTTATAAATCCAACATTTGTTTCTAACTCTTTGAATCTATTACCATAATATTTTGTAGCCTTTTCTACCTTTTCTTCTTGAGTCATATTATCCGTCGCCCCTGTTATATCGCATCCATCTAAATCTATAAAAATGCTATTGAATTTACCTAAAATGCCTAAATCAACAGTTTTACTCCAGTAGCCTTCACCATCTTTATCAATTAGTATCATAGTATCCTCCATTCTGCTTTGTTCGTTGCATAAGAAAAAGTGACTCTTTCTAAATAAGAATCACTTCCATTATTATATAACTTGTCCCTCATTAATCCTCAATTTCTATTCCAGCTTGTTTAAATGGTTCTAATACTTTTGGGTAACACATTGAAATATATTCCACTGTTTTTAAATTTTTTAGATTTTGAAATCCTTCAACAGATATAACATCAAATAAACTGTCTTCACCGTCCCAATCAGGCTTTAAAATATGATAAATTTCATTCCCACCATCAAAGCAAAGGGATTCAATCTTTTCCAAATCACTTATTTCCAAAGTTAACTCTTCTAAAAAATCTCTGATTTCAACAATTGGTCCAGCTCCTGCATACCATTCGAAATTATTCGTATACTTATCTATTAAATCTTTCAATTCCTTTTGAAATAGTGGCTCTTTATCTAATAAAGCTTCAATTACTACTAATTTAAAATTAAAATCTTGAAACATTTCACTCTTTCCCATTTTAAATTCCTCCAATGTTATAACATCCTTATCCAAATTATTATAAGTAAAACATATCCAATTGCAGCTTCTTTATTTCTTTCAATATCACATTAAAAAGGGATATGCTTAATTGCATGTCCACAATCGAGAAAATATACATTATACATATTTTCTTACTACTTATATTCTTTATATACTTACCTTCGCTTCTCTATCATCCTGTTTCTTAATTAAGTCTAAGTAAAAATGCGAGACAGTTGTGTTGTAATAAGGGGAAATGAATATGAATGATAGATTAAATGTAAACATGCCTATAAATGCAGTTAATAAAAACCAACCAATAAAAGATAACCAAAGAACAAATAACTTGAACTTATGTCCTTTCATTATTCTTTTACTCTCCCTTAATGCTTCACTCGCTGTATAATCCGGATTCTCTATTAAAATATAATATGACATTGAATAAGAAAAATATTTAATAATACCTGGAACAATTAATAACAGACTCCATAAAAATAGTAAAATAGCCTGCAATACTCCTAATTTCATTGCTCTAAACAAATTGTTCTTCCTAAACCCTACAAATATATCGTCCACCTTAGCATCTTCATTTTTACCTAAGCGTAAGGTGAAAACAGAATACCCATAATTAAAGATACCTTGTATGACACTGTAAATAAAAAAACAAATCAGTCCTATAAAAAAATAACTTAGAATAAGTAAAACTATTGCTGTTGGATCTACTTGTGGCTGCCCACCAATTGAATAAATAAAGAAAACATCCAAACCAATTACCCCAATAAACAGGCCAAATATTAAAAATATAAAACTAGCGATTGCTGATGCACTTAAAGTTGGTACAAAATAGTATAACGCCGATCCCCCTATACTTACGCCCCATTTCCCATCTAACGAATTAAGTGCTGCTTTCTTTAAATTTCTTATCAAACTTACACCCTCCCTTTTTCCATATTTCACCCAATAGAAATTTTACAAATAAAAGAACTTGTAGCAAGCCCCACTACAAGTTCTTTTAGCTAAACATTTTAGCTTATCCAAACAAAATATAATTTCTACACAATCGGGGTTAATTTCTAAAATATGGTTTATTAAAATCATTATATAACATAATTGTGAATTTTTGTTGAATATTCTGTTTCTTCACACAAATACACCCCACATTCTTCCTGATATTCATTTAGATGTAGTAACTCATGTAGCAATATACCTATCATTATCTTTTTCAATAAATCCCATCCTCTTGTTTTCCACAAAAAAAGACATAGAGATTCCTCCCCATGCCTACTAATTCCTTACTTCTTCACCGCATGTACATAATGTACCGTCTCAAAAGCTTTTAAATAATCGTTTCGTCCTTCAAAATATAATGTATTTATGTCTTCTGGCGATAAGTGCTCATAAATAAGTAAGCCCGCCTTCTCTAACAGTGCTTCCATTTCGGTATAAGAAAAACATGATTTCATCGGTTCTCCGCCTACCGCAGCCATTTTCACCATGTTTGCCACTCGATTGGACAGTCCTTTTTCCGTGAATAAGTTTTCATTGGGATAATCAAAAACGATAGAACTCCCTTCTGGAACCATCTCAAATAGACATTCTATTAAACTGGAAAGTTCCTCTTTCGTTAAATAATACGAAACACCTAAAAGACTAAAGAAAGTCTTTTTATTTTCAAATCCTTCATTCCGTAACTTTTCATAGGAAAATCTTTTTGTGAAATCCATTGAAACAAAATGAAGGTTGTTTGGAATTTCAATTTCTGCTTCTTTTATTCTTTCCTTCTTAAACTGCTGCGTAGAAGGATGATCCACTTCAAATATTTCTAATTTATTTTCTAACTCTCGGTGTCTGAAACTGAACGTATCTAAGCCTGCACCGAGTATGACGTATTGTTTTGCGCCTAATGTAATTTCATGTAGTAATACTCTTTCACAATATGCCGCACGTGCTAAAGGTGTTGGTGATAATTGAACTTGTGTAATCCATTTTAATATTTCTTTCGGATTATCTCGAAACCGCTCAGCAATGTCTGTATTGAAAAAATGTATCCCTTGAACCATATTCGTTTCAATATCGCTTCGTTCTTTTGGCGATATAAATTCTTTAGCGATATAATCATCAAAGATTTTCGGATTATCAAATTCACTATGATATGCCCTGCTGAAAGCTGATACTAACGACGTTACACTTGCTTCACCTTGTTTCACGTACATACACTCTCCTTCATTTTTACATCAAAAATAGGATTCCCCTGGCCAGGAGAACCCTATTATACACTTTATTTTTATATTGGTAAATTATAGCATAAATAAGTTTTTTTGTCAAGTTTCCAACCTACTATCACTCCGTCACTTTGTATATTCTCTAGCAGGAAAATTATCGATTCGCACAGAATGTACCAAATTATAACAACAAACATGGAGGCCAATATGAAACGATTCGTCATTATTACGGTAGGAAAAACACACAGCGGTAAAACTACATTTGCAAAAGCTTTAGAAAAAGAGTTACCCCACTCTTTTGTTATGGATCAAGATAACCAAGCTGAATTTATTAACACGCATTACGAAAAATTACAGCCGGCTGAAGGTGCTAATACATTTAAGCACGGTCTTTCGAAATTCATTGTTGATTATGCGAAAGGACATACAAATTTACACCTTATTATTAGTAACTCCAATCGTAGTAAAAACGGAAGATTATATTTATTAAACGAATTATTTCCACAAAATGAATATGTACGCATACTCGTTCATTTTGACATTCCAGATGATGTACTTTACGAAAGAGTGGCTCGAAGCACACGAAGTACCAATATTTTTAGAGGTGGTTATTCTAGTTTCAAAGAAGTACTAGATCGACAACAGGCTGAATCACTAGATGAAGATGTGGTGGATCCTATAGAAAACGAAGCTGACTATTTGTTTGTAATTCGTAATAGCAAAGATGTAAACTCTACTATAGAAGAAATTATTCATCTAGCTAAGGTTTTGTCCCCTACCCCAAAATAAAAGAATTTAATAATTACATAATGATAGATTATTATGCAAATCCTTCCTCTAACCACTTAACATGGTATATAATGATAAGATAATCTACTTCTATATGCTCATTTTTACACAAAACAGTTCATGCATATGAAAGAAAAGAGGTACAAAAATATGAAAACAAAACAAACAATCGCTGCGTCTACACTAGCTCTGGCAATGATTGCTGGTGCAACTTCTGCTCATGCAGAAGTAACTGATTCTACTACTCAGCAAAGTACAGGAGATCGATTAGCTGAAATTAAGCAACATAAACAAGAGTTAGATGCGAAATTACAGCAGCACAAAGAAAACGTGGATCAAACATTGAATGAACTTAACAAGGTTAAGGAAAATGTTGATACGAAGGTGAATGAACTACATGAACGTAAACAAGTTGCTGATGAAAAAATTAACGAAATTAAGCAACGTAAAGAAGAGTTAGACGCAAAACTTCAGCAAGACAAACAAATCGCCGAAGATAAAATCGCTGAAATTAAAGAGCATAAAAAGCAAGTAGAAGATAAAGTTGCTGAAGTAAAAGAGCATAAGCAAAATATCGATAATAAAGTGAATGAGATGAAAGAACATAAACAAACTGTCGATGAAAAAGTGAATGAAATGAAGCAACATAAAGAGAACATCGATCAAAAGGTGAATGAACTTAAGGAAGTTAAAAAACAGGTAGATGAAAAATTAGCTGAGTTAAAGAAAGCGAAACAAACTGCTGAGGACAAACTTGCTGAGCTAAAAGAAAACAAGCCGAATACTGGTAACACGTTAGAGGAGCTTAAGAAAATTAAAGGCAATTTAGATAGTCTTTCTGCTAACTTAGAACTAGCGAAACAAGATGTAAAAAATAAACTAGCTGAATTGCAAAAAGCTAGAGAAGATTTACTAAATAAAATTAACGAAATGAAACAAACGAAACAAACTGTTTCAGACGATTTAACAAAGAAAAAACAGGACTTAGATATTAAAATCAACGACTTTAAACATACTGAGAAAAAAATTGAGGACAAATTAGCTGAGGTACATACAACGAAGCAAAATGTAGATAACAAAATTAATGAAGTATCTCAATCAAAACAAACAGAAACAAAGACTGGTACTATGAACACAAACAATAACGCTAGAGAACTTCCTAACGCTGGTAGTGAGCAATCAAACAATATGGCTTTAGGTATGTTATCTGTATTAGGCGGCGTTTTATTAGTAACACGAAATAAAATTAAAACATTATTCTCAAAATAAAGCACTTATACAAAAGACAACCGCACACTTGTGCGATTGTCTTTTTTCTTTATATTAACTTCCCATCTCGAAGCGTCAATATACGATCACATACATCAAGCATTCTTTCATCATGCGTAATCATAATGGCTGCTTTTTGGCTCTCTTTCACTTCACGTTTCATCATTTCTACAACTTCACGTGCACGTTTTGAGTCTAAGCTTGCCGTTGGTTCATCCGCTAATATTAAGTCTGGGTTGTTCATAAACGCACGAGCGATTGCTACCCTTTGCTTTTCTCCACCAGATAGTTGATTTGGATAATGATTTTTTCTTTCTCCTAATCCAAATGCCGCTAATAAATGATCCGCACGCTTTTCTGATTCTTGTTTGTTTTCTTTTTTAAGCTTTGCAATGTAAAGCAATTGTTCTTTTACATTTAAATATGGAACAAGATTTGCGAACTGGAAAATGAAGCCGATTTTTTTCAAACGAATGTCTGTCATTTCCTTTTCGGATAACTTCGTAATATTTTGCTCACGAATGTAAATATCCCCTTTTGACGGTGATAATAGTGCACCCGCGATTGATAATAATGTACTTTTCCCTGATCCAGAAGGACCGACGATGCCGATAAACTCTCCAGCTTTCACATCAAGCGACATCGGATGAAGGGCTGTTACTTCCGTATTCCCTTCTCCGTACACTTTACTTACTTTGTCTAATTTCAATAATGAAGTCATTACATCCCGCCTCCAATTGCTTCTAATGCATCAACTTTTAATACTTGGTATAACGAAATAAGTGTTCCTAAAATACTAATTACGATAAAGATTGCTGCATATTGTGCAATCATCGGTGTTGTTAATAAGAACGGCATACCCGCTGGTAAAATTTGTTCTAATCCTTGTACAAGAACAATACTAATTATCATCGCAACGACTGATAAGAATAACGCCTGTACAACTAAGCTATTTGCTAAATAAGAATTTTTCGTACCGATTGCTTTTAATACACCTAATTGCTGTGTTTTTTGCAATGTAATTACGTAGAAGAATACGCCGATTAGTAATGCAGCGATAACAAGTAAGAACGCAATGATCATCGTTAATGTTCCTTGCTCTTCTTTAAATCCTGGAATACTTTGCAGTACTTCTTTTTTGTCGATAACATGTGCATTTTTAATTTCTTTATCTGTATTCAGCGCAATTGCACTATAATCTTTTTGGTTTGGTTGTGAAATAGATCCCCATACATCTTCATTTACATATACAACTGGTGTATGGCTAAACATTTGATCTTTCGTAAATCCAACGATTGTAAATTCTTTCTTTGAAACAGGATCAATAATTGTATCTCCAATATCGATTCCTTTTTCTTTAATCGATTCATCAGCAACCATTTCGTTGTTTGCTGTGCCTAATTTCTCACCTTTTACAATGTTCGGCTCTAAAAATGAATCACGTTCACTTGAGAAAATAGCAACGTCCACTTTTTTCGAACTATCTTTCTTTTCATACGTTGAAACTTTCACACGAAACGGAACTGCCTCTTTCTCGCCTACTTGATTTACTACGTTATCTACATCGTCTTTCTTAATTTGTGAACGAAGTAATTTATTTTCCGCATCATCTGCTAAAACGAACTTGTTTGCCTCCATATTTTGAATCGATGAAGCATTATCATATGATAGTCCATTTGCTAATCCTGAAATCACAAGGACTAAAAATGATAATAACACCATAATCAGTCCGATTAATCCGTATCTTAATTTTGATTGTTTTAATTCACGCAGAGCTAAAAACATTTCGCTCGCTCCTTCCTCTTTCTTTCTATGCACTTATCATAAAAAAGAAATATGAACGGAATATGAACAGAAGATTACAGAGAGTAAGATTAAATTTTCAGAAAGTATTGAAAACAATCAAAATCCTTGATACAATTCAGTCAAATAATCTTGACCGAGTAATTTCATTTAAGGAGTTGATCATTTTGAAGCCCATGTTCACACTAACTACTTATAGCCAACTAAAAGCAATGAGCGATCCATTACGTGTCGAAATGATGATGCGACTATGCGAACGTCCTTATACAGGGCAACTACTATCTGAGAAATTGGGCATTCCAAGGGCAAAAATTCATTATCATTTAAAAGAATTAGAAAAGAACGGTTTTATAGAAATTGTATATACAGAAGAAAAGAATGGCATCGTTCAAAAGTTTTATCAATCTGTCGCTAGAGGCTTTACCCCTGCTGCAGAACTATTACCTCATTTAGAAATATTAAGCGAATCTGGTCGCCAAATCTTTTTACAAATGGCGGAAAGAACGAAAAGCCATATTCTCGCTGCACCCGAAGAAGCTTTTACATTACGAAAAGAAAGCGAAGATCCTGCTGATTGGAATTACGTTTCATCTTGCTGGGAGTTTGATGCTACGCCAGAACAATTTCAAGTGTGGGTGAAAAAATTTCATCAATTGATGGCTGAATTAAATGAAATCGCAAAAGACGGGGATAAAGATCCAAATAGGAAATCTTATTACATTTCTACTACTGCACTACAAATAGACGAACGAGCAATGCAACAGTTTGTGAAAAAAGAAGAAAAATCGTAAAACGATTTTTTTTACATAAACGGTCAAATTTATTTTACCGAATAAATTTATTATAAAGGAGTAGATAAAGTGGACATATTAAAAAACCGGAATTTCCTCTTATTATTTTTAGGAAGAATTTTCACCAACATAGGAGATAGCTTATATTACGTAGCAGCAATGTGGCTCGTATATAAGCTAAGTGGTAATCCTTTTTATTCTGGATTAGCAGGTTTTCTTACGTTATTACCTTCTGCACTTCAATTTCTTACCGGTCCATTCGTTGATAGGTGGCAAATTAAAAACACCCTCGTCATCACACAAGTTTTGCAATGCATTCTTATTTTAATCATTCCTATTACACACTACTTCGACCTATTAACAGTTCAACTACTACTCATCATCATGCCCATCGTAGCCTTTATCGAACAATTCGCCTATCCCGCACAATCAAAAGCTTTACCACTTCTACTGCCTAAAACACAATTATTAAAAGGAAATTCACTCTTCTCATTCGCATATCAAGGCATCGATCTAATTTGTACGACTCTTTCTGGAATATTAGTAGCACTATTTGGCGCAATCACTTTATATGTAATCGACTCTTTCACTTTCGCGATTACTGCTCTTTTGTTTTTTTCATTAAAAATGCCACAGCAAACTGAAACGGTCACATCACTTTCAACTAAACAATATTTCACTGATTTAAAAGAAGGGTTTTCGATCGTCTTTCGTTCCTTAATGGGCGTATTCTTAATCGGTTCCGTTGTTGCCAATTTTTCAATCGGTATGACAATGGCCATACTCCCTTCTTTCGCTGATTCTTTAGGTGGTGTGAAATCATACGGCTTCTTCTTAGCTGCTATATCAGCAGGTAGTCTCATTGGTGCATTATTCAGTTCCTGGGTTGGCAAACGTAATGTTGGCCGTGTCTCTATTATTGGCTTTGCGACTGGTGCTATCTTTTGGTTTTTCTCTACGGTTGTACCGTTTCAATGGCTGTCTATTTTCTTATTCGGCCTAGCTTGGGTACCGATTGGTGCAACCAACATATTATTTGCGACAATTAGTCAAATTGTAATTCCAAATCAATATATTGGACGCATCAACTCTGTCATGCGAAGTATGGGCACAATTGCGATGCCATTTGGTTCTTTAATTGGCGGATACACTGCAAATGTATTTAGTAGCCAACTCATTTTCGCGCTCGCTAGCATTGGGATTTTATTTATTTCTCTCGTATGGCTACTTCATCCGAAATTACGGGCATTGCCGAAAGCTGATGAAATTACAGCAGAT
The DNA here is from genome assembly GCF_055902415.1 of Bacillus sp. SSR7. Lineage (NCBI taxonomy): Bacteria > Bacillati > Bacillota > Bacilli > Caryophanales > Bacillaceae > Bacillus > Bacillus sp. SSR7. The sequence continues at coordinate 143,984 of NZ_JBVVXV010000013.1, read as the reverse complement.
ACTTTTGGAGTACGGTTTAAAGAAGAGCGCGGGAAAGGTGCGGCTTTATAGCAACCAAACATAACCCCGTTCTAAATTGGGGACGGGGTTAAAAATATAGTTATTTCATTTTGGATGTAAAATACTTCACTAAAAATATAACAATAAAGTCCTTTGAATATCTAAATTTTATTCAACAATAGCACCAACTTAAAACGACAGTTAACGCTTTGATGGCCAAGCACCCTGCATTTTCCTTAATTGAATAATTTGTCCTGTATGATAAGCATCATGAAGCATGATATCCAGTAATTTCCCCTCTAGTGAATTTTGCTCAAGCTCTCTTTCGGAAATTGCACTTAATACCTGTCTTAAATTATATTGAACATCTTCAGAACGTTCAACGACTTTCTTCCATTCCATATCATTATTAGATTGCTTAGTCAGATAAAATGTGTCATTTCCGTCAAGATTATGTGTCCATTCACGGCCTTCCAAGTTTGCAGCAAGCCTCTCTTTGTAATAAATGAGATGATTAACATTCTCCCAAATGTTGTTCGTTACCCCTCTAGATGGCTTCCACATAGCCTGTTCGGCTGTAAGTCCTTCTATAGCATGTTTAAACGGTGCATACCAACTCTCTTTATCAAATGTTGAATCTAGTGCGTTTAATAACAAGTCAATTCGTTTCAAAGTAATTTCCTCCCTAAATAGCTAAAGTTTCAATAAAATCTTATAACTCTGTAGAGATTCTACATTTTCAAATAAGCTTCCTCCTAATCTTATTCTACAAACAAGTCCAATTATGGAATAGGATTACTCACATCTTTAAAACAACTCTTTTCACTTTACACATAGACTAACGAACAAAAAAGAGGCCGTTCCGAAACAGCCTCTTTCATCTATTTAGGAAGCTCAACCCGAACGGTCGTCCCTTCCCCCTTCGTACTATACACCGAAACGTTTCCATGATGCAGTTCAACAATCTTCTGCACAATCGATAATCCTAAACCACTACCTTCTACGTTTCTTGTTCTTGCTGTATCTACTTTGTAAAAACGATCAAAAATACGTTCCATCTCTTCTTTTTCCATACCGATTCCGTTATCGGATATAGAGATAATAACACTAGACTCTAACTCTTCGACAAAAAACTCAATAGTCCCACCATCGTTTGAAAACTTAATACTATTAGTGAAAATATTACTCCATACTTGATGAAGCAAGTTTTCATCACCTTTTATAACAATATCGGGCACATCGAATTCAACGGCGATATCTTTTTCACGCCATTTCCATTCGAGCATAAAAATGACGTCTTTAATTTGCTTCTGCAAATTGAATTCTTTTATTTGCAACACTTTCTCTTCTTTATCTAAAGAAGCAAGCGTAAGTAACTGTTTACATAAACTAGACATTCGCTTACTTTCGCCCTCAATAATTCTTAAGTAATGGTTTCTTTCTTCCACGCTCATCTTTTCTGTTTGCAATGTTTTCGAAAAACCTTGTATGGAAGAAAGCGGCGATTGAAATTCGTGCGAGACATTCGAAACGAATTCTTGTCTCATTTCATCCAATTCTTTTATACTTTTCGTCATCTTCTGAAAGCTCGTAGCTAACGTACCAATTTCATCTTTTCGTTTTACGTCTAATTCGATATCATATTTACCACTTGCAATTTTTTGCGTAGCCTTCGTGAATTTACGAATGGGACGAACGATATAACCTGCTGCAATTGCTATAAAAATGATACTTAATAGCACGATAAACACAAGTAATACCGCTAAGAAAATTCGCATCTCGCCAAATTGGTTCTGAATGTCAGGACGAATAAATAAAGCGTACTGTTTATCACCGTGTTGCACTGGTACACCGACGCTATTAATTAACTCATTATCGAAGAAACCTGTTATAAATAGGCGGGTCGGATATGTAGAAACGCCATTAAACGTTTCGCCATTCAATACTTTATGAACGGTATCATCACTAATAGACGTCTTACGAAACGCATTGCCGATACGCTTTCCATTCTTTTGATCATCGACAATATAAATTTCATATCCCAATTTCGCAATAGACTGTAAGTATGCTTCTTTATTCTCTTCACTTTGCTTTTCATATAACGATTTAACTTCCTCAGCATACGTTAAAATCTTTTCACTATTATACGGTTTTAACTTCACTTGATAATATACATTTGTTAATAAAAAACCAATTATACTACTAAGTAGCATAATACCGACTGTCATAAATACAAATCTCGAATATAGTGATTTCATTTTATTTCAACTCCAACTTATAACCGAGTCCGCGCACTGTTGTAATTTGAAAATCATCTGTTCGTTTTGAGAATCGATCTCTTAGTCTCTTCACATGAACGTCAACTGTTCGTTCATCCCCTTCAAAATCCATTCCCCATACTAACTCAATTAACTCTTCTCTTGAAAATGTTCTCCCAGGATAACTAGCTAGTTGTGATAATAATTCAAATTCCTTTAATGGAAGTAAAATCGTCTGGCCGTTACACTTCACTTCAACACCTTTACGATCAATTGTCGTTCCGTGAAGTGTAATTATGTCAGCACTCAGCATTTGATAACGGCGCAATAATGCTTTCATACGAAAAATGACTTCAGCTGGTTCAAATGGTTTTACGATATAATCGTCTGTACCAGAAATGAATCCTTTTTCTTTATCGACTAACTGATCCTTTGCTGTTAATAAAATAACAGGAATATCATGATACTTCCGTATTTCTTCACATAACGTATAGCCATCAACGAACGGCATCATAATGTCTACGATCGCAAGATGAATATTTTCCTTCTCTAATACGTCTTGCGCTACCTTTCCATCTTCCGCCTCAAAAACTTTAAACCCCTCTTTTTGTAAATGGTAATGCAATAACTCTCTAATATGTTTATCATCATCAGCTAATAAAATATGTATCATCTTCATTAAACCCTCTCTTGTTCATCCTTCTACATCACTACATTAAGAAACAATTGGATTTTTTGCAAGAAAAAGAATCTATTTTGAAAAAAGACTATTCAAAATAGATTCTCACGTTTTAGTATTAAGATTATTTTAATCAAAAACAATTTTTAAGCCTTCGAAATATCAACAAATCCTTCTCCGAACACATCACGAACATCGTGGATAGCGATGAAAGCAGCCGGATCCGTAGTTTGAACAATCCGCTTTAGCTTCACTACTTCTTGCTTATTAATAACAACATAGAGAATGTCCTTCGGCGTTTTCGTGTAATAGCCATGACCTGAATACACGGTAACCCCTCTGCCCATTAAGGTTGTCACCTTCCCTGCAATTTCATCTGGATTATCAGAAATAATGGTAATGGCCTTTTTCGGATTTAACCCTTCGATTACAAATTCCATTACTTTCGTTCCTACATATAGCATAATAATTGTCAGCATCAGTTTCTCTGCACCAATGATGAAATAAGATGAAAACGCAACGATTAAATCGAAGAACAGTAGACCGTAGCTAATGCTCCAACCTAAATACTTATGCGTCATTCTCGCTAAGATCGTAGTACCTGCAGTTGTTCCGCCAACGCGAATAATTAGACCGATACCGCACCCTACAAATATTCCTCCAAAAATAGCATTTACGAGCATTTCATCCGAAGTAATCGTCCATCCTTCTGTTAAATGGAGAAATAGCGAGTTCGTAACTACAGCGATAATCGTATAAATCGTTGTGATTTTATTTAAAAATTTATAACCGACTATTAACAAAATCGCATTTAAAATTAAATTAACTAAACCTGGTGACCATTCAAATAAATAGTACGTAATAATCGTGATACCTGTTACTCCGCCCTCACCAAATTCGTTCGGAATAACAAATAAATTGACACCTAAAGCAAAAAGGAATGCACCAATAATAATAAAAATAATGTCTGTCGTTCTTTTTTTCATATAGTACCTCACTTCTTATGCAAATATTTCTTCAGATATAAACTCTCACCATTATATCGTGGAATATTCAAATCGAACAGTAGTTTATTTTTATTTTCATATAGGATGATAAATCAACTTTATCCTATATCTACATGTAATTAAAAAAGGATAACAACTTTATTTATTATGTGCTACAAGTAAAGTTTTGATTTCATATGCTATTCACGCTGAAAAGTGAATAGGAACACTCTCACTCGCACAAACTTCGAATACAAAACAAATAGGCGAAGCTATAGAATAGGCTTCGCATCAAACATTTGATTGTAGAGATTTATATTCATACATTCCAAAAATAAATTCACTTATCTTTCTCCATATACTCTTTAATCTTTCGTTCTTCCCACTCTTTTCCGAATATCCCAAATGGAAAAGTTGTTAAACCGTGTATAACGATACCGATCCCCCAACCTCCAAGTGGATATAAAAACCATAATTTACTTGAATCAGAACTTATATTTATGAAAAAAAGCATTAAGTTCACTAATATATAGACCGTTAAATGAATGTAAAACGCTTTTAAATTCTCCACCCTTTTTTTAGCTCGTAAATAATTCTCATTTCGCTCCATATGTAAACACCTCTTTCATTATTGTATTTTTTAAATTCGCTCCGATTTAAATATCATATTCTAATCGAAAATCCCTTATTCTCAAATAAAATACAAAACAAAAAAGTACCCAGCAAATAGTCATGTGTATGACCGCTTGCTGGGTACTGCATGATACATTTATTATTTACATTAGTCTAATTAAGACCAAATCCAAACATCATCATTATTTTCAACGTTGCTCTTTACCTCATGAACTTTTTCAATATGGTCAACTGTGTTCCAGTTAATAGAACTTCCGCCCCAGCCTACATACTTCATATCAATTTTCACTTTCTCACCCGCTTTAAATACTTGTCCCTTTGTTAAGAAAACATCAATAATAACTTTCTTCCCGTTTAGCGATGGATACTCGACTACGACATATTTAGTAGCACCGTCTCCCTCATCTTCCATCGTTCCTACTTTTGATACTTCACCAATTACATAATCAGGAGAACCGTCTTCTTTCATATGCATGCCTAACTTGTTTGTTGTATTTTCAATTGCAGTTGCAACCATATATTCTGTAAAATTACGCATCATAGATCCAGTAGCTTTTACTTCATCTCCTACTTTCACGTTTGAAAATGAATCTATATATACACTAACAGGTTCTTCGTATTGCTTAGATTTAACAACAATTACACCGTTATCTACTTCTACTACTCGTCCTTCTAACGTCGAGAAATTCGATTCAATAGAAGCTGCACTCACTTTTGTTAGTTCTAACCCTGGTAAATTCGTTCCTGATAATGTTGCAATCCCTAAAGCACCTGCTAAAATTAATTTTTTCATACCCATTATGAAACATCTCCATTCATGATGATTTTATTTTTGATTGGATACAACCAACCTGTAACCATTATAGTTACAGGTTATAAAAAATAGCAACCCTCTTTCTCATGCAATGATGCATAATGTGATTTTTACATATAAATCGATTATTTCTATATTCAACAATACTGCCAAATTCTTGCATAACAGCAGGGAAACGAATTGATGATGAAGAAACTAATGACATGCATCATATTTTTCAATGCTACGGTTTGTATAATCGTAGTTCATTACATTATGTAGGGGCGGAATTCATATGTTAATAAAACCAAAGAGATTACAGCCAGGTGATATTGTAGCAACAGTAAGTCCTTCATGGGGAGGCGCAGGTGATTCTGAGATAAGATGGCGTTATGAACAAGGAGTAAAGAGATTAGAAGAGATTTTCGGTCTTACGGTTATCCCAATGCCAAATAGTTTAAAAGGTAGCGAATTCATTTATAACAATCCACAGGCTCGTGCGGAAGATTTAATGACAGCATTTCAAGATACGCGCGTGAAAGCCATTATTGCGAATATTGGCGGTGAAGATAGCATTCGCTTACTTCCTTATATAGATTTTAATGTAATACGTGAAAACCCGAAAATTTTTATGGGATACTCTGATGTTACCGTTTCACACTTGTTTTGTCATAAAGCAGGAATTTCCTCCTTTTACGGTCCAGCAATTTTGACCGACTTTGCCGAAAATGTAGAGATGGATCCATATACGGTTGAAATGGTAAATCGAACTCTCTTTTCAAATGAAACGATTGGCGAGATTCAACAAGCTCCTGAATGGACGAGTGAGCGTTTAGAATGGATAGAGATAAATAAGCATACAAGACGTACGATGCAACAAAACAATGGATATGAGCTACTTCAAGGCTCTACCACTGTACAAGGTCGTTTAATTGGTGGTTGTATAGAAGTATTGGAATTTGCGAAAGGAACGGAGCTTTGGCCTGAGAAAAAACATTGGGAGAATAGTATTCTCTTCTTTGAAACTTCTGAAGACCATCCAGAACCAAGTTTTATAAAGTATTGGTTGCGAAATTACGCAGCGCAAGGTATTCTGCAACAAGCAAAAGGTATCATTTTTGGTAAACCAAAAGACGAAATGTATTATGAAGAATATAAACATGAAATACTGAAAGTTATGAGGGAATATAACTTAGAAAACTTGCCAGTTCTTTATAATTTAAATTTCGGCCATACTGAGCCGAAGTTTATTTTACCTTACGGTGCGATGGCAGAAATTGATTGTGAAAATGTATCTTTTTCTATTTTAGAGAGTGGCGTGGAATGAATAAAAACACTCCTATGAGATATGTCTGTGAATGGATACTTTTTAAAAGTATATAATTGGAGGGAGATTACGTGTATGGAAGTAACATTTACAGTAAGTAAATGGGATGAAAAACCAATCGATGATAATAAAAAAGATTTCCCTATTAATATTGCTCATGTCGAATATGATATTGATGGGGAATTAAAAGGAAAGGCTTTTGTTGAATACTTATTATATTATTTAGACTCAAATATAAATGATGGTCACTTAGCTACTGCTAAAATTTCTGGATTTTTACACTTTGAAGGAGTTTATAAAGGGCAACATGGGACATTTACAGCTATAGAACAAGGAATATTTGATAAAGGAAATTTAGATTCCCCAGGAACAATTATTAAAGCTACCGGTAACTTAGAAAGTCTGAGAGGATCCTATCATTATCAGTTTGCAGGTCAAACCAGTAAACTCATTTTAGAATTTGAAATTTAGCAAAATACCCTATAATTTAGTGAAAAGGACATTTCTTGTAATACTAGGAATGTCCTTAAAGTTCGTTCAAAGGTAATTTTTTCGCCTACTTGCAATTTCATTGGTCCCCCTCCTCAAAACCTCTTTTAAAATAAGAAAAACCGAAACTAAAATCATTTCGGTTTTTCAAACTAATGAAGTCTATATTTATTTTAAAGAATGTACAAACAACCCACTGCGCAGTTTCGGTTCAAACCACGTTGATTTTGGTGGCATAACTTCTCCAGCGTCTGCGATTGCTAATAAAGATTCCATTGATGTCGGATATAGTGAGAACGCTGCTTTATATGCACCGCTATTTACAAGACGTTCTAGTTCTTCTAATCCGCGGATTCCTCCAACAAAATCAATGCGTGAATCAGATCGCGGATCATGTATTTCAAGTACTTGGCTTAATAAATGATCTTGCAGAATAGATACATCTAAACCTTTTACAAGGTCGTTCGCATCAAACGTTTCCTCTTTCACTGTGAGCTTATACCACTTCTCGTTTACATACATGCCAAATGTTTTTGGTTCATTTGGTTTATACGGAGAAATAGATGCTTCTTCTACATAGAAGTATTGCTTGATTTGCTTTAAAAACTGTTCTTCTGATAAACCATTTAAATCTTTCACAACGCGGTTATAATCCCAAATAGATAATTCATCATGAGGGAATAAAACTGATAGGAAGAAATTAAACTCTTCTTCTCCTGTGTAATTCGGATATTGCTCTCTTCGCATAAGCCCTACTTTTGCAGCTGATGCAGAGCGGTGATGTCCATCCGCAATATAAAGATTAGGAATATCTTCAAATAAGTTTACTAAACTCGCAATTACTTCTTCATCAGCTATTTTCCAAGCAACATGCCTAACGTCGTCTTCTGCTGTAAATGTATAAATTGGTGTATGTTCTTCTTTCCAGTTTGCAATGAAACGTTTCACTTCTTCTTTTGTACGATATGTTAAAAAGATAGGACCTGTATTTGCATCACACACATCTACGTGACGAATACGATCTAGTTCTTTTTCATGACGCGTTCTTTCATGTTTTTTAATTGTATCATCTTCATACTCATCAATAGATGTACAAACGACAAGACCGGACTGCGTTCTTCCTTGCATCGTCAGTTCATAAATGTATAGTGCTGGCTCTTCGTCTTGTATGAACACTTCTTCTCGTATAAAACGATTTAAATTTTCACCCGCTTTTTCATATACGCGATCATCGTACGGTGAAAGTGCTGGGTCTAAATCAATTTCTGCTTTATCAACGTGTAAGAAAGAAAATGGGTTCCCTTTTACAACCTCTCTTGCTTCTTCACTATTTAATACGTCATACGGTAAAGCTGCAACTTCTGCTGCTTTTTCTTCTACTGGACGAATGGCCCGAAACGGTCGGATTTTTGCCAAATTCCCTCTCTCCTTTACACAATCATTCGAACGGCTACAACACCTGTAATTTTGCTTATATTTTCCACTATGTTCTCTTTTATTATATCATCAATTCCGTTATCAATATCAATCATTGTATATGCCCAAGAATGTTTACTACGATTAATCATATCCGCAATATTAATATGATGTTCTGCTAAACATCCTGTAATTTGTCCTACCATGTTCGGAACGTTTTGATGCATGATTGTAATACGTTTCTTTCCAACATACGGCAATTCTACGTTTGGATAGTTGACTGAATTACGAATATTTCCTGTCTCTAAATATTCACGTAATTGACGCGCTGCCATGATCGCACAATTTTCTTCTGATTCAGATGTAGATGCACCAAGGTGAGGCGTCGCAGTTACATTTTTCATCTTTATTACATTTTCATTCGGGAAGTCCGTTACGTAATGCGCAATAACATCTTCTTCTAACGCTTTTTGAAGAACCTTTTCATCTACAAGTTCTCCTCTAGAAAAATTGAATAAACGCATTCCTTTTTTCATTTTCTCTATAGCGTGTTCACCAATAATCCCCTTCGTTTGATTCGTAAGAGGAATATGAAGGGTAATATAATCACACGTTGCAAAAATTTCATCTAAACTAAATGCTCTTTGCACATGTGTAGAAAGGCGCCATGCTGTTTCAACTGAAATGTAAGGATCGTATCCGACAACGTCCATCCCTAAAGCTAACGCATCGTTCGCAACTAAAGCACCGATTGCGCCAAGGCCGATAACCCCTAGACGTTTCCCCGCAATTTCAGATCCAACAAATTGTTTCTTTCCAGATTCAACAAGCTGCGGTATTTCTTCCCCTTCTAAATTTTTCGTCCAGCTTACTCCGTTAATAATGTTACGTGAAGACATAATAAGACTTGCAATAATAAGTTCCTTTACTGCATTAGCATTCGCTCCTGGTGTATTAAATACTACAATCCCTTTTTCTGTACATCGCTCGACAGGAATATTATTTACACCTGCACCAGCTCTTGCAATCGCCTTTAAGTCTTTTGAAAAATCTTCTTGATGTAAAGAATAACTGCGAAGTAAAATGCCGTCTGGGTGGTCCATTCTCTCCCCTACTTCATAGCGCTCTCCGCTAAGCACTTGCAAACCTTTTTCTGCAATTTGATTTAACGTTTGAACACGAAACATATCCCCATCTCCCTATCTATTCTCAAGCTCAAATTCCTTCATATAATTTACTAATTGCTGTACGCCTTCTGCTGGCATCGCATTATAAATACTAGCGCGCATACCACCGACTGATCGATGCCCTTTTAACGTAACAAGGCCGCGTTCTTTCGCTTTTTGTAAAAACTCATTGTTCAGCTCTTCTGACGGCGTTGTAAACGGAATGTTCATAAGTGATCGATACGTAGGATCAACTGGTGAAGTAAACATTTTTGATTCATCTAAGAAATTGTAAAGAAGTGAAGATTTCATTTTATTTTGTTCTTCAATCGCAGATACCCCGCCTTGCTCTTTCAGCCACTCTAGCACAAGTTTCGTTACGTAAATACTAAAAGACGGCGGTGTATTATATAAGGAGTTATTTTTGCTGTAAGTTTCATAATTTAACATTGTCGGACAAGAGCGATCTGCTCCTCCAATTAAATCCCTTTTTATAATCGCAATCGTTAAGCCCGCTGGCCCTAAATTCTTTTGCGCTCCCGCATATATAAGACCAAACTTCGAAACATCATATCGTTCTGATAAAATATTTGAAGACATATCCGCAACGAGCGGTACTTTATCTACATGTGGAATGTCCACATATTTCGTTCCCTCAATTGTATTGTTCGTTGTAATATGTACATAATCTAGTTTTTCATCGCCTAGTATACCATCCAGTTTAGGAATTGTCGTAAACTTCTCATCTTCAGAAGAAGCAATCACTTGTACTTCTCCTACTTTTTCAGCTTCTTGCATCGCCTTTTTAGACCATGAGCCAGTCAATACGTACCCTGCTTTTTTATACGTATTCATTACATTCAGCGGTATCATAGAAAATTGTAATGAAGCACCACCCTGTAAAAACAATACTTCATACTCATCAGGAATGTTCATTAATTCACGAAGCAAGCTACTCGCTTCCTCTATAATACTTTGAAAATAAGAAGATCGATGACTCATTTCCATAATAGACATGCCTGTCCCGTTATAATTTACAAGCTCCTTTTGCACTTTCTCTAAAACTGGCAAAGGGAGTATAGATGGTCCAGCTGAAAAATTATATACCCTCTCCATCATCCTAATAACCTCCCTATTTATCAATCTTATTATTTTTTAAACTTTCTGAATTATAACCCGAAATATAATATACGGTCAATTTGTTTTCTATTATTACGGCGCAAGACGCAATGGAATCGCTTGCAAGTACCAATATATTTTTTATAAAGTGAACAAAAAACACAACAACATTCAAAACGTATACTGCTCTCCTTTCAAATTTGATAAGTTCTTCTCTTATTTATTTTACTTTTTACACATAAAAAAGAGCGAATCTACATTCGCTCTTTCCCACATATTTACGGTCCAAAGCTTATCATCCAACCTAACATATATCCAAATACAGTAAAAAGTAGCATAAAAACAAATAAACTACATGCCCACAATGCATATTTTCGACTTTTTCTTTTTGTGATCATGCCTACGACTGAACATAACAATCCAACTCCAACTATTTCCCGAAAACCTTCGCCTATAAATGTTTCTTGACTAAGCAATGTAATGTTCAAATACAATAACGCTAGAAAGGCAATCATTAATGAAATTGTCCCCATCCATGTTTCCTGTTTATAACTATGATTCTTTCTTTTTTTTAAGAATGCCAATTCCATAATCTCGCTTCACCTACTTTCAAGTTTCTAACTTTTTCATGACTCATCAATTTTTCAACTTCACCTTTAGGGCCAGTTACAACTGCCCCGTATATTTTTATCCCATTTTTTTCAAGAAAAGAAATACGCTTTGACAACTCTAATGTTTTCGCTCTAGATAGCTTCACCGCTAAATTTTCATGCTTCTGTAATGACTTTAGCACACCAATAAATTGTTCCTCATGAGATGAATCACTTACAAAAGGACCACCTATACTTGAAATCATATCTGCTGGAAAACCAATCGGAGCAACATACATACCCTCATCATTCTTTTGCTTCTCCTCTAATCCTGTATTAACGGCATACCAGACGATATCAATAGTAGGAAACATATTCGTTACCTCTTGTACACTTAATAATTCTCTAAAAGATACAAATGCTTCTACAACAGATTCTTGCGGAAGACCTTTTAATACCTGCGCTTCATCGCTACTATTATAAGACGTATTATAATTATTAGGATGAGACAACACCTCATTATCTATATATGGGACTTCTGGAATTTTTTCATCTGTTGTATATTCGCGGCTTACTTTCGCCACTTTACTTAATAAATAATATGTTTTCTCTTCGCCTATTCGAATATCTTTCTTTCCTACCCTTTTATACAAATCAAAATTCAATTGTAAACTAAGCGGTAACAATGTTTGCTCCATGTCTCTTTCTTTCATAAATACATTTGGTTCCGTTACACTTATCGTTTGTTGTACTACATTCCGCATCTCCATTGCGTTTGTAGGTGCAAATACATAGTATAAGAGCGTAGATATATATATAATAGGTTGAATCAGTAATAAAAAAGTAAATACAATCAAAACGTTCGTAATACGCGCTCTTTTTTTTCCTATTTTCAACACTTGCTCCTGTTTTCCATCAGGAAGAGATGCAGGCCTTTGATGAAGAGCTTCTTGCAACAAGTCTTGATAATCTTCTTGTTCAGAATGAGGTTTATCATTTGTCATTTTGACTCTTTTCCTCCTTTAACAATTGTTTTAATCTCTTTCTCCCGCGAAATATGTGACTTTTATACGTGTTTAACTTTAAATCTAATACAGAAGCACCCTCTTCGTACGTTAATTGATGTACATCACATAATAAAACAGCTTGTGCCTCTACCACAGGTAAAGTATGAATAATCTGAATTAATTTTCCATAACTATTTTTTGCGACTACATACTCTTCTGTAGATTCAACTGCTTGTATTGTCTCTAATTCCTCCGTTCCTACAAAAGACACTTTTCTCTCTTTCCTAACAAAATCAATAAACGTATGATACGCCACTTTAAAAAGCCATGATTTTACCTTTTGGTTTTCATAGTCTTCTAGATAAAGATACGCCCGATAAAAAGTCTCCTGCATCAAGTCCTCCGCTACATGATGGCTACGAGAAAGGGAAAATAAATACCTGTACACATCGTTTATATAAACCTTATATATTTCTTCAATTTCCATCCCCCTCCTCCTTTCATATATAACACGAATAAGCTCGTTAAAAAGTTGCATTATTTTTCCTTTTTATTTATAAAAAAGAAATAACATTTGAATAACTATTTACAATTATAAACAAAATACAAGATGTTATAACTATAAATTCCTAAAAAACTCCACATGTAGTATGTATGGAGATTATTTACAAATTGTAGGTAGGGAATATTTGATGCTTACTTTATAAACACACAAAAAAGTGCTAAGTACATAATTGTACTTAACACTCTAGTAATAAAAGAATAATAGCTAATTGTTCGTAAAGAACCGATCAAAAATTTGATAAATAGCAGAAAGACCAATGAGCCAATAAATAGTGTCCACAAGCGCCGGCATAGAACCAAACCATTTCTCAACTACATTGTAATCTAACGCTACAAATAACCAATTCAAACCGCCAAGAATCACCAAAATTACTGTAAGGTAAGACAAAAATTTCATGATGATTGCCCCCTAGGTGATAAGATGGTGAAAGGCCTTTCACTAGAAATATATGTAGTGAACCTCAAAACTTGCCTATTTTATAAAAATTATTTTCGGTACCAGTCATTAATAACTGCTGCCGTTTCTTGACTATGTATTTGATACGCATGCGTACTATTATGAGAACCAATAAACCAAATTGAAAAACCTTTAAAATACGGTTTCGGTTCTAATACATCACGGTAAGCGCGCCATCCGTTTAATTGTATGTCTTTTGAAAATACATTAGAAACATCTGGATTCCACGGATTTTGCAAGCCCAATTCACGCGCTGGAACGTTAAATCCACCAAAGTAAACTGGCTTTCCTGTTGCTTTATGTAATTGTTCTAGTTGTTGAACGACATTTTGTCCACGATTATATACTGTAGTCGCAAATAAATTTTGTCTTACCTCTTCATACGATGGATTTCTTTTCCCTGAAACTTCAAACCAACTATCGATACTAACAATATCCACCTTTTTTAAATACGGACGATTGATTTTCTCTACAAACTTCGCTTCATAAGAAGGATCCCAGCTTGCTGTTAACCACCAATTCATTTGATACAAAACATTTCCTTTATACTGCTGGCGAACAAAATCAATCGTATCGCTCCAGTATCCTTCTGCATATTCCATATTTACAAAATTAGAAGCAATCTTAAGCCCATACACATTGTATTTACTTGTAATCGAGTTAAAGATGTCTTGCAAAATAACCGTTTTCCAATTCCAGAAGAAATCATTAATATTACTCGGATTCCATTCCGTTTCCCCAATATTTCCTTGCTGAATATATGGGAACGGTTCCACAATAACTTGAATATTACGCTTTGATAATTCTCGAATTAAAAGAATAGCCTGTTGCTTTTGCGCTTGATTAATTACCATGTTCGTAGAAGTCACGTTCGGAATATCTACTTGAATTGGTACATTTACTGTATTTAAATTTAAACGCTCTACATCAGCTAACACTTTTGCCACATTTCCAACTTCCCATACCGTTACATTTCCTGATTTGATTTTCCCAGATTGAACAGTATTTACATCGGCCTGTACATTTCCTTGAAAACAAAAAGAAAACAGCATAATAAACACTCCTAAAAAACTTATTAAACTCTTATTTTTCTTCACAACTTCCCCCCTATAATTTTTGGCATTCTTGCTTATTCTATACAATGTTTCACATATATTCCACAAGAATATTTAATGAAATTTCAACAATAAAAATGCTATTCACCCTTTATCCATATCTTATTCAGACTAACCTCCTAAAAATAGTAAGGTAAATAAAAAAGGAGCGTATTTCCGCTCCTTTTTTATCTTTTTACAATTGAAGTTATTTAATTTTTTCTCATACCCTAACCGAATCTACTTTTTCGTATAATTAAATCTTTATCTATATTCGCTTTTTGTTTGTATTACTTTTACATTTACTTCATTATTCGAGACATAATTATTGCAGTTATCAAGATAATAATAGCGGTTATCAAGCCAGATTCTCCAATCCAAATCTCAGTTTGATATCCTGTACTTGCACGTGCGAAAGGTCCTTGAATGATGGCATTCCAAGTAGTATGGATGATAACCGAAGGCCAAACGCTACCTGTGATAAGTCGTAAATAAGCCGTAATATAACTGAATGGCACAATACAAAAATAGATGCCAAGTACTGAAAAAACGACAGATGGTCCCTCTACATATAAACCAGCCATAACAATTGGAACATGCCACGTTGCCCAAATCAATCCACTAATAAGGATAGGCCGTGAAAACTCTGCATCAACGAGCCTTGTGAGCATATAACCTCGCCAACCCATTTCTTCTCCCAAAACTGGGATTAAGTTAAGCAAACTTCCGAAAATACCGCTCAATACTACTAGATAAATGAAACTGAATGGTGCCGTTACATACTGAAGCCCAAGTAAATTGTAGATCGGTTCTAACATACCACCTTCGGGATGCTGAAACCCTGCAATTCCGCTCAACCAGGCGATAGAATAAGTAATTCCACAAATAATCATAGGTATTAGCAGAGCAAGACCAATCCCCTTCCATATCTTTAAGTTACCGAGACTAAAAGATACATCTTTAAATCCTTCTTTCAGTATTATGCGAGTCAAAATAGAAGAAAATGCTGGAGTAAACATATATACCACAATAAGCGGCATACTTTTCGTAATTATTACTACTACATTTAGAATAATAGAAGTAATGATTAAGATACTCAAAAAGAGTTGAAGTCCTATTTTAGCACGTTGGATTTTATCTTTATTATGGAACGATTTTGCGTGTAATATCATTGTAATCCGCCCTTTCCCTTTCATTCACTTGTTTATCGAATGTACTTTTTTTCATTTCAAAAGACACAACTTAGAATAAAAATATTTTGGTATACAGATCATTCATCGTTAAAATCCCTCCCAAACTTATAATCTAGTCTTACTTGCGACTCATCAATGGAATTATTATTTATAAGTTGTCATAGCCGGTAGTACAAAAGTGTAATGATTATTCTATGACTTGTGTCAATTAACCTTATGACAATATGTAACTAGAAAATATGATATGAGCTAGCTAACAATTGAATTAAGGCAATTGATTCGTGCAAGTACATGAATCAATCTTGCTTTTACAAATAATTCAATTGAGGTGGAGAAAATGAATAAGAAAAGAATCATTGCAATGGTTAGTACAGCTTTATTAGTCACAGGATGTGTGGAAGTAGGAAACGCTCAAACAGTAGCAGTCGAAAATTCAGGTCAATCAATCCAAAAAAATATAGTTAAATCAATACAATCACAGGCTTACCCGTTAAAAACGATAGACCCATCAAAATCATTTGAGGATTTAAAACCACTTAAGAAAATGATTGGGAACGCACAATATGTAGGATTAGGAGAGAATACTCATGGAAGCTCTGAAATTTTCACTATGAAGTTTCGCCTTGTGAAATATTTGGTTACTGAGATGGGTTTTACAAATTTCACAATGGAAGAAGATTGGGGAAATGGCTTAAAGCTAAATGAATATATCCAAACAGGAAAAGGAAACCCTAGGGATTTTTTAAACTTGTTATATCCTACTGATGAAATTTTAGCCATGATTGAGTGGATGAAAGATTATAATGCTAATCCATCCAATACAAAAAAGATCCAATTTATCGGGCTCGACTTAAAGGAGTTGGACCAAGGTTGTTTTAATAAAGTAATTGATTATGTAAAACTGCATCGACCAGATTTGTTGGCAGAAGTAGAAGAAAATTATAAAGAATTGTCGGCTTTTCATGGAAGTACAAAGGAATATATGGACCTTGCTCCTGAAATAAAAGAAAAGTTCAAAGCAAACGCTGAGAGAGTAGCTCGATTACTAAAAGATGAGAATGGGCAAGCCAACACAGAAATAGTTTCATCCGAGTACATCTGGGCGAAAGCAACGGCAATTGCAATAGAGAAATTTACCACAATGCTAATTCCTAACGACTATCCAAGTATGTTAAAGCTGCATGAGCAATACTTGACCGATCATGCAATGTGGGCACAAGAGACATTAGGTGGTAAAACGATGGTATGGGGACACAATATTCATATAGCTAAAGGAATTATCGATGAGGAATTATACCCTTATGTTGCGGGGCAATTTTTGAAGGAACGTTTAGACAATAATTATGTGACAATTGGTAGTACAACTACGGAGGGAAATTTCACCTTATACAATGACACCGGAGATAAGATTATAACGAATCCGATTCCACAAGATATAAATAGTTTCAATTATACCCTAGGAAAAGTACCATATAAAATGTTTTTATTGGATAACCGTCACCTTAAAGGACCAGCAGATAAATGGGTTAAAGCAAAACGACCATTACTAAGTATAGGGGCACGACTCTTACCGAACGACTCGGCATACTTTAATAAGTCATTGCTTGAGCAATTTGATATTATTTTTCACATTCGAAAAACAAGTCCATCTCATATTAAATAAAAGTATAAAACAATCCCGTTCTTGCAGATGTAAGAACGGGATTGTTTTATGGGGATTCATATAAGCACCTTTTTTAACTAGAAGTAGGTTACTCTCCCCTTTTTTGCATCATTTAAAAATGTCATATGACATTTTTACACTAGTGAGAATGACAAAAAAGCAGTACAATTCGGTTATTACATAGATAGGAGCGAGAACTTTATGAAATCAAGATTCATCCAGAATGGTTATTTTTTATTGCTAACTTTCGTTACAGGATTGTTTTATTTTTGTTTTTATCTAATAGCTCTGCTATTTAGCTTCACCCTTTCATTTACGGTAGTTGGGATTCCACTAGTTATACGCGTACTACAGACTACCACACCCTTTGTCCAATTCGAGCGCATACAGACGAAAATTTATACAGATATTTCAACAGACTCTTACGATAGAAGTATAACAATGGATACATCGAACTGGGTTCAAGTGAAATTAGTGCTTACAGATCGTCACACTTGGTCTGCTGTCTTTTGGTTAATGCAGAAATTAGTGATTGGCATTTTCAGTCTCATTAGTGCAATCATTTTTTATGTAATGCCACTTATGTTGCTGTTGGCACCACTACTGTATCAATACATCGAAATGAATATTATATTCATACAAATAGATACTTTTGCTAAGTCACTCTTTGTAATGTTTATGGGTATAGTATTTACCGCCATAAGTATTAAAATAGTAGATTGTTTAACAAAGAGAATTGGAGGCTATACACGTAGCATGATTCGGCAACTAAATCAGTAGAAATTTGCAGTCTGTGTGTAGTATCACAGTTTTAAAATAAAAAGTATAATGAGGAAGGATTAAATTATAATATAGGAAGTAAAAAGGTAGGCTATTTAGGGGGGTAAATAACTTGTTTGATATGGTTAAATATTGGTTTTGGTATGATTGGATTATGTTAGGTATCCGTCTACTTGCTAGTGTGTCTATCATTCTAGCTACATTAAATTTTCAGGATGGTTTAACATTACCACTTTGGATTATTATTCTTTGGGAAATTATTGCCTTCTCTGTTCCATGGGTAGCCTTACTATTCAATTATAAATATTATTTATTCATAGAAATATTACTTTATGGTGGACTATGTATATATTTAACCTCTTTATTTCCAGAGGCTTACAATATTTTTCTTATATCAGTGTTTCTTATTGCAGCAAATAGTAAGCATTTGTCCTATTATTGGACAGCTCCAACAACAGTTTTTATAACAACTGGAATTTTTTATGCGGTTGCGCCAAGTAATAGCTATTGGGTTATGGTCATCTATTATGGATTCGCTTATGTAATGGGATTCGCTTTTCATTTATTAATCGTCAATCATAAGCAAAATGAAGCGATTCGTAAACAAAACGCGGTACTTGAGCAATATATGTCTCAGATTGAACGTATTACACTCGCAGAAGAACGGAACAGACTGTCGGGTGAGCTTCATGATACAGTTGGTCACGCTTATACTTCTATTATTATGGGGATGGAAACGTTGCGTACCGAACTTGCTACTGAAATGGGTATACAGAGGCTAGATTCTCTGCTTGAAATGGGACGTAAAAGCATCGAGGACGTGAGAGGTTACCTACATCAAATGGATTCTCCGTGTCAATCGTCTTCCTTGATTCAATCTCTACAAAATCTTGGAGCCGAATTTCAGGAGCACGCTCAGGTAAATGTAAGTTTTAGGACATTCGGAGAGGAATATGAATTGTCTCAGCAAGCGAAAATCGCGTTCATTCGCTGCTTACAAGAGTCACTTACGAATGCAGTACGCCATGGTCAGGGGACTGAAATTACAGTTTCATTGCAGTTTGAACAACAATATACGAGATTAGAAGTTCGAGATAATGGAAAAGGAAATGTAGACTGGCAGGAAGGCTTCGGTATGAATGCGATGAAAGAACGAGCAATGAATTTGCAAGGTCAATTGTCTGTATATACAAATCCAGATGAAGGAATGCTTGTTACATGTACCATACCGCGACAAACTGAAATAAAAGATGGACTTATTCGTTTGTTAATTGTAGATGATCAGCCATTTGTTCGAGAAAGTTTGAGGACACTACTTGATAGATATGAAGATTTAAATGTAGTCGGTTTGGCCGAGGATGGCAATCAAGCCATCGATTTGTGCGGGCGCCTTCAACCCCATGTTATACTTATGGATTTAGATATGCAGCACATGGATGGAGTCGAAGCAACCAAAAAGATTAAGCAACAATGGCCACATATCCGCATATTGATTTTTACAACTTTTCAGGATACCGAACAGGCGTTGGAATCGCTTCGCAACGGTGCGGATGGTTTTTTACTCAAATCTATTGAAACGTTGGAGCTAGCTAATACGATCCGACTTATTCACAAAGGTGGGACACTAATTGATCAGGGAATGTCTCACAAAATATTTGAGAAGTTTAATGAGCCAAAAAAGACACCACAATCAAAAGCAACCGCTTATGAGCTAACAGCTAGAGAGATAGAAATATTGCAACTAGTAGCAAAGGGACTTCGATACACTACCATAGCATCAAGGTTATATTTATCAAATGGTACGGTCAGAAATTATGCTTCCACAGCTTATACAAAGCTAGGAGTCCGTAACAAAGAAGAAGCTGTTCAAAAGGCTCTAGAAATTGGAATTATTGAATAACAAAATGTTTTGCGGTGTATAAAAATGAGCAACAAAGAAAAAGAATGCTTTGTGTGGTTTCTTTTGTAACAGAGTAAATAAAGCTCCTTATCGTATAAGTAAATGTTAAAACACTTACTGTTTTGGAATAATAAAATCATTGAATCTTATCCTCTAAAATACAAAAGCCTACTATCAATTTATCTGATAGTAGGCTTTTGTATTTTAGGACTGGGTTATGTTCTAATTTAACATTTTTCATCAGTGGAAATATTATCACTTCGGCTCTAAATTTAACACCTTCCCCTCTATCCCCTCCGTATTCAATGAAGTCGTATGATACGTTCCATTTACCCAATCATCTATTTGATCATGATACCAATCACTTCTAAAATGTCCTGATTGTCCTGGCCCTACGATATGATAACCGTTTGACATATCTTTCGTATCAATGACGAATCGCCAAGAAGCTCCGTGATTGACGATACCATTATCGCCGTAGCTCGCTGCTTGAACGGTAACTTGACTTCCACCAATTGGAACTGGTTTTTCGCGATTAAATGCAAGTAATGCTAACATACTAGATGATTTGGAGATTGGATGTGTAAAAGCAAGTTGATGGTAATCGCCCCACTTCCACTCCGCAACATTCGGTCCATACTCCTTCTGTAATTTCTTCATTACATTCTCGTACGATGTATGCACAACTTTTGTGAAGCCTCCGTACTTCATAAACCAAGCGCTATGTTCTCCTGCTACTTCTTTTCGAATTAATTCATCAACAACTTGTGCCTTTCCTTCAAATAACTCCATCACATCTTTCGGTATTTCTTTTGAAAATAACGTATTTAAAATCTCTTTCATTAATAGATGGAATATTAACGGTGCCGATTCATCTTTACTATCGTAAAAATTCCACTTCGTTAATTGTTTTACGCCCTCTTTCTCTACTTCATTTAAAGATGCTTTATTTAACTCTTTTAACAATATAGGAGCAAACTCTTTCCCATATAAATTTTTTTGATCCATCTGTAACTCTTCTAAATCTTTCACCGTATACTTTTCCTTCTCTTGTAAAAACTCTTGAATACGTATTTGCCTATATGGCTGTGCCCACGTATTACTAATATGGTACGGATAATGATCATCAACAATTTTATTATTCGCAGTGGAAATAAACCCTTGTTTTGGATTGATTACTTTTGGAAGTTGATCATATGGGATATACCCTTCCCATTCATATTCATCTGTCCATCCTGGCACTGGTAGACTACCATCACCTTTTTTACGCACTGGTATATTTCCATTTGCTTTATAAGCAATTGTGCCATCATTTGATGCAAATACAAAGTTTTGAGTTGGTGTATGAAAATCTTGAAGAGCCGTTTCAAACTCATTCCAGTCTTTCGCCTGATTCATATTTAATACAGCCTTTAATTCAGCCGAAGGCTCTAAAGCAGTCCACTTTAAAGCAAATACTGTTTTCGTTTTCTCTTTCCCTTTATCCGCAAACTCCGAAATGACTGGGCCATGCCTCGTAACTGTAACGTTATACGGAATTGTTTTCCCGCCTTTTACTTTAATAGATTCATCAACAACGGTAGCTTTTTCCCACTTATCGTTATACAAAAATTCATTTTCATTATTAGGATTTCGCTTCTCAATATATAAATCTTGCACATCAGGACCGGTATTCGTAACACCCCATGCTATTTTGTCATTGTGCCCTAATATAACACCTGGCACGCCAGCGAAAATAACACCACTCACAATCAAATCTTTCATTTCAAGTTTTGATTGATACCAAATAGAAGGCGTGGCAAGAGATAAATGAGGATCATCCGCTAAAATTGGCTTACCAGACGCACTCTTCTCACCGCTTATGACCCAGTTATTACTACCATTAAACTCTGACGGAATGATCGTTTTTGCAAAACTTTGTGCTACGTCTACATTTGTATTTTTCAGTTCAGCTAGCAATCTAGGCGCATCTTTCGGATATGTAGGAAATAACTCATTTACTTGCTCTTTCGGCAAATTTTTCAGCGCCCAATATCGAAATGCCTGTCCGTGCCAATGTCCCCCTAAATCAAACGCCATATACTTTCCAATCGTTAACGTATCCACAATGGACCATTCAGCAGGTTCATAGCCTAATATAGTAAACTCAACTGGCAATTTCTTTTCCACTTTTGCCTCGCGTATAAAGGTATTCACCCCATCAGCAAATGACTGCAGAGCATCTTTCGCTTCTCCATCATATTGACTAACAGATGCTTCGGCTGCTCGCCGTAAACCGAGCGTTCGAAACAACTTATCTCGATCAATAGCTGCTTCCCCTACAACTTCACTTAACATCCCAGAAGCTTGCCTTCTACTTAAATCCATTTGAAATAACCGATCTTGTGCTTGTACATACCCTTGCGAAAAATATAAATCATGTGCATTTTCCGCTTTAATATGCGGTACACCTTTACTATCTCTTTTCACCGTAACAGCACGTTGTAAATCCTCTAGCTTTATCGTTCCATCTATCTTTGGCACAGATCTAAGCGTATATATGTTCAAAAAAATCGCTGTACAAATCATTAACAAAAGAACAATACTACTCGACCAAATAAAAATTCTCTTACCACGAGTTCGTTTCTTTTTTATAACAACTTCCATATAACCCCCTCCTACCTCAAACTATTCGCTTCTATTTTGAAAGAACCTTTTTGAATAGGAAAAATCCTTCTTTTCTCATGTTATGGATCATGTAAACAGACTTCTCCTTCCTTTCTTCCACTGAAATCTCCCCGTCCTTTCTTACACCAATTCCTCAAAATCCCCTTTACATAAGCGAGCGTTCTCTTATTATGTTCAAACGCAATTTTAAGCGCCTCTAATACTCTCTCTCCTGAAACTTTTCGTATCCACTCTTTCAATTCCTTCACGATATATGGGGATAGACTACTTATATGTTGCTCGTAAAACTTATAAACTTCACTATGTGGAGTGTCCTCTTCCTCTGGCATACCAAAATACTGCAATAACAATGGAATCTTCCATTCTTCTTCCAGACATGTACGTAAAAACATATGTATAAATTCTTTATTTTTTACAGTCTTTAACTCACGTAACACACATTTTTCTACATTCGTATTTAAAATAGGATTATAGTGTAGCCAATTTATTATATATAACTCTTTCGTTTCCGCATCGTATAAAATCTTTCCGTATTCAACAAACCTATTTAATAACTTCTCAACAGTCTCCATATTGTAGCCTGTTTCAAGTTCTGCCACACGCTTCGGTAATACGTAAATTCCACATTGCTTCGTTTTCGTACCAGTTAACAAATATATGTAAAAATAACGCTCCTCTGGCGTTAAATCTAATATGAATTCATCTTGCCAAAAGTTCACTTGCACATTACGGTACACCGCCATATGTTTACCTCCCCCTTGTTTTCATAAAAAGGCAGATTTCAATCCTTCAATATACATATAGGAGTGAGGGCTTGGTTTTTGCAGTTGAATTCCAAATTTTTTTAACTACTACAACGACGGTTTTATTTTTTCGCGCTTTTTTGCTCTTGTAGTTGTTTTTGTTTTGTTTTTTCTTAGTGATTTATTACTTGGTAGGTGCTTATAAGGGGCTTGGAAGGGGCTTAATAAGGGCTTATATAAAAAGGAGCTGTTCCAAATTCTCATTTTGGATAGCTCCTTTATCATTCTTTCTATTTTTGACTTGCATCTAACATCTTCACTAAAAAGGCAGCTGCTTCACCACGAGTTGCTGTCCCTTTAGGATTAAACTCATTATTTCCAACACCAGTAACTACTTTTAAGCTATATAATCGTTGAATAGGCTGTTTATATGTGATCAAATGTTTATCCCTAAATGGCAATGCAACTAATTCACCTGTAACACGGTTATACTGTAATGCGTTGTCAATCATGATCGATGCTTCTTCACGTGTGATAGATGCGTTAGGATCAAAAATCCCGCCGCCACGACCGTTAATAATTCCTGCACTTGCACTACGTTTCATACCGCTATGAAGGGATGGATGCGCTTTGTCAATATCTACAAATGACTTGTTTCCTTCTGGTAGCTTGAGAGCATTTGAGATTAATGTCGCAAACTCAGCTCTCGTAACATTACGATAAGGCGCAAATACACCATTTCCTTCACCGTTCATAATTCCTAGGCTGTTCAGCTTACGAATGTTTCCTTCAAACCATCCACCTGTAATATCATCTTTTGGTTTTTGTACTTCTTTATGTGGCACATTATAGTTTATCTTAATCCAACTTGGGTTATAGAAAATCCACTCATCGTTACCTACTTTATACCAACCATTTTTAACTGCTAACACTTTGTAACGATCCCCGTTTGAAGCTTTACGAACGATATGATGTTCAAGTCCCGAACCACTACGTACGTTTATACCATCACCATTTACTACAAGCTCCATATTAGGTTCAGCTGGATTATATTCATTGGAATCAAATAGCTCATTTCTTTCTTGTAAAGGCGAATCAATTTGTGCGTTAACATTTGCATACCATTGAATACCTTGTACGAATCCAATCCAATTCCCACGAGAAATTAAAATATCAGGACAGTTTTTCCCACTCCATTGTTGATGCCTATAAATGTGGTCCGCACTAATACCTTCTTTGTTCATTAAATAACCTGCAAGTCTCTTTGCATTCTCTAACGCTTTATTGTAATCTCCATCTTGGTTAACTGAAATTTCGATACCGATAGACTCTCTATTTCCTGAGCCATCGCCATCTCCTGCATGCCAACCGTTTTCATTTGTTGGTAAGTGCTGATAAACTTGTTTATCGTCTACAGTAAAATGCCAAGAAGCTGTTCGGAACGTATCTTCCGTTGCTTGTTTATACAAATATTTCGCATGATTTTCAGCATTTGCACCACGAGCTGTGTTTGCAGTCTCGTGAATTGTAATGTAGCGTGCTTTCATCGGATTTGCAGGGCGAATATCAGGATTTCCAGCTGGAACAATCCACTCTACAAACGGGACACCTGCAAGTGTTCCATATTTCTTTGTAGTCATCGATGCACTATACTGAATAGCTCTTCGTTTTTCAACCGGCTTCATTTCACGAGTAGAGCCATCATTTCGTCCGTCTACATGTTCAAATGCCTTTTCAATGTTTGAGATAGCTTCATCTTCTGCTACTTGACCTTTTTTCGCTTCTTTCATTTTCTGTAACTCTTCTGTTTCATCATGTTTATGTTTATATTCTTCTAGAAGAATTTCCTCGTTCTCTGATACTTCTGCTTCATTAATTTGCATGTGATCTGGAGTTTCTAGATTGAAATTAGAATAACGTAATACGTTCGTTCTACGCTCCCCTTGTGCAATACTAAGTTGGTCAGTATGAGATTTATTTATCTCTTCTGCTGATATTGATAAAGGTGCACTCCCTAAAATTACTAGACTTGTTGATAGTGCGATTACTCGTTTTTTAATATTCATTGCTGTAATCGATACCTACACTGTTCGTGTAAATATCTCAACCTCCCTTTATTTTCTCATTCGTGAAAGACTATGAATCTACTATGTATAAAAATATGGTTATTCCGCCTTTTTATAAACACTGCATTTTATCCCCAGCAGGCGAATGATAGTTTCTAGAAAACCCCTTAACAGACATTATTTAATAACCAATTGCAATCGCCGTCAAAAGCACTTATCGCCTTACACCCTACTACTTTTCAAAAAATAAATAATTATAAAGTTACATAATTTTTAACTCTATCGGTAGTGCAACAGGTGCAATTCTTTCAACAAATACGTATGCAAAATATGGTTGGGATGGAGTATGCATATTAGGTGTATCTGTTAGTGCTTTCGCTCTTCTATTTTGGTTAATAACCTTACGTCGATCATAACAGCCGAAAGAAGAATAATTCATTTTTGTTTCATACGTGTTTTTCTACAAAACTATAGAATAGCATTTATTTTTAACACAAATCAACGGCATTTTCATATGAAAAATGCCGTTGATTCATCATTTCATGATAAGAAATCCTATACTAGCGAAATACATCTATTACAAATTCCCTTTAACGTTTTCGACAACCTCGTTTATCGTATTTCGATCAAACTTATCACTAATTTCGTATGGCTCACGATCTCCTACTAATTGTACGCCTACGATATCATTACGGTCCTTACCATATTGTACTTCAATAATCGATCCACGCTCTATTCGCTTCCAAACAAGACCTGCTTCATCCTTGTTATCTAAAACGATACAGTCCTCAATATTTTCATCAATCCCAATTAACTTATTATCATCCATATATCCAACCTCGTATTGTTGACGTTCTTTCGCTTTTCCGCTTACTACTATACCTTTGTTTCCATACGAGTAATCCGTATAGTCCTTTTTCTCTGATTGTATCGCTTTCGGTTCTTTTGCTTCAGTTTTTTCAGTATTTCCACACCCCACAATCATACTAATTGGCATAACTACAGTTAATACTACTCTAGTAAATTTCTTTATCATTTATAACCAACCTCACATGTTTCACTTTACATTTATCCTCTTACCAAATAATAACATAATAATACCGAGAAAGAGCCAAAGATACAGTGAAACTTTAATCAGTAGTTTTTCATCCTAAAAATCTAGACTTTCAAAATCACTATCTGCACTATCGATAAATTATAGAAAGTAGACATCCTACTCACATAAGATTTAAAATTAGAAAGTATGGAAAACATGATAAAAAATATAGGCTAGTTGTTCGCAATTAAAATGGTTTTTACATGAAGAAAGGAAGTACACAGCTTTGGATTTTAAAACAGTTATGCACGAGCTTGAAGCCCTAGGCAAGGAACGAACGAAAAAAATATACATATCTAACGGTGCGCACGAGCCAGTTTTCGGCGTAGCTACAGGTGCTATGAAACCAATCGCAAAAAAAATAAAAATAAACCAAGAGTTAGCAGAAGAACTTTATGCCACAGGCAACTACGACGCTATGTATTTTGCAGGCATTATTGCGGACCCGAAAGCTATGAGTGAGTCTGATTTTGATCGATGGATAGACGGAGCGTATTTTTATATGTTGTCTGATTATGTGGTCGCAGTCACTTTATCAGAATCAAATATTGCACAAGATGTTGCTGATAAATGGATTGCAAGTGGGGACGAGCTACAAATGTCTGCAGGCTGGAGTTGCTACTGCTGGCTTTTAGGAAATCGCAAAGACGATGAGTTTTCTGAAAGCAAAATTTCCGATATGCTTGAAATGGTGAAAAAGACAATCCATGATTCGCCAGAACGAACTAAATCCGCTATGAATAATTTTCTAAACACGGTAGCAATTTCATATGTGCCACTACACGAAAAGGCAGTCGAGATTGCAAAAGAAGTTGGTATAGTTGAAGTAAAACGTGATAATAAAAAAAGCAGTTTGCTAAATGCTGCAGAAAGTATTCAGAAAGAACTTGATAGAGGAAGACTTGGTTTCAAGCGTAAATATGTAAGGTGTTAGATGATTAAAAGGGTGTCAATCTAAGTAAGATTGACACCTTTTTTGATGAGAAAAATGAATGAATTCCCCCTGCACACCTTATCCGTTAAACATTTCTTCATTTAATTTATAAACCCTATCTCTTTTCTCATCACTTTTGACAAAAATAAGCTTTCCTTCTTTCACAAATCCTTCTAATAGTAAGCATACTTCTCCATATGCTTTCGGCTTATTCGTTGTGAATCTTTCATCTGATATTTTTCCAGCTCGTATTAATTGTTCACACAGCTCAAGTGCACTTATTTCTTCAGAATCCATTAATTCCAATATATCTCTTTGCAATGGTGATAAAGGTACTGGTATTTCAGCTACCTCCACCTTTTCTTTCTCGTTTTCTTCTTCAAATAAATCTTCAAATGAAATTTGATTCATTACTTCTTTTCCTTTCTAACAATTGATTTGTATAAAGCGTAGTTATTGTTATGTAGTACGTACCTTAATACATACATGTCAAACTCATGTACATCGTTTCATATAGTATATTTCGATTATACCAAATATACGTTCTGTTTTCTATCGTAGAATGGAAAACAGAACATTTTACTGTATGTACCATTATTAAATAACGCTGAATATTCATTATCCAAATATTACATTTTTGGTTATATTATCAAAATTCCATCCACATTACGGAAATAAATGACAAATAATTATAACTTACATGTTACAATTACGATGCATGCATTTAGTTGTATTAAATGCATGCATCGTAATGAGTATATTTAATAAAGTTAAATGAAACTGGGGAGGCTTGCGCAAATGGGCAAGAAAACAAGCAAAGCTAAAAAATTTTTCGGATTCGTAATCACCGCAGCACTAGCAACTACAACGATGGTAGGCACAGCTAATGCACAAACAACTACGAATAGCTATAAGATAGCTGCCAATGAGAACATTGTATTTACAGATGTACCGAAAGACCACTGGTCAAAAGATGCTATTGATTACTTAGCGGCAGCAGGGATTTATAAGGGATATGGAAATGGCAAATTTGGTTTTGGGGACAACATCACTAGAGGACAGGTAGCTTCTTTAGTCAATCGACATTTAGGTTTAAAAGTAGACGATAAACAAGGAAATATGTTTAGTGATATTGCAAATCATATGTTTGAAAAAGATATTAAAGCCATTGCGCAAGCTGGAATTATGACAGGTGATGGAACAGGTACATTTCGTCCAGATGATGTATTAACACGATATGAGATGGCAGTAATATTACAAAAAGCATTTCATTTAGAATCAAAAGAACAAGGGAAATTTAAAGACGTACCAAAAGGTCATTGGGCTTATGAAGCTGTAAATACACTGCGTAGTAACCGTATAGCACAAGGTGACGAAGCAGGTAATTTTAACGGAAATACATTTGTGAAGCGTGAGCAATATGCACAATTTTTCTATAATGCAATAGCAAAAAACAGAGATTATAATTTCAACATCAATTCAAAAGAAGAACTGAAACAAATGTTAACAACAGCTTTAGAGAATGGGACGTTTGGTCCATTTAAATTAAATTCATTGGGTAAAGATCTATCTGATGTAAAAAAAGAATATGGAGTGCCTGATGTTTTGAAAAAAGCACCATGTACAGAATGTGATGCACCTAATATAGCAGTATACGGCGATTATAATATTGATATGTACCCTTGGGACGCTAGATATATATGGGTGAAAATGGATATTTCTATCAATGAATTAAAAGAGTGGTTTGGTGAGCCCGATTTAATCGGAGAGGATATGACTAGCGAAGGCTTTATATATAATCGAGGAAGCTATTCTCTTTATTTCAGCTTCTCTGATGGTTATATTCAACGCGCTGAAATATCTAAACGTGAAGATCGTTAATAAGTTACAAACAATAAAAAAAATCCTTCAAGAACATGCCTTTTCTTGAGGGATTTTATTTGTCTCTATCTATTTAACATAATACAAAGCTATAACACTCCTACTGATTAAACTTTATTCTTCTTGGTGCTCCGCTTCCCAGTCACTTAAATACGTTGCATATTCTAATTCATCTGAATCATCATATAACATAGAAATAAACTCTAATTTATTTCCATCACAATCTAAAAAATATACGCTTGCAGCTGGCATCCATCTTTGGACAATTGGCTCTTCATTTCCTTTCCCCTGACTCCCTACTACCTCTATTCCACGTTTCTCTAACCACAATTTAGAAGTCTTTAAAAACGCTAAATCTACACGAAAGGCGAAGTGTTTCGTCTCAAAATCTTCATTACTATGTACTTCCCATAATCCAAGCATTTGTTCTTTATTTTCTCCTACCCATAAGAAAGCAACCCGCCTTTTCGATAGTTTTTTTGCCAATATTAAACCTAACTTATTTTGATAGAAATCTATCGCCTTTTCTAAATTTCTTACATGTAAATGCGTTTCATATATGCTTTGTATCATTATAACTCCTCTCCCCTACATTCCAATTTTTTAAAAACATTTTGTTTTTATCATACAAATAAATACATTTGAAATCATCCTACTTTTGTATAATTCCCCCCTTACTACAAAGGTATATATCTAGCATTATCATTTATATCCCAACACCAAATTTCAATCAAAAACACATTTACCTTCTAGCAAATACATTCTTAAATTTTTATAATGTAATAAGAGTGACATCTTAACAATAGAGGAGGAACCATTCTGGATAAAACCAAAGTTATGGCTTATTTTAGTATAACGGGTGATATATTCCCTGTTGAAGCAATTACCGACGCCCTAAATATCGAACCTACAAGAACTTATAAAAAAGGTGATATTGTCGCAAGACGTGATAATCCGAATCTTGTATCCACCAAAACCCTATATAGAAAAGAAACTAATTGGGCTTTAAGCACTGGCTATCAAGAATCATACGATATAAATAATCAGTTGTATGTTATTCTAAAATCACTTGAAGAGAAAACAGAACCATTAAAACAGCTTAAGAAAAAATATGATTTAGAATTTCTATTTATGGTAGTCATTCAAATTGAGAATAACGAATCACCCGCAATGTATTTACAAAAAGATATACTTGATTTCGCTAGTTCGATTCAAGCAGAAATTCATTTTGATCTAAATATTTATTAAAAACAAAAATGCTATTGATATTGGAATCAATAGCGTTTTTTTATATGACTAGATGTGTGAATTATTTTGTGAGAACAAAACAGATTCATTTTTATGTAACCTTTTTCACTTTGATTTCCCTGTCTATCTTCACTTCATAAAAGGTTGGCTCTTCCATACGACGAGATGGTGTCCATACGTGATAAACAGTCTGTATTTCACGCTTTCTTCAACGAAAACAGAATATAGATTTTTTCAATTTCATGCGATTCTTCTAAAATCCATGAGGTTTGAGCTAAAAGCTTCTGTAATCCTTCCAATCCAAGATATCTAATTTGCACGCCAATAAACTCTGTAAACCCAAGGTATCCTGGATTAACATATGCTCGGTCGAAAATTAACGAACCCGTCACCCTGGCATCCGCTGGGGAATTTTCAAAGAAACGGTCTAAAGTCTCAATAATATCCGAATCCGAACCATACTCAAAAAGCCCCCCCTCCGATGAACAGAGCTGAATCCAACCTGAATGATCCAAGCTCATTTTTAATAATGACTCCGATTGGCTCCAGTTATAATGTATTGTGTTAAGTATTATATCAAGGCCATAAAAGCGTTCTCCCGGTTGCTTCAAAGCATCGATGCACCGCTTGGCGAAATTAGGGCCGTACGTATCAATATCTAAAATGTTAATTTCAATCTTTCGTCCCTTAAGTAATTCTGGGTCCGATTCCTGAATTAAAATCAAAGTATTGATACTGTCTGCAGCAGCTCCACCAGCAATATTAAAAAAACAAAGGCCACGTTCAGGAAACGCCCTAAGCTGAGGCAACAAAAGTTCCGACTGCTGTCTGCAAAGATCCCTCAGCCTAATCCGAAGTCCCATAAAAGAGGTTTGCTTTACCGCCCACTTGTCCCGGAAGCCTAATTTTATCCCCTTACTTAAATCAGGTCCAAGTTTGTACAGTAACGTACGCATACCACTAAGATAAGAATCATCAACATTCGACATTTTCACAAAAATGTTCTGGATAAAACCCGGCATCTTTTTTAATGATTCAATACTCCGCGCTGATTTAAGGCAATTCAAATGATACGCCTGTTCATCAATACTTGCATTGAACAGCGGGTGCGTAATATCCAAAATCGGTAATTTCATTTCATTCTCAAAAACTGCATAGAGAATTCGCTCATTTTGATTCGCTTCCATTTTTGAACTCCACCTCGTTTGCACACTGAATTTTGAACTAACAAAAATCCAAAGCTAGTGTAACTGCTCTTCCAGGAAGATTTAACGTTACGATTACGCATTTTCTATACAAAAAAATATAACTATTTATAGTATGTTTTATGATATTGTTATTTTTTCCAAATCACAAAATTGATGGCATACGGATTAACCAGCACTCGGCGTATTTACCTATTTCCCTTTTCACAATTTTAGCTTCTTATAGTTTTAGCTCTATAATCCATGCCCGAACAACTAACTTCATCCTCTCTAGAAAATATCCATTCATTCTATTCAATTCCTAATCTACCTATTCCTTCATTACTCAGTAACAAAACAAGCCACCCAATTCAAATGAGTTGGGTGGCTCTATACTATAAAGAGAATTTACTATTTGTATTACTTCAATTTCCCCTCAAAGACAATCTTTCTACCGCACGGTTCCACTACTGTTTTGCCGTCTTTCTTCACTTCATGAAAGATTGGCTCTTCCATGCGGCGAGATGGTGTGTATCCTTCTTGTTCCATACGTGCTAAGCAGTCTGTAATTGTTTCGTTTTCGAGTACTTCAAATTTCTTTTTATTAGGTTGTTTTGTCATGCCCTAACCTACTTTCTATTTTTCTTGATGCGAATTGATTCTTCATGTAGATCATATATACCATTGCGAGAGTTCCTATTATAATCATAACCGCAATGAAAAAGCTTGTATACTGTATTTTTTCTATAAATACGCCTCCTAATACAGGTCCCAGTATACTCCCTAAACTAAAGGCGATTCCAGATAATATATTACCTGCTGGCAATAAGTGTCTCGGTAATAAATCAGTCATAAATCCAAGCCCTAAAGAGAAGCACGATCCAATGACCATACCAGCTAACAACATGCAAGCAAAGACGATCCAGTAATATTGATCAAATACGGCTGCAAGTAAGAAAATACCCGTACTTATGCTGAACGTCCACGTTAAAATACGGTCCCTTCCGTATTTGTCACTTAATATACCGAGCGGAATTTGTGTAATAATGCCCCCAACTGCAAATGCTGGTAATAAAAAGGATACTTCTGAAACGGACCATCCTTTTCGAAGCGCGTATACTGGTAAGTTACTGTTTAACATTGCTTCCAGTACGCCATATGCAAGTGGTCCCAGCAGTGCAATCCATCCTAATCCAACAACTTGTTTATAACGAGAAAATGATGATTCATGCTTCACTTCTCTTTCATCTTGCGCCGGGAATGCATTTTTTGTTGGTAATAGTAACAGCCAACCTATTAAACAAAGTATAGTAGATATAATAAACGGCGTTGCAAGACCATACTGCACAGTGCTTGCTAAATACGGGCCAACGGCAAAACCAATCCCGAAGAATACACCGTATATCGATACTTGTCTACCTATTTTGCTTGGATCGGACGTTGTCGTGATCCACGTTTGCGTTCCGACATGAAGCATATGATCTCCAACTCCGACTAGAAATCTAAGAATAAACCATACCCAAAATGAAAAAGTTTGTGTAAAGAAGAATAATGAAATAATAACGAGAAACCCACCAATCACGATAATTGGCTTCATTCCAAACTTTTGCATCGGTTTTTCAAGAAACGGTGAAATAACTAATATCCCAATGTATAATGCTGTCGCATGAATACCATTAATACTTGAACTAACCCCTTCTTGTTCAAAAATCATTGCAATGGCCGGTAAAAGCATCCCTTGTGACAAACCCGAGATTGCTACAATCCCAACCATAATCCAAAATGTAAAACGCATTGACATTCCCTTTCCCTCTCCTTCTCACGCTGTCCACTTTTCATTATAAACTGTTTCTTTAAATGCGTGTACGAATATTCAAAATAAAAAAGAAGCGAAAAGAATGATTCTTTTCGCTTCTTATCCTTCCCAAACTTGTGCTTTCACGTTATTATGAAATTGCTTAAAATACGGATTTTTATAAAATGCAGTTCCATATACAAATTGCTGTACGTTAGTAATTGGTGGCTGCGTATGTTGCATTTGTAAAGGAACTACAGCTGGTGAAACTTGCATATACAGCGGGTTTATCATCATTTTTGTATATGGGTAATGACCATATGGCGAATGCGCGATGAAGAACGGATACTGCATTGATAATCTCTCCTTTTACCTACAATGTTATAGTATATGCAACACTGTTCATTTCGGGGGTTATTTCTGTTCTAACCAATTCTCTACATGCTTTATAAATACATCTAAACAATCAATAAACGGTGAATGACCGCAATCTTCTAATAATTGCAATTCAGCATTCGGCAAATGTTTTGCCAATTCCTCACCGACTACTTGCGGTACGACATAATCTCTGTCACCTTGTATGACAAGTGTTGGAGCTTTAATATGATGAATTTGCTTATTTCCCTCTACAACCCCGTTATGTTCATCCGAAATATTAAATGTAATGAGCGCATAATTCACATCTACGAAATTACGTTGCGTTAACATATCGTCTAAATACTTTTCATAACGATCTGGTTCAGGCTGATTATGTGTATATATTAATAGATTCCATACTGTTCGGTAATATAATTTATTCATATTTTTTATCGCATCTAGCACTGGAGCAATTTGTACAGGATCTTGTGCAACCTCTTCCTTCGTCTTTACTGAACTTGATACGATTGGCTGCCCGTTTATATCTTTTTTAAAAATTGGATATCCCTTCATGCCCACCGATTCTACTAAAATTAACTTTTCGACAAACGTTGGATGATTCGCTGTAAATTGCATCGCAACACCACCGCCCATTGACCAGCCCATTAATGAAAATTTCTCTAGTTTCAATTGATCAATAAATAGTTTTACATCTTCTGCAAAATCTTGTATTGAATCTATCGCTTTATTATATGTTGATTGACCAAATCCTCTTAAATCAAGAGCGTAAATATGGTATTGATCTTGCAGCTTTTCAATGACTAAATCCCAATGTTGTGACGATGTCATGTTCCCGTGAATGAGTACAAGAATTTCTGTATTTTGCCTTCCAACTTCCTGATACGCAATCGTTTCTCCGTTCGATAGTGAAACAAACTCCATTGTTGCAGGCTTAATCATCACAAGTTCCCCCATTCTTTTTAATAGAAAGAAAATTCTTTACTTACTTAAAGAATAACATGCAGAATGTATGTTCTCAACAAAAAAGCGATACGAAATTTTTACATAAATCAACATGTCTATTACTAGACAATTATAATAAAAAAGTATATAGTTAGCTAGGTAACTAATTTGAAAGGATCAATATACATGGACGAAAAACAACATTTTTTTCACATTGTCAGCCAGACTTCTCGCAAGTTTACGAAGAAATTTAATGAACGCGTATCTCCCACTGGGTTATTTAGTGCGCAATGGGCTGTAATTTTCCGTATTAATCAAACTGGTTCTTGTACGCAAACAGAATTATGTCAGTATTTAAATGTTGAATCACCAACGATGACTCGTACGTTAACACGTATGGAAACGATGGGATGGATTATTCGTACTGAAGGAAAAGATCGCCGTGAGAAGCTCATTTCTTTATCAGAAACAGCGATAAAAATGATTCCGGTATGGCAAGAAGAAGTTGATACTTTCGAAGAAAAGACGCTAGAAGGTATTAATGAAGATGATTTACATCAAGCATTTCAAGTGTTACAACAAATTATTAAAAACTTAGATTAAATTGGAGGGATGACGATGCAAAGTGAAAAACTTTGGACGAAGGATTTCCTCGGAACTTGTTTTAGTAGTCTATTTCTCTTCTTAACATTTTATATGCTTATGACTACTTTACCCGTCTATGTAATAGACGGCCTAAAAGGAAAACCTGAGGAAATTGGTTTAGTTGCAACTGTTTTTCTTATTTCATCTGTTTTATGTAGACCATTTACAGGAAAATGGCTTGATGAATTAGGGAGAAAGAAAATTTTATTTATTTCACTTTCATTATTTTTAGCTGCTACCGTGATGTATTTCGGTGCGCAAAGCTTATTTTTATTACTTGCCCTTCGCTTCTTACATGGTATTGGGTTCGGTATGGCAACAACTGCAACTGGTACGATTGTCACAGATGTTGCACCAGCTCATAGACGAGGCGAAGCACTTGCCTATTTCGGCGTATTTATGAGTCTGCCAATGGTAATTGGTCCTTTTTTAGGTTTAACAATTATTTCTCATTTTTCATTCACTGTACTATTTATCGTTTGTTCCGTATTTTCATTGCTTGCATTTTTATTAGGACTACTTGTAAATATTCCGCATGAAGTACCAGTGAGCAAACAAAAACGAGAAAAAATGAAATGGAAAGACTTACTTGAACCTGCTTCTATTCCGATTGCTCTGACAGGATTTGTTTTAGCCTTTTCTTATAGTGGTATTTTATCCTTTATTCCTATTTATGCGAAAGAGCTCGGTTTAGGAGAAGTTGCTAGTTACTTCTTTGTTTTATACGCACTTGTTGTTGTCATTTCTCGTCCATTTACAGGAAAGATTTTTGATCGCTTCGGTGAAAATGTACTTGTTTACCCAGCTATCATTATTTTCACAATTGGGATGTTCATTTTAAGCCAAGCGCAAACTTCATTTTGGTTCCTTGGCGCAGGTATGTTAATCGGTTTAGGTTATGGAACATTAATTCCAAGTTTCCAAACGATTGCGATTTCTGCCGCAGCAAACCATCGACGTGGTTCTGCGACAGCTACGTACTTCTCATTCTTTGATAGTGGTCTCGGTTTTGGATCATTCATTTTAGGTATCGTCGCAGCGCAATCAAGCTATCATAATATGTATTTCATCGCAACTATTATCGTTGCGTTCACTTTACTTCTTTATTATGGATTACACGGACGAAAACAAAAATTCAAGAAACAACATACAGACGGAAAAGTTTCCGCTTAACATGAATAAGGAAAGTAAACTTCCCCGTTTACTTTCCTTATTTTGTATTTCTTTCAATTGAAGCGTATACTTATAATAGAAAAAACAAGGAGGGACCGATATGAAACTTAAAAAATCTCCCCTACTCTTACTCATAATCACATTCATATTTGTAATTACAGGGCTCGGTTTTACATACTTCAAACATAATAAAACAATCCCATCGAAAAATAACGTGACGAAAAAAAATTGGCTAGATGATCCGTACTTACGCTGGTCATATACACATATGAAAGAATTCACTTTAATTAACGAGGTGAAAAATAACCCGGATCACGTTTTTCACTTCTCTACCGCATTGCAAAACTTAGACGATTTTGCTGTGGAGCGTAGATTTGGAAATACAACTCCTCTAAAAAAACTTTTAGACGATAACAAAACGGATGCTTTCGTCGTTGTACATAATGGACAACTTGTATATGAACGATATTTCAATGGATATAACGAGAGCGAACCTCATGGCATGGCGTCATTAGCAAAGGTCTTTACCGGAGCAATGATACAATCTCTCGCTGAAGAAAACCGTATTGACTTAGAAAAAACAGCTGACACATATATAAAAGAATTAAAAAATACACCTTTCGGTAATGCCTCGCTTCAGCAATTAATGGACATGCAAGTATCTGCAGAGTACCCGACTCACGGCTATGAACACCCAGCGTTAGAAAATCAAGATGCACAACTATATTTAGCGAGCAATATTTTACCTCGAGGTAAAAATTACGACGGCCCGATGAAAATTTATGATATGTTACGAGAAGCAGAAGAAACTGCACCGCCTGGTTCCGATTTTTCTTACGATAACGGATCAGCAGAAACACTCGCTTGGATTATTCGAACGATCACTGGGAAATCATTAGCTGAAAATGTTAGCGAGCGCATATGGTCTCAAATTGGTATGGAAGAAAACGCGTATTACGTAACAGATGAAACAAAAGTTGAACAAGCTAGCGCTGGTTTAAATGCAACTGCTAGAGATATGGCGAGATTCGGGCAATTACTATTAAACAACGGGGAATATAATGGAAAACAAATTCTCCCTTCTTCTATTACTGAAGATATAAAAAATGTTCAAGAAGGTGAACTTGCAGTTGGCCCTGGAGCTTCCATTTCTTATCATAATCAATGGTGGATTCCGCACAATGAACAAGGTGCTTTCGAAGTGTTAGGTAGTTACGGACAAACACTTTACATCGATCCGAAAGCGAATATGGTAATTGTCCACTTCTCTTCTAACGCTACGCCAAGTAATGACATACATTCAACATACTCAAATATGTATGTTGATATTGCCCATCATTTAGAGAAGCTTCCACAGTAGTGGAAGCTTTTTCTTGTTGAGGATAAAAATACTACCGCTACTTCAAAGGTTTGAGTATCCAAAATTGTAATTAAGCCTGAATTGACTAAAACCGACAGCAATTAGAGAATGCTCATCCCTAACTTGCTGTCGGCTTTCATTTTAAAATTTAATTAAAAAATTTTTTCTTATTATTTTTAATGTAGTGTACGACTATTACAAAGTAAATAACAGCTATAAGATTAATTATGCTTAATGTTAGACCTGATAAATTGGACCAAGGCAGTACAAAAAGCCAAAATACTACTAAAATTGAACTCACTACATATAACCATTTGAATTGATCTGTCATTTTTAATTCCCCCATTTTTCCTTCTTTAATGATTTTGTCTTTCAAGAAATCATCTCCTTTAATTAATTCGTCAATGCTAATATTGAATAAATCACTTAATGCAATAAGTGTTTCAATATTTGGATAGCCTTTTTCAAGCTCCCATTTAGAAATTGATTGTCTGCTAATGTTTAATTTAAGAGCTAGTTCTTCTTGTGATAAGTTATGCTTTAAACGTTCTTCTTTTAGCTTTTTATAGAACTCCATAATTTCAACTCCTATAACTTTATTTTTACTATAGATTATAAAAATCCGTAAGAATCGAGAAGTAGCATGATGTAACTTAAGAGTAGCAATGTTTGAAACAGATAGTTGCACTATACTTCAACACACAATGAAATAACGGTTAAACAAATAAAAACAACCGGAATAAATATCTGAATTTTCTATATATTAAAGGATATTATTCAAACAACCACGAATAATTGTAATACATATACATAAGGGGGTTGATCTATTTTGTTTCGTTCTTTTACAAATGGTTGCGTCGCTTTAGTGCAACGTTTCTTGCCAGAACCGTTTATTTTATCATGTTTATTAACTGTTTTTGTTATCTTCTTCGGCATGTTTGCAACGCACCAAGCACCTGTGGAAATGATTAATCACTGGGGTAATGGCATTTGGGGGCTTCTCGCCTTTTCTATGCAAATGGCACTTGTACTCGTGACAGGATCTGCTTTAGCAAACGCTCCTCTTATTAAAAAAGGATTAACGAAAGCTGCCAGACTACCGAAAACGAATGGACAAGGTATTATTGCCATTTCAATCGTAAGTTTACTAGGCGCATACATAAACTGGGGCTTTGGTATTGTTGTATCTGTTTTATATGCAAAGGAAGTCGCAAGGCAGCTGGAAGGATTAGATTATAGGCTAGCCATTGCCTCTTCTTACTCTGGATTTCTCATTTGGCATGCGGGGCTTTCTGCTTCTATCCCTCTTACATTAGCAACAGGTGGAGAAACGTTAATTAAAACGACAGCTGGAAGTATTAAAGAAGCAATCCCAATAACTGAAACGTTATTCTCACCATACGCCCTCGTTCCCGTTATTATCTTTTTAGTTACGATGCCTCTCATTAATAAGGCGATGCATCCAGATGAAAAACATACGATTACAGTAGACCCTAGCGTGTTCCATGAAGAAGCTGCCGCTCAAGAGGTAGGGAAAAATACGTTCGCTGAAAAAATGGAAAATAGTATCATCATTACACTTTGCGTTGGATTGTTAGGTCTCATTTATATTTTCAATTACTTTTATACGAAAGGTTTTAACCTTACGCTAGACATCGTTATTTTTATGTTATTAATTGCTGGACTTATTTTCCACCGCACTCCGATTCAATATATTCGTGCTTTTTCAAACTCTACGAAAAGTGCTTCTGGTATTTTACTTCAGTTTCCATTTTACGCGGGAATTATGGGCATGATGATTGGAGCAAATAGTGAAGGACTTTCACTTGGAGGGGCTATTTCGAATTTCTTTATTAGCATTTCAAACGAAACAACTTTCCCACTCTTTACTTTTTTAAGTGCTGGCATCGTTAATATTTTCGTTCCATCTGGCGGCGGTCAATGGGCTGTGCAAGCACCCATTATGATTCCAGCTGGTGCTGAACTTGGTGTACCTGCTGCAAAAACAGCAATGGCCATTGCATGGGGCGATGCTTGGACGAATTTGATTCAACCATTCTGGGCATTACCGGCATTGGCAATAGCTGGTTTAGGCGCTCGTGATATTATGGGATTTTGCGTCGTGAACTTACTATATGCAGGATTTATCATAAGTCTATGTTTCTTATTTATTTAAACGAAAAGCTAGTTTTATACTAGCTTTTTTACATAATAAATCATTTATTTCCCATGCAATTTATAATCGTTTCCCACTCTATCTCCGTAAGATGTAATGACTCAAATGCAAAAAAATCTTCGCAAATTTTTCCGATCAGGTGTGGATGTTCCCTCAAAAAATTCCACTGTAACGCTTTAGGAAGAAAATATGTTTCATATTCTTTACTTCCCCTTACTACTTCATCAACTTCTCTTTCACAAATTCCTCTTATTAAATAATCATTTCTTAACTCTATTTGAATTTGCCCAAACGTTTCGCTACATTTCTTCAATTGGACTAAGCACTTAATATATGTACGAAAAAGTTCGTTATCATACTGACAACAATTTATAATACGAGCAAGTTCATTCATAATGTACGAGCCTTTTCTTCAATTTGTAATAACCACTTTTCCCGCTTCTCTACTTTACTCGTTTTCACAGATTGAAAAACTGACCGTTTTATATCGCGAATGCCGCAAAAACGTAAAACACCTCTCTTCATTGTAATCCAATCGGCTGATCGATATAGTAATGCGACGTACCATAATGGTGAGTCTAACGTATTAATTACCCATGCCTTCTTACCTTTCAATAAGCCTTTCGGCAGGGCCCCTTCATATTTATAAGCAAATCCAGCTACAAAAATACGATCAATAAACCCTTTTAAAATAGCTGGCATCCCCCACCACCATATCGGATAGATGAATAAAAGCAAATCCGCTTCTTCTACTAATTTTCTGTACTGAGCTGTCTCTTCTTCATTTACTAAATCACGTCTTTTCTTCTCTTCATTAAATACAAGGACTGGATCAAATTGTTCTTTATATAAATCAAGTACCGTAACTGAATGATTTGTTTCTTGTAATCCTTTTTGCACATGCTCTAAAATCGCCGCGTTAAAACTTGAAGAACTAGGATGAGCGTATACAATTAGTACATTCACTACAAAACAACTCCCTCTATAAGTTAAAGTTTCCCCTTCTTTAACATCTTCTCTACAATTTGCACGTTTTTTGAACTTTGCAACAAGCGATTTAGTACCGTTAGTAACTCTTCCTTTTCTAAACCTTTCAGTTTCTCTTTCACCTTACTCTCACCAGCATCTTGAATATCATAAACAACTGCCGCCATATGCTTGCAAAGATTCTCATACGGACACTCGCAGCTACTTTCTGTAAAATCTTCAAGATCAATAATCACTTCATAGTTTCCTGCATTTCCAGTAACGAAAGCAAATATTTTCTTGTCTTGTATTTCAACATCTTCTACATGTCCATCTTCATAATATTCATAACCTTTATCCATAATGTACTTA
This sequence comes from Bacillus sp. SSR7, assembly GCF_055902415.1. Classification (NCBI taxonomy): domain Bacteria; kingdom Bacillati; phylum Bacillota; class Bacilli; order Caryophanales; family Bacillaceae; genus Bacillus; species Bacillus sp. SSR7. Next base: position 102,244 of record NZ_JBVVXV010000013.1, on the reverse strand, counting down.
GGAATCCACTTCGTTATATCATGTAATAAGTAAGCGTACATCATAGCACCTCTTCCTTTAATTCCCTTTTGACTTCCACAACCCCTGCATGTTATTCTAATAACTGTCAAATAGCAAGTCTATATGACAAAACGACTGACACCTATTCGGCGAAGGTGTCTCTTTTCATTTGCAGCCGATATGAAGTGCCTCTTTCAGGCACATTCAATTTTTGACACTACACACTCAACACCATTCCCTGTATCAGGCTGCTTTAGCAGTCTTTTACTCTACATACTTCAAAAAAAGAGAGCTTAGCTCCCTTTTCTCGCCTTATAAAATACCCCTTTTTCAGCATAGAGATATTCATCAGCTAATGTAATTTTCCCATCCAGTTTCAGTTCATCTAATAGTCTTGATAAATAAAATTGATGTAACATCTTTTTCGTGAATTTTCCTTCATGATGCAAAACGATATGTTCTTGAATATCTAACAATGATATTGGCTTATCTTGCTCTATCATATATTCATAAACTGTACTACGCAGTTTGACGTATTTTTCGAGTGTCACAGTACTTCGCAACCCCTTTCTTCTTAATATAAATTTTCGTAATCGGTTTTTTTGCAATAAAAAAACCTCTCCGATAAGAAGAAGTTACGTATATATCTTCGTCTTATCTCCCAGAACAAATATGTTCTGCTGGAATTAGCACCTGCATCGCGGTTGCTGGGTTTCATCGGGCCAGTCCCTCCACCTCTCTGGATAAGAAAATATTCACTTAATTCTTACTATACGTAATTTCATTTTAATTGTCAAACAAATATAACGAATTATATTTTCTTCTTTACTGTTCATACTATACATATATGAGTATGCAAGGAGGATTATGAAATGCATCAAAATGCTCGCGGATATGTACAAGATTCTTTTCAATCATTACAAGAAGCAAAACATTGTTTAGAAGAAGCATTACAGACTGTTGAAAAAGATTTTAATCGCGCTCGTATTGAGCAATCCCTTTATGCGATTGAACAAGCTATTCAACGCTGCGATTACACCGTTCATATTTTAGAACAAGAGTGAAAAAACTTCCCATCATAAGGTGGGAAGTTTTTTCAAATGGCATACGTCATAATTATTGCCGTTATGATAAAAAAATATACAGAAAAATGCTCCTTACAATATGTAAGAAGCATGAAAGAGGCAAACGAATATGTAAGTCGCGACCCTACCTTATATGAGTATGCTTTTCTACGCCATGTTATGCTCATCTAATATGCCGTATTTCCTTTTAAATCTTGTAAGAATCGTAATCCAAGACGTACTAAATAGTAGTAAGAACACAACATTTGAAATCGCATGGCTCAAATCGAAATAAAAACTTGCGATATAATATGAAATGACAGCTTCCCACGTTGCTTCACGTATAAAACCGAGAAGCCCCCAGAAATTCATGATCCAGCCAAATAAAAAGCCCACGAAGAACCCATATAGTAGTCTCCCCCATAACTTTTTCATTAAAAATGTATTGCGAAGTAAGCCTGCTATAAAACCAATCATACCCCATGAAAACATTTGCCACGGCGTCCACGGACCTTGCCCTAAAAAAATGTTAGATACGATAGCCGCTGTTGCACCGATCATAAATCCAGTTTCGCTTCCAAACACAATTGCAGAAACGATAATGACAAAAGAAGTCGGTTGTACACTCGGTAAAATAGAAAATGGTACGCGGCTAACTGCTGCAATTGCCGCTAATACGGCAACGAGAACAATTTCACGTGAAACAAACGCCTTTCTTTCAAAACGGATATAGAAAGGTAACATAATAACCGCTAATATAAACAAACTACTTAACATGTAATACCCATCCATGATAAGTGTAGTAAAGAGTAATGTGCCTATTATTACTGCGAAAATACATATTATGAATGCAACATATCGTTTGGACACGCTTCGTACACATCCTCCCACGTTAATGCATATGGCAATTCTTTTCGAATGAATCGATTAATAGATGTTGTATAAAAAAAGTTTCCACTAAAAAATTCTTTCGGTGCATCATTCATAATAACTGCTCCATCAAATAACATCATACATTGATTCACGTATTTCGCTGCAAATTCAATGTCATGCGTTGCCATTACAATTGTTGTACCTTCTTTTTGCAACTTCCTAAATAGCTCTCCTACTCTTTCTTTCTTCCACGGATCTAATCCCTTTGTCGGTTCATCAAGTAATAATAACATTGGCTTTGATAATAACGTTGTACATAATGCAAGAAGTTGTTGCTCTCCCCCGCTACAATCATGTGGATGTCGTTCTTTAAGCGCATGTAACCAAAACTTTTTAAGCTGTTGTTCTGCTATTTCTTTTCCTTGTTCTCCATATAACTCGCTTGCACGTTCATACACTTCTTCCCACACTGTATCAAATGTAAAATGATAATACGGATGCTGTGAAACATACCCAATACTTTTAAATCGTTCTTTCGAATCAATTTTATGTATCACTTTTCCATTCCACTTTACTTTCCCTCTTCTCGCTTTTTGTAACCCTGCTAAAATCGTTAACAGTGTAGACTTACCTGTCCCATTCTTTCCAACGAGAGCTACCCATTTTCCTTTTTCAATCGATACGGTTAAATCTCGTAAAATGAGCGGACTATTTTTTTCATATTGAAACGAAATATGCTCTGCACTTAAAATGACTTCTTGCTTTTCACTTTGTTCTATTGGCCCGTTCACATATGATATCGCTGAAAAATCATTCATTTTCATTTGTGCTTCTCGCACTGTAAACGGGATATCTTTCGCATTCCACTCTAAAAATAATCTTGGAATTTGCGGAATAAATGGACGGAACTTTTCTACTTCCCACATATTCGCTACAACCATTTTCGGACTACCATCATACACGATTCGGCCGTTATTCATACAAATAACGCGCGTTGCGAGCGGAATTACTTCATCTAAACGATGTTCACTTAAAACGATTGTAATGCCAAGTTCTTCGTTAATACGTTTTAATAATCCTAAAAATTCTTTCGCAGCAATTGGATCTAACTGCGCCGTTGGTTCGTCTAATAATAATAGTTTCGGTTGCATCACTAATACCGCAGCTAAATTGACAAGCTGCTTCTGCCCACCAGATAACGTATGAACAGATTGGTGCAATAAATCTTGAAATCCTAAGAAGCTAATAAGCTCAGCTATTCTCTTTTGAATAATGTGTGATGGTAATCCGATATTTTCTAAAGAAAATGCTAATTCTTGAATGACCGTATCCATTACGAGCTGATTTTCTGGATTTTGAAATACCATGCCAATTTCTTGGGCAGATAACAAATCCGGTACATTTTCTAATAAAGTACCATCATAATATGTATCCCCAGTACGCTTACCAATTGGAAGTAATTCTTTTTTAAAATGTTTTAATAAAGTCGTCTTCCCAGATCCCGATCCTCCAGCAAGTGCAATAAACTCACCTTTTTGAATAGAAAGAGAAATATGCTGTAACGCTTTTTCGTTTTCATCAGCATATACAAATGATAAATTGTTTATTTCTGCATGCGCCACCATATCCATTCCCGTCCTTCCATTATAATTGGTAAACTAATAAACATCGTTAATACGACAAACATCATCCCATCGTATTGCTGAAATAGAACCGATTCGACTTTCGGATAAATGATTAACTTCCCTCCGCCATACGTACTACATATAATAGCAGCTATAAATAGAATACTTAAATAACTGAGCGTATACCAATCGCGTCTTTCCATTCTATACCGAATATAAGTCGTACGTTTCGTTACACCAAATCCACGAGCTTGCATAGAATCTGCCGTTTGTAATGCATCTTCTAATGAACAAATTAATAATACTTGCAATAATTGCATACCATTTTTCACGCGTTCAACAATGGAACCTGCATCTACTTGTACACCTTTCGTTTTTTGGACGAGTGTTATTTTCTGTAATCGCCTCATAAACAAGGGAACAAATCTCACTGTAATCATCGTTAACAATGCTACTTTCGGTGAAATTCTAGAAAATAAATATAAAAATTTATGACTTGAAATAATATCATTATACGAAGCAAACGTAAACATAATTGCAACTAGTAATAACCCCATTACTACTCCAAACATAATCGCCTCAAGCTTAATCCGACTATCACCTAACCAAAATAACGTAGTTCGCCCTCTATGCGTGAATAACGAATTAAATAAAATGACCATAATAAAAAAAATGATTGTGCCCGGTAACATCTTTCTTATCTTTTCGCTATTCCCTTGCATCACATTGATTATAACGATTAATAGTATTGCTCCAATTAAAAAAAGGGGATGAAGACACATCATACATAGTATCATCACCCCAATATAATAGGAAAAATTCACAAAAGGATGTAAAGAAGAAAAACTTATTTTCATAGTCCTTTACCAAATGCCTTTCTTATTTTAATACATACACCCACTCGATTGTATCTCCTGGCTTCACTGTCACTACACCTGCACTATGGTTTGGGAATGCACCGTTCACACGATATTTCCAGCCACTAGTAGCGGTAATATCTTTTTCATATAAATCATTAATACCTTTTACATAAACATCGCCTTTAGACCCACTCGCATCCACATCTAAACCTGTACGCTGCAATACTTTATACACTGTATCGCCTTCTTGTACATCCATTTTTCTCGCACCTAATAAGTATCCTTCATTACCTTTTACTGAGATGGTAACTTGTTTTACTTGCGGTTTAGGTACTGAATCTGGTTTTGGTGGTTCAGGAGTTGGTACTGGCGGAGTCGGTATCGTTTTCTCCTCTTTATTCGGATCAACTTTCTGCTCCTGCTTCGGTGTTTCTTTCGGTTGATTGACAACCTTCGCTTCTTCTTTTACCTCTTGTGCTTTCGGTTGTTGCTGTTGTTTCTCTTCTTGTGCTTTTTGGTGTTCTGGTTGCTTATTTACAGCTGGTTGCTCTTTCGGTTGTTCCTGTTGTTTCTCTTCTTTCGGCTTCTCTTCTACTTTTTGTTCTTGTTTCTCTTTCTGTTCGTCTTGCTTATTTTGATCTTGTTCAGCTTGTTTTTCCTCCGGCTTTTCTTCCGGTTTCGCTTCATCTTTTTTCTCTTCTTGTTTTGCTACCTCTTCTTGCTTTGGTTCTACTTTCTTCTCAGGCTTTACAGCTGCCTCTTCACATCCGGCAAGTAACCCAAGTGAAAGCAGTAAAGAAATAAACCACTTCATCTTACTCATGTTGTCTCTCACCTTTCATAATAAAATTAGGAGCAAATGATTGCTCCTAATTTTTGTTAAGCTGCTTTACGTCTCCATAATACATATGCAGAAGCAATACATAATACACCCATACCTACTTCTGTAGCTGCACTATGAGAAGATGCTCCTGTTTTTGGTAGTGTGCTACCGTTTCCAGATTTTTTATGTTTAACCGGTTCGTTATCAACAACAACTTTTAAGTTGTCATCTTTTGTTTCTTGTTGCACTTGTTTTTGTTCTTCTGGTTGTTCAGTAACTTCTTTTTCTACTACAACATTTTCTGAATCTACATTTGGTTTCTTATCGATTTCAATAACAGATTCAGTTGACCAGTCATAAATCGATTTTCCAAGGTCTTTAAACTGAAGTAAAGCTAATAATGCTTGCTCTGTTGCCATTCCGCTACCGGTTTGATCCCCTGGTAACCATTTAAATTCACCATTTGGAAGTTGATATGACAATAGATTTTGCACTGCCTTATGTAGACGGTTTTGATCTACATCTTTCACTAGTGATAATCCAATAATTGCTTGTGCAGCACTATTAGAATTTACTTGTCCATCAGCAGAGAAACCACCATTTTCTAGTTGTTCATTATATAAGTATGCAACAGCCTTTTGCACAGCTGGTTTCACATCTTCTCGCTCTTGATAAGGAGCTAATGCTGATAAAACCATACCTGTTACATCAACGCTACTAGCACTATCTTTACTGCTTGCGCTATCGTAAGTCCAGCCGCCATCTGTATGTTGCGCGTTTAAAAGTGCATCTACTAAAGCAACTCGATTCCATTTTGAATCTACTGGAATTTCATATTTTTTCGTATCAAATGCAAGTAAAGCAAATGTATAACCTGTAACAGAATTCACTTTATCTGATTCGTACAATTTTTGAACTAAATTATGTTCGCCTACCATTTTTGGGTCTGCATTCATTGCATTCATCATAATAATCGTTCTAGCTAAATCTGTCGCTGAAAAACGGTTCATACGCTTTTCTACTTTTTCAGTTACAGCCTTAACATAATTTAATTTCGCCTCGATTGGAACATTCTTTCCAGAACGAGAAAGACCTAAAGCTACCCAATCGCTTTCAATTCCATCTTGTAACATCTTTTCAGATGTTTTAGAGATTGCGTCATTTACTTGTGCTGCTGGAACTTGAATGTTCTCTTGCTTTGGCTGTTCTTGTTTTTCATCATTTGTTTTTGTTCCATCTGGCTTTTCTTGTTTTGGATCATCTGTCTTTGGTTCTTCTGGCTTTTCTTGTTTCGGATCATCCGTCTTTGGTTCTTCTGGTTTTTCTTGTTTTGGATCATCTGTTTTTGGTTCTTCTGGTTTTTCTTGTTTTGGATCATCTGTCTTTGGTTCTTCTACCGTTTTACAAGTACCAAATTTATCTAATGTTTGTTGTAATGTTTCTTGACTCATATTGCTCCAGTCTGAAACAAAGCGGAAAACAACAACATCTCCAGATTTTAATTTATAACTATCCGCTCCAACTTCTGCAGATTTATCATTTACATCATACAGCCAGCCACTTGTAGCACCGGCCATTAAGCCGTCAATGCCTTTTACATACGTTCCAAACGACATCGTTTCAGCTTCTACTTTGTCCCCCATGACTTTTTGTAGCAAACTTAAAGCTGTTTCCCCATCTGCAATTTGCTCTTCTTTCGGACATAACATAATGCCCTTTTGTGATTCACCAACAATTGCAAGTTTTGCTGTATTTCCTTCAGCAAACGTAATATGTACTGTATTCGCAAAAGAAACAAATACAAGTGTAACTGCCATTAACGACGTAAGCAGCCATTTTTTTAACATTGCCATCCCAAAATTTCCTCCCTTACTACTATTCACACAAAAAAAGGCCCTTCAAGGGCGTGCAATTGACACTCTTTTTTTGTAAGTGTCGAACAAACTGTGCAACACCTCCTACCCGCATCATTCGCGGCTATATTTGTATAGGAAAAATAATTTTGTTCATGAACGTATCATTGTGATAACATTCACTTTTCTAGGCAAAACTGACTTCCATTTAAGTTATCGTAAAACGATAAACCTATACATTCTGTAAATTATAAATTTCTGTATTATTTTACTATTGACATAGAATTTTGTCCATGCTTTATCGTATTTATTTTCTAAGAATAGTAACTTACTAACCTTTAACGATGCAAACTTTTTTCACTAATAATGACGCCATCTTCATCCACATAAACATAATCATTCGGCTTCCATTCTACTCCTCCAAATTGCAATGAAATATTTCGTTCTCCTTTCCCTTCTTTTACACTTCTATTCGGCATTGTTCCTAACGCTAAAATACCTATATTAACATTCTTTAGTTCACTAGAATCACGAACATATCCATTCACAATAATTCCTGCTAGCTTTCTTTCTTCTGCAATAGCTGCCAAATTATCACCGAGTAACGCACAATTCGTAGATGCGCCGCCATCAACAACTAATACCGTTCCTTCTGATAATGTTTGCAACCCTTCCTTCACTAGTACATTATCATCCTTCACTTTTACAGTTGCAATTTTCCCGTAAAATTGTTCTTTCTTCCCAAAAGACCGAAAAGACTGGCGACATATTTGCAATTCATTTTCAAAATCATCACATAGATCCGTAGTTTTCCACATCTTTTTTCCCTCTTTTCCTTATTCTTTCTATATAACATATTCTTTGATTATTCTCGTTTCCCTGTCTACTGTTGCAAGAATTTGTATGTGCGTGAAAAGGATAGAAAAACTATTGCCTTAGGAAGCAACCTTTATTATAATCGATTTCACAGATAAATTTCAGAATATTAAAAATTAATAAAGTGAAAAAGGAGGGGTTTTATGCAATTACAGACCGAGGCAAAAAAACAGACTAGTAAACGAAAGTTTAAAATGCCTGACGCGTACGTACTACTATTTTTTATTGCCTTACTTTGTGCAATAGCTACTTATTTCGTTCCTGCTGGAGAATTTAAAAGAGTTACTAACGGTACTGTTACAACGACAATACCAGGAAGTTATCATTCTGTTCCACAATCGCCAGTAGGGTTTGTTTCTTTTTTTACTGCTATTGAAAAAGGAATGACACTTGCTGCTCCTATCATCTTCTTAATTTTATTTACGGGTGGTGCTATTGCGATTCTTGAAAAAACAGGTGCTCTTGACGGTTTAATCTATCATGTTATTAACAAATTTCGTAATCAGCAATTACTTTTCATATGTATTGTCGCCGCGCTCTTTTCTATTCTCGGAACGACTGGTATTATCGTTAACTCAGTTATCGGCTTTATACCCATTGGTATCATCGTGGCACGCACATTAAAATGGGACGCTATCGTTGGCGTAGCAATTATTTATTTAGGCACTTATGCTGGTTTTAATGCTACTATTTTATCTCCCTCACCTTTAGGCATTTCACAAAAAATCGCAGAACTTCCGATGTTTTCGGGAATTGGTTTACGTACGGTAATTTATATCTCTTTTTTATTGGCTACCATTCTATATATTAATTGGTATATAAAACGCTTGAAAAAATCGAATAAAGGAAGCATACTCGGCGACAACTGGTTTCCAAGTAATGCTCTTTCAAGTGAGAAAGAAATAGAGAAAACTGAAGTTCCTTGGACAATACGTCACAAATTGATTTTACTCGTTTCAGCTTTATCCTTAATTGTATTTTTAATAGGCGCTTTCCGTCTACATTGGACAGACGCAGAAATGACCGCTACCTTTATTTTCATCGCCATTACAGCGGGAATAATAGGTGGTATGAAAGCAAACGATATCGCTTCTACTTTTCTAACAGGCTGCCAAAATCTCATATACGGTGCTCTAATCGTCGGAATGGCTCGTTGTATTTCAGTCATTTTAGAACAAGGTAAATTACTTGATACAATCGTTAACCAACTCGCACAGTCTCTCGAAGGACAAAGCCCGATATTTGGCGTGATCGGTATGTACGTAAGTAGTGCCGCATTACATTTCCTTATTTCATCCGGTACAGGTGAATCTGTTATTTTCATTCCGATATTAGCTCCATTAGCTGATTTCATGCACATTACACGCCAAGTTACAGTACAAGCTGTTATGCTCGGCGAAGGTGTAGTGAACTGCCTCAATCCAACTTCCGGTGTTTTAATGGGCGTTCTCGCAGCGAGCGGCATTTCTTATGGAAAATGGCTTCGATTCATGGCGCCACTTGCATTGATCTGGTTTATCATTGGACTTATTTTTCTTATTGTTGGTGTGAATATTGAGTGGGGACCGTATTAAAAGATTCGTATTATACTTAACTTGATAAAATATCTATCCTATTTTCCTCTCCAATTCTATAAAAATCACTTATTCTAGTATAGATATAAAAAGGGATTAATCATAATGATCAATCCCTTTTCTCAAAGTAAAATACCTTTAAGTATTTTAGTTCCAAATTTTATTTACCCATTCCGGATGATCAATGAAAGGATTACGATTATGTTGATATTTCGTAAAAATCACTTCATTACGCTTTCTCTCTAAATCATCGACCGGGTCTTGTTCATTCCATTTTAGTAAAACGGATAGTTTGCCCATGTATGGGTCTTTATTGTTATTCACCTTTTCATTTAGTTCTAAGTCTATTTCACCGTTGTCTCCCTCGTAACGAACTGCCATGTAAAATAGCATTCTAGCGATATCTCCTTTTACACTATCACGAGGTTCCCAAGAATCACTATCATATTTACATTCTGTCGCTTCTGAATGATTCACGCCACCATTATCAAAATCCAGATTTCCACGTGAACTATTTACAGATACATCCGTCGCTCTTAAATGATGCAAATCTGTTCCAGGTCCTGCAGTCGTTCCAAAGTCACCGTGTGATTTTGCCCAAACATGCTCTCGGTTCCAGTTATTTACTCCTGAGCCATTCGTAAGTTTCCCTTGCGAACGACCAGTATATAAGAGTATCACATTATTTTTATTATTTGGATCTTCATCAGTATCTCTTAGTGCTTCCCATACCGCACTGTATGATAACTTTGTATGATTATCAATAATATTATGCAGTTCCTTCTTTAATTCTAAACCGGTCTTTCCTATTGCATTATTATAATATGTATCGTCATAACTTTTTACAATAATCTCCTGTGCTGATGCAGGAGCCACTTCACCGTGTATAGTATCTGTGAATGATAGAGATGCAGAACCTAAAATAAAAAATGAAGATAGTGTAATCATAGCAATCTTTGTATTTCGAAACTTCATATACCCATTTCCCCTTTAAAATATAATTTGAAGCTATTGACTAAAAAATGCTTTCTACCCCCCAAAAACTCTTTAGAAACCCATACCCCTTTTCTGTTTATTTAATACAAGACTCTATTGAGTCTGTATCACTTCTAAACTTTTTGTTTATTCACATTCCAAACAATTTCACTTTTAACAAGGAATACCCTTCTCTTATAAAGATTATTAAAATATTCTTTACAACTAAAAAGTAGTTTAATATTAACTTATAAATATAAATTTATTTATGCAATAATGCATATTCGATAAATACTTAAAAAACATTCAAAGAAAACCATGCCACAAAACCGATACAGTCTAAGACAGAAATAATAAAAATCAAGATGATAGCTCAACTTTTCCTTTTTCCATAACTGTCTTTATTTTTGTGTAAAATCTTTCTTTCTCTGAATAATACGTACAAAAATAGATTGGATACCATGTAGGCACCAATCTATTTTAATTAAAGAAACTGTGTCAATTCTGAGTTCACAACACGTTGTGCAGTAATAATAACACTTTCAGCTGTTAGCCCATAAACACTATATAGTCCACCAGGTTGATTAGGAACAATTTGAACTTCATATTCAAATGCTTGTCCAAAAGCAGGATGAACTAAACTTAGAGTTACAAAAGTAGAAGCATTAGAATTCACATTGAAGTTTACCTGTTCAATCAACACTAATGAACCGTCAAGTCTAAAAACTCTAGCTACTCCAGTAAGCGGGCCCGCAGTACGGTTAAGGATTTTCACCCTAACTCTATTTGCATTAGCAGGTTGATTTCCTACGTTTTCAATTGGTCCTGTAGTAAGTGCCATATAACATCACCTCCATTATATTATTATGATATTCAACGAAATATAGTGATGTTATAGTTTAATTACCCAATTTATTTAAAATAAAAAAATGTTCGTTTTTATCTCGTTAATTAATAAAAACGAACATTTTATAATGAATGAATTCGCAAAAAATAAATTCATATACTAAACTAAATCAACCTACAACAACCGTTTTTTTACAGACAATTCCTCTCCCTTCCGACTTCCTCACTTTCGCCTAATATTGAGCCGGGAATCTTACTACCCGCATGTTGCGAGATAAAATGTGTATCCAGCCAATTTACAATTATTTCTTCCAGCTCTGGATGTAGTGGCTTTCCTGCCCCTTCTTCATAATTCTTTTTAAACTCTAATGCTTTAAAATCACCTTCAAAACTTTTCAAACTATGATCCATATTTTGTACTACATATACTTCAGAATCACCCTTCACATAATCACCGATCCGCTTCGCTCTTTCAGGATCAGCCTGAATATCTTTATCACCAGCAATAGCTAGTACTGGACATGTTACTTGTTGTAAGTCTTTATAGATGTCATGCTGAAAATGCTCTCTAAACCACTTTGCGTTCATCGGTTTAAAACCAACTTTAATCGTATCTTTTTCTGTGTTCATCATTTTCTCTTTTATTTTTTCCATTTGCTTCTCTCCGCGTTTCTCTACATTGAGAAGGCGCATTAGTTTTCCTTTTATTCCTTTCTGCTCTTTTAGTTCTTTATATGCAATTTCTCTTTGTCTTTTTGTAGCCTCTTCTAATGATTCCGCAGCCCCTGTAAGAAGGATAAGCCCATTAACTGGTGTTCTTGCGTTTACTACAGTTGCCAACATACCCCCTTCACTATGACCAGCTAAAATAATATTTTCTGGATCAACAAATGGTTGTTCTTTTAAATACGTAATCGTAGCCTCTATATCATTAACTAAATCCCACATTCCAGTCTTCAGAAATTCTCCGTCACTCTTTCCTACTCCGCGCTTATCAAAGCGGAGCGTCACTACTCCAAGTCTCGCAATTGTATGTGCTAAATCTTTATATACGTTCGACGCAAGCTTTAACGGTACGATCGTTCCATCACGATCAATTTCCCCAGATCCAGCAATAATGACAACGGCAGCATACTTCCCGTCAGCTTTCGGCTTTGTAATCGTTCCATACAAAGTAAATTCACTATTTATCGCTACTTCATATTCGTCAAAGGTCATTATATTTGTCCTCCCACTATTCTTTTATATCCAATTTAAATTTCAAACTCGCTACAATATTTTTATACTCTATTAAGTCTTTCATTGATTCGAAAATTGGATTCTCTGCAATACTTTGTAACATGCTCCGCTTTATAATTTCTTCATTTCTGACCGTCTTAGCGCCGAGCGGAAACTCTGCAAACCATTCATCAATTGCATCAAAATAGGAATCACCGTGTAAATGTAGACTATTTACTGTAAAGCTCGCCGCGCAAACCGCTGCATATTTCCGTAACATTTCTAATGCTCTTTCATAGTTTTCATGCATACAGCATACTTGCGCAGCAGCATAATAAACTTTTAAAGTCATATGCGGATGTAATTTTTCTATGTCATAAGTGTCTATTAATTTAAAGACTCTATTTAAAGCCATCTCTACCTTTTCTTTGTTTGAGGCATTTACTAATACAAAACTCGGTATTGTCGAAACGAATTGCATCAAATGTTGGTACATACTAATTTGCATTATTTCATTTGCCTTTTCAGCATTTCCAAGCATTTGATACGCTTGTGCGATTAGCTCTTCCTCTGGAACGTTAGGACGTATCGTTCCGCCAAGCAATTCCAATACTTCATTCGGTTTATTGAGTATAAGATAGCAAGTTGCTTGAAACGATACCGCCTCTTTCACAAGAGAAACATCGTCACTTTCTTCCTGCACTCTGCTAAAGAGATACATTGCTTCTTCTAAAATTTCAATTCTTTTATCCGTATCCTCTGTTAACATATGGTGATTAATAAAAAGTAGTCCCATTTGAAGTAATAACGGAAAACAAGAATAATATTTTTTGATGATTCCTCTGCACTCTATCATTACATCATCAAACGGTTCTTCACTAAAAGCTTCTGCGAGTCTATGATATAAATTTTTAATATCTTCCTGTTTCATTTGCGGTGTATAACTAATTAGTTCATCTATACTAATGTTAAAGTATGATGCTAACAGTGGTAAAAATGTAATATCCGGATAACTCTGCCCCGTCTCCCATTTGGAAACAGACGCCTTCGTAATACCGATATACGCCGCTAACTCTTCCTGCGTAATTCCCTTTTCTTTTCTCTTATCCGCAATAATTTTATGAATCTGAATCTCTCTCACTGTATCACCTCATACTTTTATTATATGTACTATATTCTATACAAAATATGGATTTAAAGTCGACTATCGTTAACAAAATCAACTGTTAGGAAACACCCCTCTAAAATCAAAGGCAGGAACATATTTAATATGTTCCTGCCTTTTTATTGTGGGTTACCGATACATAGCCATCTAGCTAAGATTTTGAAGTACTGTAAAATCAAAAATTTCATCTCACCACAGTTTTCTATGGGAATTTAGTGAACAGCTTATTTGCATGATTTTCGTTAGCGGAAGTCATTTTAAAATTCTATATGTCGATTTTTTCTTTGCCCTTACGGATAAACCACCATATTAAAGCCATAAATAGCATGAAAAGCGGTATTATTTGAATAAAGAAAAATCCTTTCCAAAAATAAAGTGGATTATTATATGTAAATTCTGTTGAGGCCTCATGTGTATAAGAAACAAACGAACCTACCAAATAAGCCATTGGAATTGTAATTAGATTTATCCCTAGAAAGATCATTATCAATGATAGGTTTTTATCTTTAATTTTTGGTGAACCAGACTTGATAAATAAAAATGTTGCAGTGCCAAATATAAGAAAAAGTGGTATTACATAAAAAATTCCCATAATACCCCTCCTTGATTTTAATTGTACCATCAGGAAAGACAACTTTGTGTAATTTTGGATGAATAACATATACCTGTTCAGTTAACATAACGTCTCATTATCAGTAGCAAGGAAAAAGGAGAACCCTGCTCTCACAAGGGAACCTTCTTTTTTATTTCTATGAATCTATACATGTTTTATACATTCCTATCCTGGTATCGTTTTAGTGTTCTTGTTTGTTACTGGATTAGCAAAAAAACTGTATATAATCTTGCATGCTCTTAGCATAGGTTTTTCAAACATACTGGCATTCCCGAATATTCGCTTTCTTATGGCATGTCTTAAACTTTCATTAAAACACTCTCCCTTCCTTTGTCTATCTTTGTGAGTAACTCTTCTTGTTTATTTAAAGTCCTCCCCCCAAAGCCAAACAAATGATTCAGTTTATCCAGTATGTAAATAAAAAGGACAATTAGCCCCATAATGGACTAACTATCCTATAACTTCTTATCTAAACTTAATAAAACTAGAACTTCTTTTCCTATGTATCATTATTTCGTTATCTCACCAAACTGCGCTCTCGTCACTTTCGCCAAGTCATCCACTTTAAGTTCAATTTGTATACCTATTTTCCCGCCACTTACAATCATCGTTTCAAGTGATTGGGCGCTTTCATCGATACATGTAGAAAATAACTTCTTCATTCCGACTGGTGAACAACCGCCGCGAATGTATCCTGATACTTTCGTAATATCTTTTACAGGAATCATTTCAATTTTCTTTTCACTTACTGCTTTTGCGGCAGCTTTTAAATTTAATTCCTCATCTACTGGAATAATAAACACATGATAATTTTTACTATTCCCTTGAGCAATTAACGTTTTATATACTTCTCTCACTTCTCGTCCAATTTTCTCGGCTACTGATACGCCATCAATTTTCCCATCGTCTGGATCATATGACATCATCGAATATTCAATTTTTTCTTTATCTAATATTCGCATCGCATTTGTTTTATCTTTTTTCATAACGTTCTCCTTAAAAGGTTATTTCATATTATTAAGTTTTATTATACACCCTTTTCCATTTCTCCTACATAACTTCACGTATTTTTCAAAACTAAAAATATTGATAATTCAAAAATTATCTGATATAATTTGGAAAAACTTATGTTAAGGAGAGATTTGTAATGCGAAATGTTAATACTTCTTTCCAACTTCATCATCATACGTAACGCCGTGTATCCGAAGAAAAATTTTTCTTCGTGGGTACAGGGCTTTTCCTGTTGACCCACGAAGCGTTCATAAAGCTATGTGGGTATTTTTATACCTGCATAGCTTTTTTTAATTTAAAAAGGAGTGATTATGATGGAAATGAGAAATGTAAAAGGAACGAAAGACTATTTACCAGAGGAACAAGTGCTGCGAAATAAAATGAAAAGAGCTTGTGAGGATACGTTTGAACGTTATGGCTGTAAACCGTTAGAGACACCAACATTAAATATGTATGAGCTTATGTCATACAAGTACGGCGGTGGTGATGAAATATTAAAAGAAATATATACACTTCAGGATCAAGGAAAACGCGACCTTGCCTTACGATATGATTTAACAATTCCATTCGCAAAAGTCGTAGCGATGAATCCGAACATCCGCCTTCCTTTTAAACGGTATGAAATTGGGAAAGTATTTCGAGATGGCCCTATTAAACAAGGGAGATTTCGTGAGTTTATACAATGCGACGTTGATATAGTCGGTGTAGAATCTGTCATGGCAGAAGCTGAACTTATGAGTATGGCATTTGAACTGTTCCGAACGTTAAACTTAGAAGTAACGATTCAATATAATAACCGAAAATTATTAAACGGTATTCTCCAGGCCATTAACATTCCTACTGAGTTAACGAGTGACGTCATTTTATCATTAGACAAAATCGAAAAGATTGGGATTGATGGTGTACGAAAAGATGTATTAGAGCGTGGAATTTCTGAAGAAATGGCTGATACGATATGTAATACCGTTTTATCTTGTCTAAAGCTTTCAATTGCTGACTTTAAAGAAGCTTTCAATAATCCACTCGTTGCCGAAGGAATAAACGAATTACAACAATTACAGCAATATTTAATCGCTCTCGGAATAAATGAAAATACGATATTCAATCCGTTTTTAGCCCGAGGACTCACAATGTATACAGGCACCGTATATGAAATCTTTTTAAAAGATGGATCAATTACATCTAGCATCGGTAGCGGAGGGCGATACGATAATATTATTGGGGCATTCCGTGGTGATAATATGAATTATCCAACAGTCGGTATTTCATTCGGTTTAGACGTTATTTATACAGCACTATCACAGAAAGAAACGATATCATCTACAGCGGATGTATTTATCATCCCGCTCGGAACAGAATTACAATGCTTACAAATCGCCCAGCAATTACGTTCTACCACTTCCTTAAAAGTCGAACTCGAACTAGCAGGACGTAAATTAAAACGTGCCCTTAATTATGCCAATAAAGAGAATATCCCTTATGTGCTTATTATTGGGGAAGAAGAACTTAGTACAAACACTGTTGTGCTACGGGATATGAAGGAAGGTAGTGAGGTGAAGATTCCGCTTTCTTCTTTGAAAGATAATACATTGAATAAGTATTTTACAATGCCTACTACGTTATGACTGTGAAGTATTCTCAAAATGTAAATCCGGTCAACAAAAAAAGGGCTGTCCGCGCATGGCAGCCCTTTTCCCTTAATAAACAACACCTTCATAAGTGAAATTATATTAACGATTTTTTGAATATATCTATCATAATTTACACTATATCAACGATACATAGATTTTTTCATTTTATAGATAATCGGGTGTTTAGTTTACATAAAATAATTATAATCAGTTTAATCCTACAAAGCTTTAACATCCAATTCCCTATTTTGATAATATATGGTTTTCTAACTCCACTACCAATTCAAGAAAAATTCATATCCGTCTCTACTATACCACTTTCATCTATTAACTTTTATTTTGTGCATTCCTACTCTCCAAAACTTTCTCCATATTATGAGTTGCCCATTCCATCATTAATAGAATCATTGGACGTAGTGATTCACCAAGCTCAGTTAACGAATATTCTACTTTCGGAGGGACTTCACGGTATACTTCACGATGGATGATGCCGTCTGCTTCAAGTTCTCTCAGCTGCAGTGTTAACATTCTTTGTGTGATATTAGGTTTTAATCTTTTTAATTCATTAAACCTCTTTGTACCATCTAATAAATGATACAAAATAACCCCTTTCCATTTCCCACCAATAACCTCAACCATAGCTTCCACTGGACAAGAATATTTATTTAGAAATGGGTAATTTATATTATTTTCATTCGAACAATCCATAATAAATCCCTTCCCTTATCAATAGTATCTTTTTTGATACTATACCACATAAATGTGCGTACTTGTGTCTATGTTACTTTAAAAATATAATTTACTTACAAAATAAATGAATGAAAAGAGGACCTTTTATGACAAATACAAATCAAATTACAAAAGAAAAAATTATGGAGGCTTTTCATTTCAGACATGCATGTAAAGAGTTCGATCCTATGCACAAAATTTCAGAAGAGGACTTTAAATTCATTTTAGAAACAGGCAGATTATCTCCTTCTTCTTTTGGTTATGAACCTTGGAAATTTATTGTCGTACAAAATAAAGAAGTAAGAGAGAAACTACAACCGTATTCATGGGGCGCTAGTGGGCAACTTGCAACAGCTAGTCACTTTGTCATTGTTCTTTCAAGAAACATGAAAGATATGCATTATGATGCAGAGTATATTAAATATATGATGAACGATATTATTGGATTGCCTGAAGACACGCAAAAAATTAGATATGAATTCTTCAAAAAGTTCCAGGAATCAGATTTTAACTTATTACAATCCGACCGTGCTGTATTTGATTGGGCATCTAAGCAAACTTATATTGCTTTAGGTAATATGATGACGAGCGCAGCTCAAATCGGTATTGATTCTTGTCCAATAGAAGGATTTGATAAAGAGAAAGTAGATTCTTTACTTCGTCAAGAAGGCATTATCAATGGAGATAACTTTGAAGTATCTGTTATGGTTGCCTTTGGTTACCGTAAAGAAGAGCCAAAACGTGATAAAACAAGACAGACGATGGATGCAATTGTTGAATGGATTTAATAAGATAACATGCGCTCCGTATAGCTGCATACACATACGAAAGAAGTAGAAGTTCATTTTTCTTATGTATGAAATTAGTTTTTCATGGAAAACTATATTAGTATGTATGCAGTTTAAACACTCTATTTATTAGAGTTGGACAGGAGGAGAATGAATATGTCTGATATTGAAGTTGGCGAAGTGTTTACTCTTAGTGATGAGAATAACGAAGAGCAAGAAGTAGAAGTACTTGGAGCGATGGATGTCGAAGGTGCAGAATATATTGCAGTTGCCTTTGTTGAAGATATCCAAACAGAAACTGAGGAAGACATTGATATTTTCTTTTTAAAAGTAGAAGAAGATAGCGAATTCTCATACATTGAGAATGATGAAGAGTTTGAAAAAGTATCCGCTGCGTTTGAAAACATTTTGGATGAGCAAGAGCAAGAAGAATAGGAATGAAACAGACGAGGACGGATGCATATCCGCCCTCTTTTTATTTATCACGCATCCAAAGACTTATGCAGTAATTCCAGTACATCTTTCATCACAACAGGACCATCTTTTTTTACATGCTCAGCAAATTCAGAAACAAGGCGCAATGTTTTTACACTTTCAATCGGATGCTCGCCTGACGCACTTTCAGCAGAAAGCATAACAGCATTCGTTCCGTCCATTACAGCTTGAAACACATCAGTCACCTCAGCCCTTGTTGGAATAGAATGCTCTACCATGGATTGCAGCAT
Organism: Bacillus sp. SSR7; assembly: GCF_055902415.1. Classification (NCBI taxonomy): domain Bacteria; kingdom Bacillati; phylum Bacillota; class Bacilli; order Caryophanales; family Bacillaceae; genus Bacillus; species Bacillus sp. SSR7. The sequence continues at coordinate 82,995 of NZ_JBVVXV010000013.1, read as the reverse complement.
TTGTGTCGCTGTAATAACATATGTATTCGTTCGATTACATTCCTGAATCATCATTTTCTGCAAGAGCGGTATAAATTGATACGGCAACTCAACTCCTAAATCTCCCCTTGCAATCATGATTCCATCTGCTTCCTTACATATATCTTGAAAATTCTCGATCGCTTCCATCGTTTCTATTTTTGCAATTAAATTAGGTGACGTTTCTTTATACTGTTGTATAAAATCTCGTATTTCTTTTATATGACTAGGTTTTCTTACGAAAGAACATGCGATAAAATCAACACCCTCTTCTAAAAGAAACTGAATATCTTTTTTATCTTTCTCTGTAATAGCTGGTAAACGAACGATTGCGCCTGGTAAGTTCACCCCTTTATGAGATGAGATATTACCACCTGTTTTCACCTTTGTTTCTATTGTATCCGTACTTACTTTCTCAACGATTAACTCAACTTCACCATCATTCATTAAAACTCTACTTCCGACTTTCACATCATGCGCGATTCCTTCATAATCAACACTTGCTTCCGTACTACTCCCTGTAACTGGTTGCGTATGTAAAATAAAAGAATCTCCCGCCTGAAGCGCAATTTGTTCTCCTTTTATTTCCCCTAACCTTATTTTAGGACCTTGTACATCGCCTAAAATTTTAATAGAATCATCTAACGATTTCACTAAATGAATGATATCTTTATGAGTTTCATGCGTCCCATGTGATAAATTTAGCCGAACAATTTTCATACCATTATTTATTAACTGCGCTAACGTTTCTTTGTTATTACTTGCTGGACCAATTGTACAAATTCGATCGATTGTCATATTTCCACCATCCTTTTTCATTAGGATTCCCATAAACTTTCATTACACTCTCAACGTAAAAAAAGCCTACTCACACAAGTAGGCTTTTGAAACTACGAAAGTTTCGTTAATAACTGATTTAAATCTTTTTTCGTTTTCGTCGTTAATGACTTCATTTTAGTAATATCTATCTTTTCTTTCTCCGCTCCTACAATTAACGGATACATACTTTGTCCGATTGTTTTAGATTCAGCTGGGTGTGATGTTTCTAACTCTTTCTCGATTACATCCCACTTTGCATTAATTTGTTTTCCAAGTTTATTTACTGTTTCTAATTTTGGATTAGCAGCTAATTGCTTGTCTAAGCTATCAATTAATGCAGCAACTTCTTTTACATTTGTTTTCACCGCTACGTTTTTCTTCGGATCTTTCGTTGTTTTTCCGTCTGAGTTTGTACTTGTACTTTGATCTGTTGTTTTCCCGCTAGTCGTTTGATCATTCGTCTTTCCTGTCGTCTCTTTTTCTTTTGTTTTTACATTCTCATTTTGAGTTGACGTTTTACCGTTACTTTCTGTTCCTGATGATTCTTTCGTATTTTTTGCATCTTTATCTGTTTTTTCATTTGAAGAAGTATTTGTTTCTTTTTCAGTATCTTTCGTTGTTTTTGACGCTTCATCTGCACTTGTCGTTTTTGATTCTCCTTCATTTTGCGCTGTTACTTGCTCTTTCTTTTCTTTCTCTTTATCTGCTGAAGGACTACAAGCTGCCATAGTAAGCATTGTACCAATTGTTATCGATGCGATAGCGACCTTTTTCATTTTCATATAAATCCCCCTATGTTTACGTAATTTATCCTCCCCTTTACGATTCGATTTCCCCGTAAAAAATCCCTTTTCATACGAATTATCATTTTTCCGACAGTAATCTTCATAATAATACGTACAAAAAATGATAAATCAATTTGAATATTCGAGTTTCTTCTACTTCATTTTTCTTCTGTGCAGGAAAAGAAAAAGAATATATTGTCACATGAAGCATTACGATCCTCATATGACGACATACTCTTCTATCAAATTTTTATCTTTCTTGACATTTTATTTATACAAAAAATAAAATTTTCTTTCGTTTTTTTGTTTCTCAACAATTGTTAACATAATAATTTTATGAGTAACCACCATTCGAATGAATAATTTGCCCTGTAATCCATTTTGCTTCTTCACTGACTAAAAAAGAAATTACGCGCGCTGCATCCACCGTTTCTCCTACTTTACCTTGTGGAAACTTCCATACTAAATGATGCTTCAGCTCCTCTGTAATCCATCCTGTATTCGTTGGTCCTGGATCAACAGCATTCACTGTAATCCCCTTCTCCATCGCAACTGGTGCTACTGATTTTGTAAATGCTTCAATTGCTCCTTTCGTCGCTACGTATGCTAGTTCATCAGGCATTGGCCCGAGTGACTGCCCTGAAGTAAGATTAATAATACTGCCACTCGCCTTGCTTGCATAATGTTTTATAAATAATGAACTTAATAACATAGTAGCGCGAACATTTACTGTATAGTGTTTATCTAACTGCTCTACATTTAATTCTTCGATTCTCGTATGAGTAGCATACGCTGCATTATTAATTAAAATAGATGGATCACCTAACCGTTCTGAGACCATATAAAACAAACGGTTTGGCGAATATGACTGCGATAAATTGATTTCTGCCATTTCACATCGAACACCTAAACTTTCAATCTCCTCTTTCAACAAAAAGGGCTCTTTTTCATGCATTCCCCACGGCATCGCTTTATCATACTGAGACCAGTACGTGAAAAAAATGTCTATTCCTTTTTGAGCAAGCACCTTGCATACAGCTGCACCAATTCCATTCAGACGAGTTGCCCCTGTTACAATTGCTATTTTCTTCACCTTTTCTCCTCCACCTATGGATAAATCCTCTGCACGAATACAGAGGATCTATCTTTTTATTCAATATTTGACAATATACGTTCTGCACCTAATTTTAACATTTTAATAAAGATATAATTTACAATCGTAAACATTACAAATAAAACGATAAACATAACCCACAGCCCTACTTGAAGGAAGAAGTATAATAGACCTACTCCCGCTACAATAATTAAAGCTATTAAAATATTAGCTAAAAAATTCCACAAAGTTGTATATCGGCTCTTAAATAATTTCTGCTCTGTATCCCAATGTATATCTGCAGTTTGTGCATCCCAGCGTGTACCAATTAAATTAATTAACAGTAAGCCGTTCGCACTTAGTAAAAACCACAGTAACATGAAAACAGGAGAAATTCCCGCTACAACTGCCATCGTAATACCGAACACTGCTAAAATAATTACATTAATTAACCAAGCCGTGATTGCTTTTGCAAAAAAGATATCCGAAGCTTTTACAGGTAAATAACGATTCACAAACCAAGAGCTTCCATCACGTGAAAATGATGTTGTTGCGATGACGTTACTTCCCATTAAAAATAGCGATGCACAAAGGCCAACGCCAATTGCAAGACCTGCTGATTTTGGATTATTAATATAACTCGTAATCCATTTTAAATTTCCATCTTGTACAAATAAAACGAAGAACAACATAATCGGCATAACGAAAGTTTGTACGATACAATTCAAGAAAAATTGTGGTGTACGGAATAACGTTTTAAATTCTTTTTTCACATACGCTTTCAAATGTGAACTTTGTACCGTTGATTTTTGTAAACCTTCTGCTGAAATGACCTCTTTTTTTGCTGTACTCGTTGAAAGTCCAATAACCCCTTTTAAATATGTACGCTCTGCAATGTAATAAAACAACACAAAAAATACAAATGAAATAAGTGCAAAGATTATTACATATAAAGGACCCTTCCAATTTGCATTTTCTACTAACGCCACTGCTCCAAAATATGTAGTTGGAAAATAATTTGTCATTTGTACTAAAAGAGAAGATTCGTTGTTTGCAAGATAATTTGTAATTGCATCTTCAGAAAACGAACTTTTATTTTTCCACTGCAAAAATACATTAATCCCTACAATAAATAGTATACTTACGATTCCAATAAATATATTTCCTCGGTCTTTATTTTTCCCTATATTTGTATACCTCATAATAACTGTCATCAGTAACGAAGCTAATACTAACGGCACAATCGGGAAAAGTAAGTAAATAAAAATCATGTATATGTAATATGTAATAAATGCGCCACTTTTTAAACCGTACGTAATAAAGATTGGTAGTAAAATGAATGAGCTCATTACGTATTGTGTAATTAATACTGTTAAAAATTTTGCCGAAATAATTTGCGCTGGTTTTAATGGTAATGGTAATAACATTTCAATGTCATTGCTGTAGTAAAATACAGTTAAAATGTTCGTTATACTCATTAAAAATACCCATATACTCGCAATCGCAAGTCCCATTGCGACAATCATTCCTGGGTCTTGCCCTAAATGTATCATTCCCTCATACATTCCGTGCGTGATAGAACCAAATATTAAAAAGCCGACAAATAAAATAGCTGCAAATGAAAATACATATGCCCATCGCTTCTTCTTATCTGTTATGAAATCTGCATAATTTAATTTCAATAATACTTTCGTTAACGTCCAAATTTTACTCATTGCCCGTCATCTCCAAGAACATTTTTTCAAGTGATTCGTTGGATTTAAAATGATCTCTCATTTCATCTAAATTCCCTTTGAACTGCAAATTCCCCTTATTAATAATCGCGACGCGGTCACATAATTTTTCGGCCACTTCTAATACGTGTGTAGAGAAGAATACAATCTTTCCTTTATCTGCATGTTCTCTCATCATTTCTTTTAAAATATATGCAGATTTCGGATCAAGCCCCGTTAAAGGTTCGTCTAAAATCCATACATCTGGCTCATGCACGAGCACACCAATAATAACGATTTTTTGTCTCATACCGTGCGAGTAACTTTGAATTTGATCCGATAACGCATTGTAAAGATCAAATTTCTTCGCTAAAGACTCGATTCGTTCTTGGCGTACTTCTTTCGGCACTTCATACATATCTGCCATAAAGTTTAAATATTCAATTCCCTTTAATCGTAAAAACATATCTGGGCTATCTGGGACATAACCAAACGTCCTTTTCGCTTCCATCGGATTTTTCATAATATCTATACCATTAATCGTAATCGTCCCTTTGTCCACCCCATGAATACCAGTAATCATCTTAATTGTCGTTGATTTACCCGCACCATTCGGTCCTAAAAACCCAAAGATTTCTCCGCTAGGCACAGATAAGCTTAAATCTTTTACTGCATAGGTAGACCCATTATAACTTTTTGACACATTCGTAATCTCAATCATTCCATCCAATCCTTTCCTTAATTACCAAATAACTATATCAACATTATAGCATACTTCTATTTTCAGATTTTTGTATTTTTCAGTTTTTTAACCTTTAAAATAAATATACAAACCTAATCCAACGATTAAAACGACAGCTAGTATAATATAAATCATCGTAAGCCTTCTAATATTCCCCTTTGTCGCTTTACTATAATTTGCATCACCATTTCGCCCAATTAACACCGTCGCGACTACAGTAATCACTACAAGTAATACAACGACCATGATCCAAGTTAGCATACCTTCCTCCCCCTCCTTACAACCATTTTACAATATTATCCTCTTTATTTCGCAGTATATTTCCTCTTTTTACTATTATTATGAAGTAAACTGGAAAACTATTATTACCATTTATATCCATATGTGATATATTTATAACATAACGTGATTTATTTCTAACATTGAAAGGAGAATCTATCATGAAAACAACTTGGATAAAATATTTAGGGTTTCTCGGTTTCTTCGGTTTCCTCGGCTTTTTTTATGAAAAAGGATTGTTTACTATGTTTTGTTTTTTCTCCTTTTTCACAACGTACAGAACGGTTCAACACGATGAACTATTTGAACAAATCGTCAATAAATCGTGCCGCAATGCTTTTATCGTTACATTACTAACCACTGCTATCATTCTGTTTATTGAAATGTTATTTCCAAACCCGATGCTACAAGAAATTGATATCGCCCTTATTTTCGGCACACTCATTCTTACGTTCGGGTTCTCTATGTTCTTTTACGATAAACCTGTTGACGAAATGGAAGATGCACCATGGCGTTCGTAACGAGAATAAAAGAATACCGTGCTATATTGAACATGACACAAGAAGATTTGTCAAAGAGCGTTGGTGTACGTCGTGAAACAATTAGTCACCTTGAAAAAGGAAAATATAATCCTTCCTTACAGCTTGCTCACGATATAGCGAAGGCACTTCATAGTACGATTGATGAAATTTTTATTTTTGAGGATGAATAAAGTGAAACTTTAATCATCCCTCACCAATCGGGCTTTAATGGGCAGCCCGACCCCCACCTAAATTCTTTGCTTTCGCTGCATTTTGAGGTGGGGGTCTTACTGCCCATTAAAGTGAGATAAAAAATACCGGCATTCTTTTCACAAAGAATACCGGTATTTTTCATTTATACAACGATCATCCATACAAAACCGCATGAAATACGCCCAACAGTAAATATTGGTCTTCTATATAATCTTCATCGTATACATTCATCTCGATGTGATACATATCTTCCTCAAGACGAATATTCCAATCTGCGATTACATAGCCCTTTCGTAATAACTTTCCCATCCCAAAAGTAGTTTTATGAACAACATATTCTTCTCTCTTATACGTAAAGGTAAATAAGAAATTTGCATCCAATAACTTTCCGTCACATACAAGTATTTCATGCTCTGCATCATGATTATCTTTGTACGTTACTAAAATCCTTCTTTGGCGCTGCCTACTTACATCCTTTGCAACAACGCGAATATTGTCCTTATTATCCTTTATTTCATAAATGATATTACTACCGACTTTCGGAATAAAGTCTAACACTTTCATCAACGTATTTTTATAATAGCCCCGTACTGCGCCTACTCTTTCGCTTTCATTATAAACCTCTATTGACGTCGTATCCGCCTTACTATCACACAGTCGTTTGTAAGAAAGCTGCATCACCTGCTCTCCTCTTAAGTACTGATCAAACGTCACAGGATATTCGATCGCGCGCAGTTCTTTATTTAGCTCATATAAATAACGCCCAACGCTCTTTACTAATGTTGTAGTAGAAATACTCTCCTGAAGTTCAAATTGTTGCCAGCTGGAAGAAACTCTCCACTGATTCTCCTCTTCATAGGAGAAAGCAAGAATAATCTCATCACGGTCAGGCGTTTCATAATTCATATGTACGTTCTGCCCGTGTTGCACTTGCTCCATCCACTGTCCTAAATAAATGCCTAGCTCTGCAACCTTCATACGTGACTTTTGAAAAAGTACGCTGTCACTCGCGCAAATTGTTACATCCCCTTCGATAAAACCCTTTGAATAAGCATCATACCGCGGCTCATCCTTTTGTGGGATATTCTTGTCTAACTCAAATAAAAACGTTAACATCCTTTATTCACCTCTAGTTGTTACACAGCTCTTGCCCATATTGACTATAACTGAAGATATATCAATACCATTAAAATGAAGCTACTTTTTCTTTAGCCACTTCTAAAATCTGTATAAGACTCTCCACTTCATAAGTCGGCTTAACATCTGTCCTATTCTCTTTCAAACTCGGATTATACCAACACGTATCAATGCCGTAATCTTCTCCGCCTCTCATATCAGAAGTGAGCGAATCTCCAACCATTAGTACACTTACTTTATCCGTAATCCCAAACTTTTCAAATGCATAATCAAAAATCTCACGTGCTGGTTTTTGATGACCAACCTCTTCTGAAATAATAATATGATCAAAGAAATTACATAAAGGCGAATTTCCGATTCTAGATTGTTGTACTTTTGTATATCCATTCGTAATAATACCTAACTTGCAATCTTGTAGATTCTCACATAATTGCACTGCACCTTCTATAAGATGTACTTCTTTCCCTAAGTTTTCAAGGTATGCATCACTAAATTGCTGCGCATCTACTTCTATATTATGAAGGGCAAATAATTGTCTAAATCGATCTACCGCTAATTCACTTAACGTAATCATTTTATTTTCTAAATCTCTCCATAATCCATTACTAATCTCTTTATAACTCGAAAGAAAATCACTATACCCTGTAGGCATACCAAACTGTACAAACGCATTATGTAATGCGTGTCTTTCCGTTTCAGGGAAATCTAATAATGTATCGTCTACGTCGAATAATATAACTTTATATTTCATTATGCTCTCCTCAACTAGTACGTTATTTACAACTTGTATTTTCTCATTAATTGTCTCTTAAGTCGAATTTTTTTCTTTTACGAAAAGCAGCTGTCCAGAGATCTTACAGTTGTTTAAAACACATGAGTCATGTTATTCAAAAATAATTAATTGTGAAAATACTATAAATTTGAGATAATTTGGATAATAGATTCAAATTATAAACTGGCAATCCAGAAACTGTATTACTCTAGTTCTTATAGGAAGGGAGCGGAAAAATATAGTAAATTCATGGGAAAGACCTAAAATAAAAATCCCAAAAACAAAAAGTGAATGGGTTGGAGATATAATTGGATATTCATTGTTCTTTGGATCCATCATTTTTTTGATTATCATTTGGGGAAGATTACCTGAGGAAGTACCCGCACATTATAACGCATATGGTACTGTAGATCGTTGGGGATCAAAGTGGGAGCTTTTACTTCTACCAGGAATAGGAGCATTCATACTCCTTTTAATGCAGACTTTAGAAAAGTTTCCAGAAGTTCATAACTACCCAAAAAGATTTAATGAATTGAATGCGAAGCAGTTTTATTTAAACAGCAGAAAAATGCTTAATCAATTAAAAAATGTCTGTTTACTTATTTTTGCTTTCATCCAATTTGAAACAATTTCAATAGCTTTAAATTGGAGCGGTGGTTTTGGTAAATTATTTTTACCGATATTATTAATTGGAACAGCTATTCCAATTGTGATAGGAATTATAAGGCAACGAAAAATTTTATAATAGAAACAGGAGGCTAATCCAATCAGCCTCCTTCCCCATTATTTATCCTCTAACAATAACTCTTTCATTTCCTCTAACGACTCTTTCGTAAATCCTAAAGCTTTTTCAGCATATGCTTCAACTGAACCGTATTGCTTTTTTAATTCATCAATCGCAGCTTGTAAATATTCAGCGCGTGCTTCGAACATCGCACCTAATATCGCTCTACTTTCATCGTTTTGTAGTTTTGCACCTAAAAAGGCCATCATTTTTTCATTTAACTTTTCACGGAAACCATTACTTAATAAATAATCTTCCATTACTGTTTTCTCTGGTACACCTAGTAAAAGTAATAATAATGCTGATCCAAATCCAGTACGGTCTTTTCCAGCTGTACAATGGTTTACTAACGGTAAGTTTTCCGGGTCTTGCGCAAGTTTTAAGAAGCTCACAAATGCTTCATTACCACTTACGAAGTCTTGATTCATTTTCACAAGATACTCACCTGGTTTTCCTAACATAGAAAGGTCACCAACTTGGAAAAACTCATTTATATTTAAGTCTTTCGCTAAGTCTTGCATAACTGGTAAGCACACTTGACGAGCACCTATAATTTCTGGGTTTGGCTTATGCTTCACTTCAAAGTCTGTACGGTAATCACAAATTAACTTTAAACCAGACTGTTGTAAATACGCAATATCCCACTCTGTTAATCCTGCTAATTCTTCAGAACGGTATAATTTGCCCCATTTTACTTTACGGCCTTCAGTCGTTTCATATCCTCCCATATCACGAAAGTTAAACGCGCCTTGTAATGGCAATCTACGCTCAGCTACTGTCACTGCTTGTCCATTACTACCTACTAGCCTAAAATATGGACGCTCATTTTCGCTCGGGTTTTCAATTGTATATGATGATTCTCCATTTACCGTTGCAAGTAATTCTCCATTTTCTTCAATATGATCTGGTGAAGTACTCCAATAAATACGAACTTCTTCTATATGATTTTCCCACTTTATTTGTAACGTATTATCTTCATTTCTTTCTACAGTCGCTTGTAACCAATGTCTTTGCTGCTCCATTCTTTCACCAACGCTTTCTCATATAATCGAATCTTTCTTTATTGTATTATAGGAATATCTATTTTGTCGTTCTCATTTTTCTTTTTATCTTACAAACAGGCAAAAAGTTCTTTTACTTGTTCAAAATTTGTACATGGATTCCCTCGAAATACGTATGTGATTTGTTCATTACCTAAATCTTCGTATACAACTGTTCCGCGATCAGAGTGTGAATAAAACTCTAACCCGTTTATAATTTGTTTTGGGCCATAGTTCATTGTCCATGAAGAAACAGGATAATACGCTTTGTTTTTATGTCTACAAACCCAAAGTGCATATAGTTTATTATCTTCGTCCCAGTATACATACTGCGTTTCATCATTTCCAAAACCGACCGATTCAAGTTTCCAACTCAGCTTTTCATGAATTGACAATTTTACATAGGATACGTCATCTGGAGCATTCCACTCTCTACATCTTCCTATCTCGCCCATTTCACCTCTCTTAGCTTGAAAGCTTAATAAGTGAAATGGTGTATGTAATATCGTTTTCGCAAACTCCATATGTACCGGTTGTAATTCAAATAGAAATCGTTCCATTTCGTCTTGGTTTACATATCCATGATCAACTGAAATTTCAACTTGTGTTTTCCATATAGATGTAACGTAACTTTCTTTTCCTTTATAATTTACACCTTTCCAATACACAAGCTTTTTATATTGAAAACAATCCCCTTTTACTTGAGAAATACAGGTATCTGGAAATACTGGCTCCATTATATCGAGAAAAAACTCTTTTACCCGAAACATTCCAGTTGGAGTAACAACTTGAAACCAAAAAGTTTCCCACTTTTCACCTTCATAACGTTCTGAAACCTTTTCAACTTTCCAACCTTCTAACAATACATGTGGATACAGTAAAACGAATGAATGCATGGATTGTTTTAACATATATAGTCCCCTCCCGCTATACGAGTTCGAGAGTATACATCATTCATCCTTCTAAAACTTTCTCACATATCTCTCAGTTGAACTCAGCAGCTGACATCCGTTCTTTTCAAAAATATCCTTCATCCACTCATTTTGCACATTTGTCTCACCGATATAATAAGATGCTCCTATTTCTTTTAAAACAAACATTGCTCCTGTAAAGAATGCTGCTTCGTATCCTTTATTTCGCATATTTGGAGCGACTGCGAAATACATGAGCTTTCCTTCTTCTAACGTCCCCTTTTCAATATGAGGGATTACAATTCCTATCAGCTCTTCACCTACACTCACTGTTAAACAATGTTCTTTCCATTGCTCCCCAATTTCTTGTAGCATCATATTTACAAATTGATCATAAGTGACTTGTTCTTCCGTTATTTCGTTCCAAAGAGAATAAAAAGCATCTTCTCCTACTTCTTCAATCAACTTAAAATCAATTTCACTTTCTACATCTTCCACTTCATATATATCCTTACATACAATCATGTTTTCAGTAACATATTCAAAAGAATACGTTTCAAAACATTTTTTATACATATTATAATTGGGGCTTTTCGAAGAAATCTCAAAATGTAAGTTTTCTATTCCCTCTTCTTCAGCCTCAGCAACGCAATATTGCACGATTTCCTTTAATTGCTCTTCCGTAAAAGGCTCTGCATTATTTTCTTTTATCATGATAGAAGAAGCATTTCTTCTTATTTTAAAATGTTTTTTTAACTGTTCTTTATTCATCATATACTTCCCTCATCTATGGCATACTCGAATTTCTACTTGTTCTCCTTGCATGAGCAGGATTGTCCTTGAATATATAGAATACTAGAAAACATCGCATCTTTAAAGTGCGGAGGAGGTTCTCCATTGGATATTACAGCGCTGCAACAACAGTTAGAGCTTATACAACAAAATGACTATACGCAACTGCAACATATAGATATTAATGAGTTAACTTTGAACATGCTTCAGTTTATCGGAACGACTGATAGTTACGTCCGTTATCAACTTATATATAAATGTTTTTCACATTTCATTCATCATGAATTCCTTATGGATGATCAACTAAAATTACTGTTGCAAACTTGTTTAAGTGATGAGTATTTATATTGTGACATTTACTCCACGCATTCAGATGGGGTTTTCACACGTTCTTACACTGTTTCGTTACTTGCGTTAATACTTCAATTCGCTAATTCGCACTACTTTTGTACAGAGGAGGATATCGAAGAAATAAAAAACAAACTCATTACATACACAAACTTAGAAACAGATTTTCGAGGCTATATCGAAAATAAAGGATGGGCTCATTGTCTTGCTCACGTATCTGATGCCTTTACTGAAATTGTTCACAATTCTTATACAACCTTTGAATGGTATGAAGAATTAATTCATTGCTTATTAAATAAAATCTTCATTCCATCTGACCTTTTTCATAATAACGAAGATGAACGAATTGTTACGCCATTACTAGCAATGCTGTATCATGACTTCCCGCAAGAAGAGTTAATTTCTATTATTCATAAAAAAATAAAAAGGCTTCCTCAAATTAGAAAACGCCTTTCACTTAATGAGTATTGTATTTTATGTGCCAACATTAAAACCTTTTTACGCACATTATTTTTCAGAACGAAAGATGATCATAACTTAGCCTTTACAGCACGTAAAACAGAAAGAATGTTAAAAGAACTTCCTAATTATTATTAAAAACAAGGAGTCAAAACATGGGTTATATTGAAGACATGAGAAATTTAGTAGGAAATCATCCACTTATTTTAATAGGTTCGCACGCCATTATAGTAAATGAAAAAGGTGAAGTATTACTGCAGCTCCGCACAGACTTTAACCGCTGGGGCATTATTGGCGGCGCCTTAGAATATAACGAAACGTTAGAAGACGCTTTAAAGCGAGAAGTATATGAGGAAACTGGACTTATTATTAAAAATCCAAAACTATTCCGTACATATTCAGGACCAGATTTCTTTCAAATCTATCCAAACGGCGATCAAGTACATGGTGTACTCGTTGTTTATATTTGCCGAGAATTCCACGGTGAGCTTAAATGTGATCAAACTGAGTCAAAAGAATTGCGCTTCTTCCCATTTGATGAATTGCCTATTACTCTTCATCCAATCATTGAGGGGATTCTTCGCGATTTTCATCACTCCAATTAAAAATAGACATTAAACAACCTCATTTCACATCATGACAACGTGAAATGAGGTTGTTGTCGTTCACCGTAAATCACTATTTCCCCAAAATGATATTAACGTTCTCTTTCTACAACTTTATATCCCTTTACAAAAAGGATAGTTATATAAGAAACAATAAATGAAAGAATCGTATACATGCCAACCCAAAAGAAAAATGCTGGATCGTGCACTGTAACATGTAACATAAGAAAAATAAGAAATGTTACCATTGGCATAACGTAAAATATACCTATTTTATATGTCACAGCTATTGAAAAAATCCAAATAAGCAATGGATATATACAGAAAATCAAAATTGACTCACTCAATGTTATGTCCCCCTTTCTGCAGAAATAATAGGTTTCTTGTAAAACAATTCGGGGAACAACAAAGTTTTATATTTTTATTCGTTTTTAGTAAATAAAACGTTAGATCGTTATCTCAATCTGATTTCCTTCAGGATCACTTACTACACTTTCGTAGTAACCATCCCCTGTAGTACGCGGACCGTTTAACACAGCGTATCCTGCTTCTCTTAATGTACTAGTTAATTCGTTCACTTTTTCTTCACTACCTACAGAAAAAGCAATATGCGCATATCCTATTGTTTGTATTTGTACTTTCTCATCTACCCCTACCTGCTTCATAAGTTCTAGACGCGCACCACCTTCAAAAGTTATAAAATAAGATTCAAACTGCTTTTTCGGATTGTGATATAAGCTATTTTCTTCACCACCGAAGTACAGTTTATAGAAATCACGCATTCCTTCTAAATCATTCACCCAAATTGCTACATGTTCAATTTTCATAATTGGCACCTTTTCTTTTATGTTATTCAACTGGCAATTGGATGCTTCATTGCCAGTACATTTAATTTTCTTTATTTGTTCTCGTAATCATAAGATCAAGTCCAAGGCTTTTTAGCCCATATAAATAATCTTCTTTCCAGTTGCTCACTGTTATTTTCGGAATATGTTCTGCCGGAATGTACTGCGGACAACTTTTTACAATTTGATCTATTACAAATTGGTTTACTTCATCATCACAGAAGATGAATCCATGAGGGTTAATAATAGCTATACATGTAGCTATTAAACGAGTAATAGCATCTATATTATATTCCTCTGGATTATTCGAATCTTCACTTCTCAAAGCTTGCAAGAAATTTTTATTATCATACTGCGGGACGAAAGATATCTCTCCTGAGAAAAATGTGCTTCCGCGTACGACATCTCCATTTACCATAATACCTGCACCTGGGCCATTTTGACCTGAATATAAATATACAAGAGAGGAATTGTCATAGTTTCCAGTCTTATAATAACCAAGCACAGCAGCATTCATATCGTTTTCTATTACTACTGGTATAGAAAACTGTTCCTCCAAATGACTTTTCAAATTAAAATTTTGGAACTTTTCATATCCAGGAATATAAAAAATACGACCATTATCAACCGAACCAGGCACACCAATTGATATAGAGCTTATCTTCGGGAATGTATCGATAAGACCTTCAATATGTTTAGATAATAGATTTACGCCCGTATCAATTAACATACTTGAAGTACTTCCTTGTTCTTTTACTTCCCCTAAACAGTTGAAAATTGCATAGTTTGTTTCATTTTTTTCTAAAAATATCGCTAAACCTAACATATATTCTGGATTATAAGCATATCGTTTCGCTCTTCTTCCGCCACTTGAATCATCTAAACCGACTAAAGTGACTTCACCGTCTTGTTTCATATTTTCTATAAATTTACTTATCGTTGGAAAACTAATTTCTAATGCATTACTAAGCTCAACTTTCGTTGCACTACCTCGCTCTAAAAGAGCTGTACGTATGCCGCGAAGGATCGTCTCTTTAATCGATTTTTGAGTAACAAATTGCTCACTCAAATTGCTCACCACCTTAATCAACATACTTATTAAACACTTTTAATAAGTTGCGTTGACAATATATCATACATCATTTTCTAAAGCAATAAAGATGATATATTTCCGCTGCACGCACTCTCTGTTTCGCTTCATGTATTCATACAATTCCAGATAACAGAGCAAATAATAAAACAGCTAGCAAGGTATTACGTGTTCCGAATGATTCCCCTAGTATACCAGCCGACTAAAAAGGCTGTATAACCGATGATAGAAACTTACAGCAAACGAAAAACCTGGAAAAACAAATAAGAGAAAAAGAGCGTTTCAAGAAGCAAGTAATGTCTTTGTACAATTGTCCGCACTATTTTTCTTCATAATAAAACACCTTTCACATTGTCTATACGATACGACACCAGTTTATTCATATACCCATGAAAAACGATTTCTATAAGTCTATCGTTTTAATAACTTTAGCTGGGTTACCACCAACTACTACATTATTAGGTACATCTTTTGTCACAACTGCCCCTGAAGCAATTACAGCGTTATCTCCAATTGAAACACCAGGGTTAATAATAGCTCCCCCGCCAACCCAAACATTGTTACCAATCTTTACAGGCTTCCCATATTCTTTGCCAGAATTCCGCTCTACCGGGTGTAAAGGATGAGTAGCAGTATAAATGTGAACACCAGGTGCAAACATACAATTATCCCCGATTCGAACTTCACAAACGTCCAAAATCACACAATTGAAATTTGCGAAAAAGCTCTTTCCAACATGTATATTGTAGCCGTAATCACAGCGAAAATCAGGATTAATTTGGGCTTTTCCATCAGCTGAAGAACCTAAAAGCTGATTTAACAACGTAAAACGCCTCTCATCTCCTGTCTCCATCGCCTCGTTATAAAGGCGTGTTAAACGTTTTGCCTTCACCCTATCAGCTACTAATTCTTCGTCATCTGCAATATACATTTCTCCCGCTAACATCTTTTCTTTTTCTGTTTTCATAGAATCATCTCCTTCGTAATCAAATGAACCCTACTTATTAAACACCTTTAATAAGTGACTTTCATTATACTTATTAAACAAGTTTAATAAGTAACCCTATAGTAGCATACTTTTTAACATATGCAACTAATAAGTTTGAAAAAGAAATGCGAACTCCTTACTTCACCTAATGATATTACTCGGTGGCATTTAACTAATATACTGCACTATACATTTATGAATGAGCACACCAATATGCAAATCAATTGTTAATAAAAAAGAGATTGACCCAAAAGTAGCTGAATAGCTACTTGGGTTAACCTCTTTTATTTATTATCCCTATTTAACTCTTGTACAATATCCCTTTTTCCTATTCTATTAGCAAAAGGGATAAAAATAATAAGGACTATTCCAAACATCCCCGCTATTACCGTTACGATAAGTTTGAAATCAAAAAATAAAGGTGTACGATCTATTATACTTACCATATAGGTTAATAATGCTCCTATAACAGCCCCTAGTACGATTCCAATAAGTACATATACATTAACTTGCGTCAAAATAATTTGTACAATCCCTTTTTTCTTAACTGTTATTGCTCGTAAAATAGCAAACTCTTTTCTTTTAGATTGAATATTATTTATAAGTGTATTACATACCCCTAATGTTACACTAAACAAAATTACTACAATAACAACGATGAAAATGGACCACCTTTGCTGAAACATTAAATTAGATTGTTTTAATGATTGAGTATAACTACTTATTTTTAATTGTGGATATTGACCTTTCACTTTCTTTAATTGCTCCAACGTCTCTCTCTCATTATTTGAACTAATAAATGCACGCTCAAAAACTGTATAATCTTGTTTATATGTTACATTACTCCAATCCATGAGTACCGAAGGAGAATTCGGTAGCTCGTTAACAATTAATCCAACTTCTACCTTACCAGTCGGTCTAACCTTTTGTTCCTGTTCTGAAAATAGACCCAATTGAACGATATCCCCTACATGAAGTTTATATCGCCCCGCTAACTCTTCTGTAACAATTATACTATTCTCTAAATTTGCAGGTACTTCTGGCAGTAACCCTTGCTTTTCCATTTCCTTTACATCACCTAAATTATAGTCAAAAGTAATATATGTTTCACCTTGCTTTAATTCTGCCAGTGAGTTCGTACTAATCGTACTAGCTCCTTTTACACTACTTATTTCTTTAAATATATTTTGTATATGAGGTGAGGAAATTGTTGAATCATTATTCAAACGATTTTCCACAACAATATGTGTTGGAAATTCTCGTTGTAAATATCTTTCATTATTTTTTTGCATCGTTTTAAATATAGTGGACCCGAAGACGACTATCACCATCATTGTACTTATCATTAAGATAACAAATGTATTTTTTCTTACTTGCGGAATTACATTTTTAATAGCAACAAATGTATTCCTTCCAAATATTTTTTTCATTATAGGTAGACATGCTATTAATATCGAAGAGAGATACGTCGGAAATAAAATATATACTCCTAAAACGAGAAATATAGCTCCTATTAATATCACTATTGCCTGCGTATCTCCCGTATTTGCTACAAACCCACCTAAAACAGTTAAAAATACGCTACTCATTAAAAGGAATTTCCCCATAATACTGCGTGTTTTTTTATTAGAAAAATCGGATTCTTCATTCTCCCGCATAAGCTTTACTGGCAATATTTTCGAACTTCTGTATGAAGGATATATCATAAACAATTCAATGAAAAAGATACTATAAATCACTGTTACAATTGCTATTTCATAGTCAAAACTTATTGAATTAATTTGAAAAGCAAATACATGCTCTGGCCAACTTTGTAAAAAACGGTTACTTATTACAGCTAGTAACAAACCAAATATTCCACCAAAGAAATTAATTACACTACATTGAATAAATATAACTTTAAACAGTTGTTTCGTTGTTGCTCCCATTGATCGCATAATAGCAAATTGACTTTTATATTTATATAAAAACACTTCAAAATTAGACATTAATAATAACGCAGTAATAATAAGTATTAATGTAGATAAAACGATTATAAAAATATGTAATGATGCTAAATTACTTTTTAAAAACTCGTCTTCCTCCGCAATATCGATTCTTAATTCTTTGTCTATTTTATGAATTTGTTTAGATAATGCTAGTACATCTGCATTCTCTTTTGCTTTTATTAACAAATAAGTAGCTTCATTGTGTTTACCCGTTTTTTCATATACGTGCTGTTTCAACGCACCTTCCGATAAAATGAGTATGTCTGGAGCTGAACCTCCAGCTTCTATATCAGGTAACACTTCTTTTACTACATATGATTTATTTTCTATTTCAACCTTTTCTCCAACCTTTACTTGTAAAGTTTCCGCTAATCCATCATTTAATGTTACTTCCTCATTTGATAAATTTTTAGAAAAGTGATATCGACTTTTAGATAACATATCATTTTGAACACCTACCGTATAAATACTTGCATTCAATTTATTCACTTGCAAATGATTTACGAATACTTTTGACATGTATTCAATATTTTCTTGTTCCTTAATATTTTGTAATAAAGATTTATCGATCACTTTATTTTGATCAGGGTTATATCCAACAGATAAATCCATATCTCCATATAAACTTTTAACTTCATTTATAACAAACTGCTTCGCATGACTCGAAAATACAATCATCGTAACAATTAGAGAAACGGCCAACATAACGCTAACGATAGAAGAAATAGCAGTAAATTTATTCGTCTTAAAAAAACGTAAACTTAATCCTCGTACTGATTTTATCATTTTGATTTCTCCATTAATTTTTTAAATTTTTCTAAAATGATATTCATATCATTTACTCCATGAGAACATGTATAATCATCAACAATTTCTCCGTCATGAAAGAAGAGAACCCGATCTGCATACGTAGCAATGTGAGGATCATGAGTAACAAGAATCATACTTTGATTGAATCTTTGTTTCATATCGACTAGTACCCGTAAAATATCATTAGACGTATTGAAATCTAAATTTCCAGTTGGTTCATCTGCAAGGACGATTGGAGGAGATGTTATTAACGCCCTACCAATTGCAACACGTTGTTGTTGTCCCCCAGAAAGCTGTACTGGTCGATGTTTTTTCCAATTTACTAAACCTAGAACATCTAATATTTTATTTGTTTTTTCTCGTATTTCCTCTTCTGAATCAGTTGATAATATGAGAGGTAACGCAATATTTTCTTCTACAGATAAATCCTTTAATAAATGAAATGACTGGAATATAAATCCTATGTTATCCCTTCTGTACTCTGTCGCATACGGTTCAATGAACATATTTTCAGGTACTTCACCATTTACATAGATAACCCCCTCATCAGGCTTATCTAGAGCACCAAGAATGTTTAGTAATGTACTCTTTCCAGATCCACTTGTTCCCATTATGGCAAGGAGTTCTCCTTTATTTAACTCCAAAGATACATTTTGTAAGGCTCTAACATTTGTATCTACACTCTCATATGTCTTACTTAAACCTTGAACTGCTAACACAATTTCACTCATCTTTATTCACCTCAACATGATTAAGTTTTATTCCCTCCACCAAATTAACCTGAATTAAAATTTTTTCTTTTAGATTACTAGGTGGTACAATTTCTGTTCCTATTTGGAATAACAACACTTTTAACTCGAGAGTTGTAATCATTTCTATCCCTCCTCAATCTATATTGGTAACAAATTGAAATTTCGTTCGTTTTTTTTGTAAAAAAATAAGGGAACGCTCAGCGCTCCCTCTCAAATCCAATCTGTTTCTTAATTTCTGTTAAATTTACCTTCGCAATAGCCCGCGCCCGCTCAGCACCTTTTTCCAACGCTTCATATAATAAATTCGGTTCATTCATATACATAGCATATTTCTCCCGAGGTGCAGCTAACTCACGGTCTACAACGCGAAACAACTCTTTTTTCACATCGCCCCATCCGATTCCGGTCTCATATTTTTCACGTAACAACTGCATTTCATCCTCTGTCGCAAATTCTTTATAAATCGTAAATAACGTTTCTAGTTCTTTCGGTTCATTTGGAAGTGAAGAATCTGTTTTGATTTTAAATATTAACTTTCGTAGTTTTTCTTGCTCCGCAAATAATGGGATTACATTCCCATAACTTTTACTCATCTTTCTTCCATCAAGACCAGGTAAGATTGCACCTTCTTCTTGTATGACATACTCTGGAAGTGTAAATGTCGTGCCGAATGTATGATTAAAATACGTCGCAATATCGCGCGCGATTTCAATATGCTGAATTTGATCTTTTCCAACAGGTACATGCGTAGCTTGAAATAGTAATATGTCAGCCGCCATTAATATCGGATACGTATATAACCCCATATTCACTCCGGCATCGACCTCTAAACCCGCTTCTTTATTTTGCTCTACCTTCGCTTTATACGCATGAGCACGGTTCATAAGCCCTTTCGGAGTTAGGCAAGCTAATATCCAAGCTAATTCTAGAATCTCCGGCACTTCAGTTTGCCTGTAAAAAATAACGTCTTCACCAAGTCCAAGTGATAACCAAGTAGCTGCTACCTCTTTCGTATAACTACTGAACTTCTCTGGATCATGCACAGCATTTAACGCATGATAATCGGCTATAAAATACAATGCTTTCCCTTCATTCTTCTTTGACATTTGCAACGCAGGTTTAATTGCACCAATATAATTTCCTAAATGCGGATAGCCTGTCGGCTTAATTCCTGTTAACATTATTTTGTCACTCATCCTAACTCCTCCTTTCTCAAAATAAAAAGAGCCCCTCATCCTTAAAAAAGGACGAGAGACTCCCGCGGTACCACCTTAATTAGCTATCATGAATAGCTCACTTCAACTTCTTAACGTGAAGCAACCGTCTTTACTTACTCATTTCAGTTAGAAGCTCCAGAGCCCATTCCATATTCATCCCTTACTGATTTCCACCACATATCAGCTCTCTGAAAAGTTTCGAATATGTACTCTTCTCTTTCATCGCTTTTTCGTTATTTTTTACAGTTTATCATATTTTCCCTTCGTTAAAAACTAAACATTCAAACTTTTTAACATTTCAACAATAAATATTACCAAATTATTCCGCAGGATATATAATCAATATATATAGAAGCGATTTACAATACAAAAAGAGGTGATGTCATGAGTTGGTTTACTAAAAAGAACGATGAAAAAATTGATGAGTTTAAAAACGATGATACAACGCAAGGTGATACTTTAGGAGTAATTATACATTTCACACCTGTCGCTATATATTTATACACTTGCGATGAATACATAGAAACGTTTGAAGGTGCGCTCACTTTTGAAAATGAGGACGGCAAACAAGTAGAAATCGGGGGTACTTTTATTTCTCTTGAAGTAGATGCTAATTTTCGCATGGATGATTTAATATTTGATTACAAACTGAAGGAAAGCAATCTACCTATTGTTGAATTAAAAGCCTACGCATAAGATCAATTTGTCTACTATAGAAGAGCAAAAAAGCTAGAACAGTAATATCTGTTCTAGCTTTTTTTCACGTATTCAACTTAACAAATCGATAACCGTGCGTAACTAACACTTTTAAGATCGCATACCCTGGAATTGCTAAAATAATCCCCATAATTCCAAATAAATTTCCTGCAGTTAAAATAATAAAGATGATAGTAATCGGATGAATATCTAACTTTTTCCCCATGACTTGCGGAGAAATAAACTTACCTTCTGCTAATTGTACAACCATCATTACGATAATTACTTTTAAAACCATTGCTGGCGAGTCAATAAATGCGATAATTAACGCTGGTGTAATGGCAATGATTGGTCCTACGTACGGGACGATATTTACAATCATCGCTAAAATAGCGAGTAGTACCGCATATTTAATACCGATAATAAGGTAACCAATTAATAGCATAATACCGATAAATAAGCTAACGATAATTTGCCCTCTAATATACGAGCTAATCGCATAATGCATATCATCTAGTATTCTCATTGCTGCTGGTCGTCTTTGTTCTGAAATAAACTTTAAAAAGTGATTCGGTAATTGCTCACCATCTTTTAAAAGGTAGAACAATATAAATGGAACCATTACAAACGTTAAAACGACCTCTGTAACAGTACTTAAAAATCCAGTTACATTTCCTGTTACTGATGATAACGACTTCGTAAAATCAACGGTGTAATCTTTTACCATACTCGCTACATCAATATTTAAATTCTCTTGAATTTTTCCTAGTAAATTACTTTCTCCAAATCTACGTGCTGCTCGTTCGATTTCATGCCCGAAATACGGTAAGTTATCTATTAACGCATCGATTTGATCTTTAATAATAGGAATAACCGTTAAAACTAAAAACACAAATAATCCAATTACTATTAAGTATATCGAGGCTATCGATACAATTCTCGAAACACCTTTCTTTTCTAAAAGCGAAACGAATGGGTGCAAAATATAAAATAGTACACCCGCTAATAATACGGGGAAGAAAATTGTTTTTAAAAAGACGATAAATGGTGTAAAAACAAATGATATTTTTGTTAGTAATAAAATATTAATGAACAATAGTGCAAACCCAAGTAACACTGCTAAATAATTGTGTTCTCTAAAAAACTTTTTCAGCTTATCCCTTTTTCGTATATTTATTTTCTCCAACGAAACCACCTCTTCGAATGATGAAAAGCCCTTATCCAGGGCTTTTCATCATAATCTATATATCTATTTCTTTGCAGCTTTCACTACAAATGATACAATAAAAATTAACACGATTGCTCCTAATAATGCTGGCACGACATGAATCCCACCAAAAGATGGTCCAAAAGATCCAAATAATTTACTGCCTAACGAAGCACCTAATAAACCCGTAATAATATTTCCGAATATACCGCCCGGAAAATTTTTACCCGTTATAGAACTAGCAATTGCACCTATAATAGCACCAACTATTAATGTGATAATCCATCCCATTTCTAGTCCTCCATTTCTATTATAGTGTATTTCTTTTTCATACTAAATGATTATGTAACTACTATAATTATTATATCCAAAAAAGAAAAATCTTGTCAAATCTATGAAAATAAAGTATACAAGGAGGCTTTCCCCTATGATTCAAAAATTAATACCAACTTCTCACAAAACCGCTGCTTCTATTTTAAACATTCAAATACCCGCTTATGAAATCGAAGCAAAATATATAAATAGTACAGCTATCCCTCGCCTTTATGATACTGTACCCGATATTCAATCATGTGATGAAATTTTCTATGGCTATTTTTATGAAGATACACTTGCCGGGTTTATCTCTTTTAAAATTGAAAAAGACGAAGTTGATATTCATCGTTTAGTAGTATCCCCTGATTATTTTCATAAGGGAATTGCTACAAAATTACTGCTTTATGTATTTGACATGTTCTCCCCTTCCAAAACATATATTGTACAAACAGGAAAAGAAAATACACCTGCTCTGTCTTTATATAAAAAACATGGCTTTATTGAAGTAAAGAATATCATATTACCCGATGGAGTGGTTTTAACTTCACTTAAAAAATCAGAAAACAACAAATAGTTTGACTCATCAATTTATTTATGTTATCTTTTACTTTATAAAACCTTTTGCTGAGTCCAAAATTTGGAGCGGGGGAACCATTTTTGTAGCTTTGCTACTTGGGGCGAATCTTATTTAAGTAGGGAAACTCTCACTTCCCGAGTCCGACAGCTAACCTCGTAAGCGTAATGGGAGAGGAAGGTGCTTTTTGCCTATGTTACACATTTTGCCTCCTTAATAATAAATATGGGATCGATACCAAATAGTCACCTATATTTATAGAAAAGGAGAAATGCACTATGTTACGTTTATCTGATCACGCAATAAAAATGATGGAGCAAAGACTTCGACTCGAACAACATCGCACATACCAAGCAAATAAAATTGTAGATAATTTACATCACAAATACTTCTTTCAACATATTTTTCAACCGAAAAGATAAAGAAACCATACGTATAGTATAATGTAATACAAAAAGCTTTGCGATTCTAAATCGCAAAGCTTTTTGTATTACTATTAAAAATAATTTTCCATTAACTTATTCATCCAATCTGGCACACGAGCATTTTCTCTTGTATCAAAAGCAGCAATATATGGTTTTATATCTAAAATTGCCGTTCGATCATTAGCGTCTAATCCTTGCACAGTCATAACGTTATTATCAATCGATAATATTTCAACAGTAGTAATTCCAATAGGGTTTGGGCGATGCTTTGTCCGCTGAGCAAAACATCCCTTTTCATCAAAATCACTTAATCCCCTTGGCTTTCTAGCCCACAAATGTTTGTTTTCTTCTTGAAAATCATTCATATAAAAAATAACAATTGCATGAGAATAATCCTCAAGACCTGCTAATCCTCCAATATACTCTGGATATATTTTGATGTTTGAAATAATACTTCCCCAATTACAATACATTTTCTCATCTATAGAAGATTGTACTTCACCAATCTTCACCATACTCACATGAACCATTTTCCTCCCCCTTCATATAACACTACCTACTTTCTCGCCTTCACAATAAAAGTAGTTGGCACCATTCTAGCTTTATATAAAGAATAATATTTCGTAGACGGCTCAGCTAGTTCTTCATCAAACAAGCTCGATGGTTCAGGCTCTTCTATTCTCTCAATTGTAAATCCGGCTCTATGTAACTCATTTATGTATGTACTTATTTTTCTCTTATATAATGTCGCTTGTACATCCTCCCCTTTAAATGTTTCAAACGTAATAGGAGTTTCTTCATGATAAGACGAACTTAAAGCAATCTCCTCTGTTCCATACATTAAGTTTGAATATATGGGATGCTCCCAGCTAAAAATAAAACTTCCTCCTGGCTTTACATATGAATAAATCAGTTCCAACGTTTTTCTTAAATTCGAAGTCCAACCTAATGCGTAAATGGAATATACCATATCAAAATACCCTTTCGGAATATCTCCTTCTTCTTCCATTGCTCCACATATTAACGTCGGATTCCAACTCTTTAACGTTTCATTCGCTGTTTTAATTTGTTCACTAGAAAGATCAAGACCCCATAACTCTTCCGCCCCATGCTCTGCCATATATTGCAGCGAATGCCCACTTCCACAACCAATATCAAGAACCTTTTTATTTCTAATTGAATCGAACAAATGAATTTCCTCTTCAGACGCTGTATACGGACCATATTTCGGCAAACAATCTACTTGAAAGAAATAAGGTGCAACCGTATCCCAACACTTTTTATTTAATGCTAACATTTGCGTACCTTTCATATGCTACATTCCCCCATCCAATTTTCTTTCCCTAATATAAATTAGACATTATAACCCGATCTCCCTTTTCTCTTTGCTCGGTAGTTTTTCACTTTTGCAATCGTACCGCAAGCTCTTCCTCCTTCTTCTCCAGCGTACATACCGCACCATCTTTTACTTCCATTTCGTGAATTGTCATAAAATACCCAGCGGCAATCTGGACATGCTTTTAACCTCCCCCATAAATTTTCTTGAACTGCTATTAAAACAATGCTTAATACTTTTGTATATACAGTTTCTTCGTGTATTGGTTCATACGTAATACCTTTCATATCTTCCATTATATGTACATGAAATGGATATTTCTCTAACCACTTTTGCAATGATCCTTCACCTTCAATTGCCGCCCGAATATCTTTTCGAAAACTTTTTAATTCTTCTATCGTATGAAATGGAAGCTCTTCATGAAAATATTCTTTCATAAAGAGCTTTATATCCTCTTCTGTTTGCAGCAAATCAATTGCTTCTCTCGTATCGTTTGGTATTCTCCATGTATTTAAAAATTCTCGAATATACTCTAATTCGTTTGGTGCGTTTTGGCTCAATTCCATTCACCTTCTTCTTAAAATTTACTTTTTTCTGACTTTGTGTATAATTATAATATAAAACAGTTAACCATCAAATGATTTTACTGGTTACATAATTAGGAGGGGTTTTATGAAAAGTTTCTCAATACCAATACGTTTCATGCTTATTTCTTCATTTTTTATGTCTTTTGGGTATTTTGCAGTATACGCATTTTTAGCTATTTATCTATTAAGCTTTCTTCATTTTTCAACTTTTCAAGTCGGAACAGTGTTGACAGTTATAATAATTACATCACGGGTTATCCCTTTATTCTCAGGTTTAATTGCTGACAAAATAGGCTATATCATTATGATGATAGCCGGATTATTTTTAAGAGGAATCGGATTTATCGCTTTAGGAATATCCTCTGATTTCTATACAGTTTCTATTTCTTCTGCACTTATTGGCTTCGGAACTGCATTTTACGAACCTGCTGCGCGCGCTATATTTGGCTCACAGCCAGCTCATTTGCGAAAAAATTTATTTACATATTTAAACCTTAGCCTTAATTGCGGTGCAATAATCGGACCAATTGCCGGAGGGTTCTTACTCTTACTCGATCCAATCTATGCTTTCTCTCTAACAGGATCTCTTATGCTGGTATTTGCTTTAATCTTTTACTTACTTAAAAACCACTTCCAAGTCACTACTGAAAACACGTCTATCACACTAGGAATACAGGCTATCTTACAAAACAAACCTTTTCTTCTGTTTTCATTTATCATGATTTTCTTCTATATTATGTTTACTCAGCTTACTGTCGCACTTCCACTTCATATGAAAAACATTAGTAATAGCAATCAGCTTGCTACACTCGTTATTACGATAAATGCAATAACAGGCGTCATATTTATGGTGTTATTTCGAAAACTATTTCACACGTACAACACGCTATCAATTATTAAATACGGTATTTTATTCATGGGGATTTCCTTTTTACTCATCCCTTTATTCCAGCACCCATATTGGTTATTTATTTGTGTAATTTTATTTACAATTGGTGAAACACTCGTATTACCTAACGCTGATATTGCTATTGCAAATTACAGTAACGAAACCTATACAGCTACTTACTTCGGATTTTATCAACTATCACTCGCATTTGGCTTTATCATCGGTAATTATACCGGTACATCTTTTACAGCCAACTTAAGCGGAATGTATACACCATGGCTTATTTTCAGTGGAATAGGACTTATTGGTTTTATTTCATTACATATTTTAAATATGAAAAAGGATTTCCTAAAGAAGATATATGCCTACTGTAAAAATACTAATTTACGGCAATAAGTAAACTTTCAATCCCCCTTAAATTGGATATACAGCCTGTATTATTTTACATATTATGGTACAATCGAAAGGAATGCTCACTAAACATTTACATAAAACACTAGCAGTCTAACAATACCAAAATCAAAAATCACATAGAATCGGGGGATGTTATGAAAAAGAAATTACTTGTTCTTCTATTCACTGGAATCATATTATCAGGATGTTCAACTATAGTAGAAAATTCTTTAGAAACCGGAAGCGGCAGTATGGAATTATTAACACCAACGATTACAACAAAAGATAATGAATTAGAAATTAAGACCGAGGGCATTGATGAAAATAAAGTGACTTTTATTTATGTTGCTAATAAAAAAGTGTTGGAACAAAAGCTAAAGAATGGTGAATCCTACAACCTTAACATTAAAGATATCGAACACGCTCATCGGACAGACTACAAACCAAAAGTTCAACTTTTGCAAACGAAAGATGATCATAATGATGGAGAAATAGTTACCTTTAAACAAGTTAGATATACGGTTAAAAACTAATTTTAAAGTTGTTTCATTATAAATGTAACGAACGAAAATATACTTTTAACAGTGGATACATGTAAGGGGTGTTAACATGAAAAAACGATGGATTTCTTGGTGGATTGGTAACCTATTTTGGATTATCGTTTTTGGAATATGGGCCGCTATTATTTGGCTACGAGAGGTTGATGGTGCTGGTGTTATTCAAACACCTGAAATTAAATCCATATCACTTATCGTTTTATTAATCGCGTTTATCATACCAGTATTTTTTCAAGTTATATGGCTAATTATTAATTTGAGGATGAGTAGAAAAAATAACTTTACGACTTAGTCTTTTAATTAACTAATAAACACTATTTATAAAAAAGAGAGGAATCTACATCAAAATAGATTCCTCTCTTTTTCATTTGGACTTATACTGCGCTTTTCATGCAGCACTACTCCTCTTTTTTACGATGCGTGTTCATCTTTCTTCTTCATTAACGCTCTTTTCTTCATCGCCTTCGTTAAATATCCGCCTTTAAATGAACGAATTTCATAAGAAGACATAAACGCTTTCGGTGCAATTTCATTAATAATTTCTAACAGTTCTTTTTCTCTAGAACGCTTTGCAACGATATCTAAGCGATAACGTATCGAATTAATACCTTCACCTTCAAATACAGTAACGCCAAATCCAGAGTGACGTAATTCATCTACTAATTCATTACAACGGTCTAGTAAACTAACTTGATACGTAATATAACCAATTGCTAATTTATTCTCTATATAACCGCCTAATAACAGTCCCGCACTAAAGCCAATGACATAGGCAACGATGTTCATCCAATTTGATAAATCTTGAAACACAATACCTAAACTGACAATGTAAATAGCTCCTTCTAACAATCCTACGCCAGCAGCGGATCTTGTTTGATTCTTTACAAGCAAAATCGTACGAATTGTTAAAATGGGAACGTAAATAATTTGAAGCACAAAAATAAGTAGCGCTTGTAACATTGGTATCCACCTCTTTCAAAAAGTCTTTTGTCATGATAACATACATAACCTTTAGAAATCGATGGGTTTTTAAATTTTTTTTTATTATTTTTCATACTATTGAAAAATGCAAAAAAGAAGCGTATTATATTTGTCGTTAATTTGGTTACTTGTATCATATCAATAAAATAAAAAGGAACCCCAATTAGGTCCCTTTCATCATAGCTCTATGTTTTTCGAAGTATGTTCCCTTTTCTTCTCTTCTTCTTTCACTACCTGCATATTTGCATAAGCTAAATTCGCAATCATTAAAAAGTGACCACCTAAAATGCCTGTACCGAATGCCCACATTTCCATTTCATGCTCAATTTCATACATGATGATAGCTCCTAAAATGGCAGCTGCAAATCGGTTTAAAACTCCTAATCCGGGAGCCTTTTCTTTCATTACGATACTTTTCCCAAGTTTCTCCACTCTGCGAGCTAATAACCAAAGGCAATATGCACTTACAGCTAATCCGATACCAAACCCTGTTACTTGTTTTCCAAACGGAGTAATCGTCCACATAAGTAGTAAACCACTAAAGATTACATACAATTGTAATCGATATACACGTAAGGCTTCTTGAATCAAAATATCCGCTCCTAAGTTCTCATTTTTTGTACTTTAGAAGAAAAGCAGCAACTTACACAGTTGCTGCTTTCTCTTCTTCTTGTTCTTGTTCCATCTTACGAATTTCAACACGTTTAATTTGGTAAGCGTCTTTTTCTAACACTTTAAATTCATAACCTTCTGCCTCAACGTGTTGTCCTTCTTCGATTTCATGATTTTGCATCATAATCCATCCACCGATTGTATCCACATCATCTTCTTCAATGTGTAATCCAAATAAATCTTTCACTTCTGAGATAAGCACTTTTCCATCAACAATGATATGTTGCTCGTTCACATGTTGAATTGGTGGTGCTTCATCTTCATCATATTCGTCACGAATTTCGCCGACGATTTCCTCCAAGATGTCCTCAAGCGTTACAATTCCAGCTGTTCCTCCGTACTCATCATATAAAACAGCCATCGGAATTCGCTTCTTCTGCATTTGAAGTAATAAATCGTGAATTGGAGTCGTTTCCATCACTTCAATAATCGGACGCATATACGAGCGAATAGATGATAAATCTTTTTGATCCTCGGTCATATATCGAATAAAGAAATCTTTTACGTTGACCATACCGATAATATCATCTTTATCTTCTCCAAAAATCGGATAACGTGTGTATCGCTCATTTTGGATTACTTTCATGTGTTCTTCTACTGAATCTTCCAGGTAGAAACCAACGATTTCTGTTCGCGGTACCATAATCTCTTTTGCAATACGATTATCAAATTCAAAAATGTTATTTACATACTTGTATTCAGCCTGATTAATTTCGCCACTTTCATAGCTATCTGAAAGGATAAGGCGTAATTCTTCCTCTGTATGAGCTACTTCATGTTCTGAAGCTGGTTTTAAACCGAATAAGCCAGTTACAACACGCGCTGAACCGTTCAATACCCAAATAAATGGATACATTACTTTGTAGAACATCATTAATGGACCTGCCAATAATAACGTTACCCTTTCAGCCTTTTGAATTGCCATCGTTTTCGGAGCTAATTCTCCTACTACAACGTGTAAATACGTCATAATCATAAAAGCAAGACCAAATGTTAATACTGATGAAATAGAAGGGTTTAAGTTCCATTTCTCAAATAACGGGTGTAATAACTTTTCAATTGTCGGTTCACCTAACCAACCTAATCCCATAGCTGTAACTGTAATACCTAATTGACAAGCAGATAAATATTCATCTAAATTTGTTGTTACCTTTTTCGCTGCTAAAGCACCGCGTTTTCCTTCTGCAACAAGCTGATCAATACGACTTGAACGTACTTTTACAATCGCAAACTCAGCTGCTACGAAAAATCCAGTAAATGCGATTAAAATCGCAACCATGACTAAATTAAATATTTCCAATGAATCCCCTTAGTTAAAAAACTAAGGTGTCCACCTCCTGTATACTATAATGTTTTCTTATTTGTTTCTTAGAAAACATAGCCCGATACAAAAATTAAAGAGGTCGGATTTCACTTTTTCTATAATAATAGAGCAAGTGTCTGTATTAAAGCTGTCGTTTGACCAGATAAAGATTTCGATATTTTTTCACGTTGTGAATCAGTCAATCCATCTAAAAGCGGCTTTAACTCTGTTAACTCTGCTTCTAATCGATGAATATGGTCTGTCACTTCATTCACTTGTTTCGAAACGTGTTCATTGATACCGAGCAGCTTCTTCTTCTCCTCGATTTTCTCTTTAATCTCACAAAGCGGCATATGCATTTCTTTGCACTTCTCAATAAATTGTAATGTTTCAAATGCTGTTTCGTCGTAATAGCGATAATTAGATTGAGATCGCTCCGCTTTTAAGATACCTAGATTCGTATAATAATCAATCGTTCGTTTCGACACGTGAGCCATGAGAGCCAACTGTCCGATTCGATAC
This sequence comes from Bacillus sp. SSR7, assembly GCF_055902415.1. NCBI lineage: Bacteria > Bacillati > Bacillota > Bacilli > Caryophanales > Bacillaceae > Bacillus > Bacillus sp. SSR7. Next base: position 51,818 of record NZ_JBVVXV010000013.1, on the reverse strand, counting down.
ACCTTCCCAACGATCTTCCCCCCTTGTTTATATTACTAACATCATACAACACATAAACTGTACAGTCAAACGTGACGGTTTATTATTCATAATTTATACAAAATTCCAAGACCCGCCCTATTATTATTCCATACAAGTAATCTACACTTATACAAGAAAATTACTAAACTATTACTTCATCACTACATTGTCTGCAACTTTTAACCTTTCTTATTAAAAAACATATCCTATTAATAATGATTGCTTCTATAGGAGATGATTAACATGAGAAAGACACTTATTTCTCATTTTTATAATGAAGAATACCTACTTCCATGGTGGCTTATGCATCACACGAAAATATTCGATCACGGTATTTTAATTAATAGAGGTTCTACAGATCGTTCAGTTGAAATTTGCAAATTATTTGCTCCCCACTGGGAAGTACGAGATTCAAGATTCCTTGAATTCGATCCCACTAATACTGACATTGAAGTAATGGAAATTGAGAGAGAAGTTTCAGGTTGGAAGATGGTATTAAATACTACAGAATTTCTTTGCTGTAACAATGTAGAAGAATTTTTCTCATCACTTCATACGTTAGGCCAAAATATGTATGCGATTAGAATGATTGTCATGATTGATAAGCATGATTATAATTATTCAAAACTAAGATATTCTATTCCATTAGTAGAGCAACGATACCATGGTCTTTTTCCTTATAAACCAGAAATCGGCTGCGCCTGGAGATTTATACACAATCATCTTGATGGCGCATATTTACCAGGCAGACATTTTACGCGGCACCAACCTATCGTTTATAACTCCCCTTCATTCATTTTCAAATTTTATTTTAGCCCTTGGAACGAACATACAAAGGCAAGAAAATTACAAATTACACCCACCCTTTCAAAAAAGGGCGTTCGAATGGGACTTCAAAAACAATATGGTCGGTCCTCTGAAGAACTCGAAGCTCGATTTTTAATGTTAACTAATGCAACACAGGATCTACGTAATCACCCTGAGTATCAACAATTATTCCCTAAATTCAAATCTTAATATTTCTCATCCGATCATGCTTCACACATTTTTACGCACTTAGTCAAAAACAAAACCATTTGCATACAATATGAATACTGTATATATTATATTTTTTATTTTAGGAGGAAAAAATGAAAGCTGTTATTCTTGCTGGTGGATATGGGACAAGGATTGGGGAAGAAACACATTTAAAACCGAAACCTATGATTGAAATTGGAACAAAGCCTATTTTATGGCACATTATGAGTTTGTATAGCCATTACGGCATTACAGAATTTATTATTTGCTTAGGGTATAAAGGATATGCAATTAAAGAGTTCTTTCTAAATTACAACTTACACATGTCAGATTTCACGATACATTTAAAGGATAATACAATTACTAGCCATTCTCATCGTGTAGAACCGTGGAAAGTTACACTAATCGATACCGGTGTAAATACAGAAACGGGAGGACGAGTGAAAAAGATTCAAAATTTTGTTGGAGACGAACCTTTCTGCCTCACTTATGGCGATGGATTAAGTAACGTAAATATAAAAGAACTTATTGCATTTCATAAAAAGCATGGAAAAATGGCAACTGTTACCGCCGTACAACCTCCTGGTAGATTCGGTTCTCTCATATTAGATAAACAGTCTGTAACATCCTTTCAAGAGAAGCCACTTGGGGATGGCGGATGGGTTAACGGTGGATTTTTCGTTTTAAATCCTGAAGTTTTCAATTACATTAGTGGAGATAAGTCTGTTTTTGAAACAGACACTTTAGTTCAGTTAGTAAACAAAAACGAACTATCAGCATATCAACATACTGGTTTTTGGCATCCGATGGATACATTGCGCGATAAAAATAAATTAGTCGAGCTATGGGAAAGTAATAACGCTCCGTGGAAGGTTTGGTAATATGGCTTCATCATCTTTTTGGAATAAGAAAAAAGTATTTATTACGGGACATACTGGATTTAAAGGTTCCTGGCTCACCCTTTTCTTAACTTCTTTAGGTGCAGAAGTAGTTGGCTTTTCTTCTCATCCCCCATCTATTCCTAACCTTTTTGAACAAGGTAACGTAGCAAAAGAATGCATAACAATTCATGGCAACATTACAGATTACGATTCTTTATTCCACGCCCTAAAGCAACATAATCCTGACATACTATTTCATTTAGCAGCCCAGCCAATCGTCACCACTTCATATAAAAATCCTATCGAAACATTTAAAACGAATGTTTTAGGTACTGTTCATGTATTAGAAGCGGCAAAACATATAGAAAGTATACGTGGCATCATTAATGTTACAAGTGATAAATGTTATGAAAATGACGGGAGCGGTAACCAAGCATTTGTAGAAAGTGACCGGCTAGGAGGTTTCGACCCTTATAGTGCTAGTAAGGCTTGCGCTGAACTAGTGGCAACATCCTATCAAAAATCATTCTTCCGCACGAATACTCAGAAACTCGCCTCAGTAAGAGCAGGTAACGTCATCGGCGGTGGTGATTGGGCAGAAGACCGATTATTCCCAGATGTCATTCGTGCATATTTACAAGATGGTACATTAACTATTAGAAACAAAAACGCTATTCGCCCGTGGCAACACGTATTAGATCCTTTACATGGCTATATCCTTTTAGCTGAAAAACTTTGGACAGACGCTGCATATGCAGAAGCGTGGAATTTCGGTCCGATAAACGAACCTAACCGAACAGTTCATGACGTCATTCAATCTATAATAAAATTATGGAATAAACCATTAACAATCCTTTCACCTCCTACAAACACTCCTTATGAATCACCTATTTTAACACTCGACAGTACAAAAGCAGTAAACAAACTCGGCTGGACTCCTAAGTTATCAACAGATAAGGCTATCGCTTGGACTGTTGATTGGTACAAAAAATATGCATCTGGTGAAAATATCGAATCTTTCACGCGACAACAAATCGATGCATTCAAAAATTTATAAGGGGGCTATAAAATGGAACAGAAAAAATGCCGTTTTTGCCACTCATTACTCACAAACACTTTTTTAGACTTAGGTGTTTCTCCTCTCGCTAACTCATTTGTTTCTCCAGAAAACTCATATAAAATGGAACCATTTTATCCATTGCACACATTTGTTTGTCACTCTTGTTTACTCGTACAATTAGATGAATTTGAATCTCCGCACAATATTTTTCATGACTATTTATACTTTAGCTCTTACTCATCAAGCTGGCTACTGCATGCTAAACAATATGTAGAAATGGCGATTAAGCGCTTCCACTTAAAGAAACATTCAAAAGTGGTTGAAATTGCGAGTAACGACGGATATTTATTACAATACTTTCAAAAAGAACATATCGAAACGTTAGGAATTGAACCAGCACAAAATGTAGCAGAAATTGCGATTCAAAAAGGAATTCCTACCGAAGTGAATTTTTTCAGCAATGACTTAGCAAAAAAATTACCGCAAGCCGATTTAATCATCGCTAATAACGTATTAGCACACGTTCCGAACTTGCATGATTTTGTCGCCGGTTTAAAAACATTATTAAAACAAGATGGCACGATAACAATTGAATTCCCGCACTTACTAAACCTCATATCCTTTAAACAGTTTGATACGATCTACCATGAACACTTCTCCTATTTCTCACTTATAAGCCTTCAAAAAATTTTAGCTCATCATCATTTACAAATTGTCGATGTAGAAGAACTTTCAACACACGGTGGTTCCTTACGGATTTTTGTAAACCATCTAAGTGACCCATCCTCTATCCATTCCAATGTTGCAAAAATAATTCAGAAAGAAATAGATCATGGTCTAGATACATTAGATTGCTATCTACTTTTTTCTAAACGCATCGAACAATTGAAAATAAATATTTTACAGTTTTTTATCGAAGCGAAAGTTTTAAACAAACAAATTATCGGTTACGGTGCACCTGCTAAAGGGAACACTCTTTTAAATTATTGCGGGATAGGAAAAGAATTTCTAGCTTATACAGTAGATAAAAACCCCCACAAGCAAAATCTTCTTCTACCAGGTACCCGCATTCCCATACAATCTCCAGAAGAAATAAAACGTACAAAACCTGATTACATTCTCATACTTCCTTGGAATTTAAAAGATGAAATTATGAAAGAATGCTCTTTCATTCGTGAATGGGGCGGCAAATTTTTAGTAACAATACCAGAAGTTGAGGTAATTGAGCCATGAAAAAAATTCTTGTAACAGGCGGTAGTGGATGGATTGGTAAATATGTTGTACATTCTCTTATCCAAAAGGGCTATGAAGTGCACGCCACTTACAATACAAATAAGCCTTCTCACCTTTCTTGCTGTTGGCATAAAGTAAACTTACTTTGCGATAAAGAAATAGAAAAACTCATTTACGACATGAAACCTAGTCATCTCATTCATTTAGCTTGGGAAGCAGTGCCTCCAGCATGCTACGTATCCATTAATAATTACTATTGGCTTACATCCAGTATCTCATTGATCCAACACTTCACAACATGCGGCGGAAAGCGAGTCGTCGTTGCCGGTACTGGCGCAGAGTATGAATGGTTTAACGGTGTATTATTTGAAGATTCACCGCTTCTTTCTTATAAAACCCCGTATTCATTATGTAAAAATGCACTACACTCCTGGCTCCAAACGTACGCCAAGCAAACCGGTCTCAGCATGTGTTGGGGCCGCATTTTTCATATGTATGGCCCTCACGAACAAGGGAATCGGCTCGTTTCTAACATTATCACTTCTTTATTAAAAAATGAGGAAGCACTATGTACACATGGAAAACAATCAAGAGATTTCCTCCATGTGAGCGACGTCGCTGATGCTCTCATAACAGTATTAGAACACGGTGTTACAGGCACAATCAATATCGCTTCTGGTCAATCTGTACAAATTAAAGAATTAGCATCTATCATTGCTAAAAAGATAGGAAAAGAGCATTTAATTAAACTGGGCGCGATCCCTTTCTCTACAGATGAACCTTTATTTGTCGGGGTTCATGTAGAGCGTTTAAAAACTGAAGTAAACTGGAAACCAACATACGATCTAAATACAGGAATTGAAGAAACAATTTTATGGTGGAAATCATTTATACAAAAACATAACGATATGCATCACTAAAACGTAAATCCTTCGTTCCTCTCGCTAATTCCTTATACCATTCTTCTAATCTTTCCGGCGTAACAATATGATGCGTACCCATTCCCCCATGCTTACTAGCTTCAGAAAGAGTCGGACCAATTTGTAACTTTCTCTTTCTCATTGCATCGTTCCACGGACTAAACCCAAACCATAATATACAAGCAAGAGGTGGATAAATCATAGACTCATGCGCAGATAAATGTCTTCCAACCGTATAACTTCCATGTTCATGATTATGAATAAATCTGCCTCTTCTCCATAGTCTCCACTCCTCTGGTAAATAACCATGAAATCGCTGTTTCATTAAGGGTAGTCCAAAGTTAAGTTCCGGATAATTGTAGTTAGGATCATCGACCATAACAAGCCCTTCCAGCCAATACATCCTCCCTCCCAATTCATTTAGTGATTTCCAAAACTGATTTTTATCTTGCACACAAAGAAACTCGGTCGTATTTAAAATCATTTTCCATCCTTTTACTTCTTGTTCTATCCTCATCACTTCATGATCTGTCGCATATGCATCAAACTCCGGATTTACAGAATCTCGCACTTCCCAGTGTGGCGCGAATTTTTTACAAATTTCAACCGAACGATCTGTTGAGCCTTTATTAATTAAAATGCCATGATCAAACAATTTCGTATGATGAGCAAGCCACCACGGTAATAAATACTCTTCGTTATAAAAATGAGAAATAACGGTTGTAGTTATAATAATCTCCTCTTTCTCTATTAATCTATTTTTCACCCTACAACCAATATACTCATAAACGAAAAATATGTTTCCTATATTAATAACCAAATAGTATTACTAATATTTTTGTAAGTTTTCCTTTGGTACCCAGCCATCCTCACCACCTGTTTTTTCACACCAAACCCATCCATTCAATTCTTCTATTCCAATCACTCTTTCTCCAATACTTACATTTAATTCTTTGGCAGTATATGGTTTTATAATAATTCCTGTTCCATTCATATCTTTTCTTATAATTTGCTCCGGAACCCATCCTTTCCGGTCATATTTCTCTTCGTGACAAAACATCCAGTTTTCCCAATTTTCAGGACCATCGTAACTCTCTATCATTTTCACTACATCCCCCTCTTCTAAGCGAATTGGATCAGGATAATTGCTCACATGTGATTTTATCACGATATATTTCATAACAGCCTCCAATAATCAGAAAATTAAGTTATAATATCATTATAACTTAAGAAGGAGGAATACACATGTACTACAACACTTCATTCGAAAACGATCAACCAGTAAGCCGTCTATAAACTAAGACGGGCATTCATATAACACGTGCACTATGCCTCGTCTTAGGGAACTCATCATACCCTAAAAATAGACGGAGGTACTTTACATGAAACAAACAATTTTAGGAGCTATATGTTTATCACTAGCAGCTAGTATATGGGGCGGTATGTACGTTGTTAGCAAATATGTACTCGACTTTATCCCACCACTAACACTCGTTTGGCTACGCTTTATCATTGCTTTTGTTGTTTTGTATATGATTTTAAAAATAGCTGGAAAAAAACAAAAGAAAAAAGTAACCATTCGTAAAAAAGATTGGCTATTATTCGCTTGGATTGGATTTATCGGATATTTCATTTCGATCACTTGTCAATTTATCGGAACAAAATTATCTGACGCTCATACAGGCTCGTTAGTCACATCAGCTACACCTGCATTTATGGTTATATTCGCAGCGATCATTTTAAAAGAAAAACTAACCGCTCGTAGACTGTTATCTACTATCATAGCGACAATCGGTGTCATAATCGTAATCGGATGGGATATTGAAATTGGCTCCTATTTTATCGGTACAATCATCTTAGTTGGGGCAGCTATTACGTGGGCTTTACTATCTATTTATGTAAAGATTGCTTCAGCTCAATTTTCATCTTTAGTGATTACAACGTACGCCATATTCTTTTCACTCTTTTTTATTACACCTTTTATGATATGGGAATTACAATCAAGCCCGATTGAACATATAAGCCTATATGTACTATTAGGCATACTTTATTTAGGAATCGTCTCAACGGCAGGTGCCTTTTTCCTTTGGAATAAAGGATTAGAATTAATGGACGCTAGCATCGGCTCATTATTTTTCTTCTTCCAACCTATCGTTGGGTCATTACTTGGTTGGCTCTTATTAAATGAGACATTAAATAGTAACTTTTTTATTGGTGGTATTCTTATTATATGTAGTGTTTTCATTACTACTTTTGAAAAGAAATGAAAAACAGGCAGAGATTCTTAGTCTCTGCCTGTTCGCATTATTGGATCCTGGTCGTGAAAACCAATACAAATCGGTATATTATTTTGCACTTCACTACGTACACTTATAAAACTACACAGCGTTTTAGCAATTAAATATAAAGTGATACCGATTGCTTTTTCACTTTTATCAAAGCCATTTTCAGTATACATATCTGCTAATTCTACAGATCCCGGCCCCTCAATATTATATGTCCATTCAGATGCCCAATCGTCATCCTCTTCTTCCATTGGAAAATACTCCTCACAAATATAAAACTGACTATCCCATTCATTATTAAGATCATACTCAAAATAAATCGCTTTTGCCTCTTCACTAGTAGCAATTTGTATAGCTTCATTCAATGCTAGTCGAATACTTTCCTCATATGCCCCTAAATGAATTGCTTTAATTCGCTCTGCATATTCTGTAGACGCTAACATGCAACAAATATCATAATACTTCGCTTCTATTTGCTCTACTGCTAACGAAAAGACATTCTCTTGCATCTCTTCTAAATACTGAAATATATCCACGCTAAATACTCTTCACTCTTTACGCACCCCAATGAGATGGAGGGGACAATAATTTCGGCAATTTCGTATGTTTGTCCCCTCTCGCCGCATTCACTTGAACTTGCGTCAGAAAAATACTATTTGTAAAATCAGCCCCACGAATATCTGCATCTCGCAAATCTGCTCCGATGAGATCTGCACCGCGTAAGTTAGCACCATTTAAGTTAGCCGCAATTAAATACGCTCCTCTTAAATTCGCTCCTTGCAAATCTTTCTTTTTCAAATTAGCTCCCATAAGGTCTGCCCCGCGGTGAATGATTCTTTTCTTACACGCAGTATTCATTTCCTTCCATACTAATTCGCTCGTTTCTAAAAGGAGAATGTTCACTTCCGCTCTGTGTAATGGAACATTTATTTTCATTAACTCATCTGGATTTAAATTCGAAAGTCGCTCTGTCTCCTCAATTGCGGTCTCCAGCTCTTTATGAATTGGCTGTGTTGCCTTTAAAAGAATCGCTTCATTCAAATACCAAAGCATTTCATGAAGTTGATGCATAACCGGAAAAGCATCGTACATTTTTCTTGCATGCTTTGCATCTTTCCGCCAATCAATTCCTTTAAACGTAACTTGAGAGATTTTCTGCCCAGCACCGAAACATTCAAATACTGTACAACCTTTATAGCCATTTCCTCTAAGATTTTTATGTATACTACATTTATAATCTGATTGTAAGTTAGAACATGGCTTCCCACCATCTTTATTCACCGCAAAATCTACCGATGCTGCGAACGGTAATGCAACGCAACATAGACCGAAGCATGTTTCGCAGTTTGCTTTTAAATAATCGTTATGATTAGTCAAAATGTATACCCCCTGTTGTCTTTTGACTATTTCATAATATTCCAACTGTAATAAATAATCAATTTTAAAATAAATTAGCATCTTTCATTTCAATTCATAACTTTATCATTCGATTTCCTTTCAATTGAAAAGGACTATTTCTATTTAATGAATTATAATTAAATTATAAATTTTCTAACTAAAAGGAGACTTATTATGGCACTAGAAATGAAAACAAACTGTCAAATTTGCAATCAATCGCTCGAACAAGATTCTGAAGCATACATTTGTGTATATGAATGTACATTTTGCGCACCATGTACAGAAGAAAGACAAAACGTTTGCCCAAACTGCGGCGGCGAGTTAGTACGTAGACCGAAAAAGAAACAATAAAAGCAAAGCGATATCGCTTTGCTTTTGTTTTGGCATCTGAAATTATATATTTAAAAACTTCACACAAACAGGCTCTGGCACAGCAACATCAGATTGTAAAAGTGTTAACTTACCTGTAAATTCATCTCTTGAAAACAACACAAGATTATGCGACTTTTCATTTGTAGCAACAAGGAACTTTTCAGTAGGATCTAATACAAAGTCTCTTGGCCAATTTCCTTCTGTAGATGTATGTTCAACAAATGTAAGCTCACCTGAATTTTGATCCACACTGAAAACAGCAATACTATTATGACCACGATTACCTGCATATACAAAACGGCCGTCAGAAGAAATATGAATCGCACTTCCTTGATTATTTTCACCAAACGCGGCAGGAATGGTAGAAATATACTGTAACTCTGTAAAAGCCCCTTCTTCCGGATTATATGTTAACGTAATGACTTCCGAACTAAGCTCCGTCATCACATACGCATACTTTCCATTCGGATGAAAAGTAAGATGTCTCGGACCACTTCCTGGATTTACAGACAAGCTATTCACTTCTTTTAATACACTATCTTTTATTTCATACGTAATTAATTTATCTATTCCTAAATCAACGCCCACTACATACTTTTCATCAGGCGTATATCCCGCATAATGTGCATGTGGTTTTTCTTGTCTTTCTTTATTCGGACCTGAACCTTCATGTGTCATAATAGATGCGGCAGGATTTACAGTTCCATCTTCTTCATTTACTTCAAAAGACTCAATCGTTCCTTTATGGTAATTTGCTGTAACTACTGCTTGATTTCCACTATCAACACTAATATGACAAGGCGAAGCCCCTTCTACTACTTGTCTATTTTCTTCCTTTAGCTCCCCTGTTTGACTATCAATTGAATAAGCAGCTACACCGCCAGATTCGCCTTCCTTAACAACGGAATAGAGACATTTATTATTTCGGTTAATCGTTACATATGTAGGGTTATCCAGCTTTGCCGCAAGTGCTACATTACTAATTTTTTTGGCTTCCGTATCTAAAGTAAACTTATATATTCCTTCACTATTTTCTTTCGTGTATGTTCCAACATATCCAATAAACTCTTTGTTATCCTTCATTTTCATAACCCTCTCTCCCTATATTTTTCATTCATCTTACTTCTTATAATGTTTTATGTTGAAAGAGTATCCTAAAAAATCGGAGTACCTCTTTATACGTTAACACATTTTCTTGTTAAATAGCCTTTAAACCCACTTTTTTTGGTACGCTGCTATACTTTCATATTCTTCTTCCAATTGACGAGACAGACGAATATAGATTGGTGTTAAATCTTTATACTTTTCCACACTTTCCATGTTTGGTTCATGGTGGAAATTCGCACCTACCATTTCAGAAACTACATGCAACGTATCTACTTCACCTAAACTATATAAACCGAGGATGGCAGCTCCTAAGCAAGAGCTTTCAAAACTTTCCGGAACATATACGTCTTGATGGAAAATATCTGCCATCATCTGCCTCCAAAGTTCCGATCTTGCAAAACCACCTGTCGCTTGAATTTTTTTCGGTTCACCAATTAGCTCTTTTAAAGCAAGAAGAACGGTGTATAAATTATAAATTACTCCTTCTAAAACAGCACGGATAAGATGTTCTTTCTTATGATGCAATCCAAGTCCAAAGAAAGATCCTCGCGCATTTGCATTCCATAAAGGAGCTCTTTCTCCTGCTAAATACGGGTGAAATAATAAACCGTCGGACCCCGGACTCACTTTTGCTGCTATTTCAGTAAGCACTTCATATGGATCTTTTCCTAAACGCTTCGCAAGCTCAATCTCTGAAGTGCCTAATTGATCACGAGCCCACCTGAAAATCATACCACCGTTATTAACTGGTCCACCAATTACCCAATGGTCTTCAGTTAAGGCATAACAAAAAATTCTACCTTTCGGATCTGTTACAGGGCGATTTGTTACAGCACGTATCGCACCACTTGTACCAATTGTAACAGCCACAACACCAGGATCAATTGCATTTACACCTAAATTGGATAGTACTCCGTCACTCGCTCCTACTATAAAAGGAGTAGAAACAAGTACATTCATCTCTTCGGCAAGCTCTTCATCTAATCCTGTTAAACTGTGCGTTGTTGGAACGAGTTTAGAAAGCTTGTCATCTGTAATTCCCGCAACATGTAAAGCCTCTTCATCCCATTTTAAAGATTTCAAATTAAACATCCCTGTTGCTGATGCTATAGAATAATCAATTACATACTCTTTATATAACTTGTAAAAAACATATTCCTTAATAGAAATGAACTTATAACTTTTTGCGAATAATTCTGCCTGTTCATTCTGTAACCAAACTAATTTCGAAAGTGGTGACATCGGATGAATTGGTGTTCCCGTACGCAAATAAATTTCATGACCATTCATATTACTCTTTATTTTCTCAGCCCAGCTTGCACTTCTATTATCTGCCCAAGTGATACATCTCGTTAACGGCTTTCCTTTTTCATCTACAGCAATGATACTATGCATTGCCGAACTAAAAGAGACACAAAGAATATCATTCGGCTGTACATTACTTACTCGTACAGTTTCTTTAATCGTATGTATTACTGCATGAAAAATTTCTTCTGGGTCTTGTTCTGCTATTTCAGGCGTAGGAGAATATAAAGGATATTCAATTCCATGACTTGCAATAACAGATCCATCAGTAGAAAATAGAACCGATTTTGTACTAGTTGTCCCAATATCTACACCAATCATATATTTTGAGCTCACCATTTCTTCCTCCTAACAAAAAATTGCTACAGTATCCTAATCATATAAGAACCATAAAAATATATTTATTTTATCTATTCATAACGTTATGCGCTAAAGTTATCTCTCTCAATTCATATAAAAATATCCTTATTTTAAACAAACATATCGAGTAGTAAAACTCCTCCAAAAGCGATAAATGAAAGTAATGTTTCTAATACTGTCCATGTTTTAAATGTTTCTTTCACTGTTAAACCTAAGTATTCTTTTACCATCCAGAACCCAGCGTCGTTTACGTGTGAAAACATTAATGCTCCTGCACCTGTTGCAATGACGAGCAACTCTAAATTCACACCTGTCGTATTTTCAACGATTGGTGAAACGATGCCCGCTGCTGTTGTTAAAGCGACTGTCGCTGACCCTGTCGCAATTCGAATCAATCCTGCTACTATAAATGCTAATACAATTGGAGATAATGCTAAATGCTCAGACATTTGAGCAATAGCATTGCCTACGCCACTATCGATAAGAATTTGCTTAAATCCCCCGCCAGCACCAATAATCGCAACAATTGAACCGATTGGTAATAAGCTATCTTCTGTTACCTTCTTAATAGCCTTTTTATCGATACCTTGACGAAATCCAAGAAAATAAAACGCTGCAAAACATGCAATCAATAGCGCAATGATAGGACTACCGATTAATGTAACAGTCTTCATCAAAGTAGTAGAAAGAGGCAAATAAGGAGCTGCTGCAGCTAAAACCATTAACATAACAGGTAACAAAATAACTAAAAATGAAACTCCTATTCCTGGTAATTTCATTGATTTTGTATTTACACGAATCAATTCTGGCTCATTTTCAGGAATTACACGTTTGTGAATCCATTTAGCGAATATAGGACCTGCAATAATCGCTGCAAAAAATGTAATAATGAGTGAATACAATAGTACCTTCCCAAGGTTCGCTTTATAAATACCAATTGCAACGATTGCCCCTGGATGCGGAGGAACAAGGCCGTGTACGACAGATAGCCCTGCAATTGCTGGTAACGCTATCAATAAAATATTTTGTTTCGTAGTTTTATGAATTGAAATTACTAACGGCAACAATATTAAAATACCCACTTCAAAAAACACCGGAATTCCAATAATAAAACCTGCAATTAACATTGCCCACGGTAAGTTTTTTATCCCAAAGGATTTAATAAAGAACTCTGCCACTTGCATTCCAGCACCTGACTCTGCCATCATTTTCCCTAAAATTGTACCTAATACTAAAATACCTACTAAATGCCCAAGAACACTGCCAACTCCCGTTTCATAAGCACTCACTATTTTATCCATTGGCATTCCAGACATAACTGCTAAAAACAAACTTGCAACCGTTAAACTAATAAACGCATGCCATCTCCACCACGACACCCCTAAAATAACAATTACAATTGATAATAATGTAATCATTAAAAGGTACATATTCATACTTAATCCCCCTTTATGTAAACCCTTTCAAAAATACTGTATAATGAAAAGAACCTATATAGTTCTTACTTGATTAAAAGATAGCTTTACATATTGATATGCACTTAAATGCATCCTCACATTATAATGATTTATACAAAAAGAATCTCCCTTATCAGAGATACACTTTAACTCATCTCTCTAATAAGGGGATTTCTCTTTCATCATTATAATGTTATTATGGTAAACGCTTCGCGTAAGCAAATTTTCCTTCTTTAAAAGTGAATGACGCTTTCTTCTCTTGCCGTTTTCACGTCGTAAGACTACAAACTCGGGATCCATTTTAAACGATGAAGTTACTTAGGATTTGTCCTCTCATGAAAAGCAATTTTCGGAAAGCCCCCTCACTTTCATATATTATAATTTAGGAGCTTTCGCCCAATCCGCAGCAAACTTCTCAATACCTTGATCTGTTAATGGGTGCATAGCAAGTTGTTCAATTACTTTATAAGGGATTGTTGCAATGTGAGCACCTGCCATCGCTACACGAGTTACATGATCTGGGTGTCTAACAGAAGCCGCAATAATTTGTGTATCTAATTGATGAACATCGAATAATTCAGCAATTTTAGCAACTAATAATACGCCATCTTCAGAAATATCATCTAAACGTCCTAAAAATGGAGAAACATACGTTGCACCTGCTCTGGCAGCTAAAAGAGCTTGGTTCACAGTGAAAATAAGTGTAACGTTCGTTTTTACACCTTTTTCAGTAAGATAGCGACAAGCTTCTAATCCTGCTAGCGTCATCGGAAGTTTTATTGTAACTTTCTCATCGCCGCCGTTAATCTTAATCAACTCTTCTGCTTGAGCAATCATTTCTTCAGCTGTAACAGCATCTGGCGTTACTTCTGCCGAAACTGATTCAACTTTAGGCACTGCCTGACAAATTTCTGCAATACGGTCTTCAAACTTAATGCCCTCTTTTGCTACTAAAGACGGGTTCGTTGTAACACCAGCTAAAACTCCAAGTTTATATGCTTTTTTTATGTCCTCAAGATTTGCAGTATCAATAAAAAACTTCATGATCTATTCCCTCCATTTTTTAAACGTTAACGAGTTATAATTGTAAGATGTTTATTTCTTTTCTACTGCATGTCCGCCAAATTCATTGCGCAGAGCTGCTACTACTTTTCCTGTAAATGTATCATTGTCTAATGAGCGGTAGCGCATTAATAAAGACATTGCGATAACAGGAGTTGCTGTTTGAAGGTCTAATGCTGTTTCTACTGTCCATTTTCCTTCACCAGAAGAATGCATAACACCCTTAATTTCATCTAATTTTGCATCTTTAGAAAATGCATTTTCTGTTAATTCCATTAACCAAGAGCGAATGACTGAACCATTGTTCCATACTCTTGATACTTTTTCATAATCGTAGTCAAATTCACTTTTCTCTAGAATCTCAAATCCTTCACCAATAGCAGCCATCATGCCGTATTCAATTCCGTTGTGAACCATTTTTAAGAAGTGACCACTACCAGCTTTTCCAGCATATAAGTATCCATTTTCTACAGCAGTATCTCGGAAGATAGGTTCAACGATATCCCAAGCTTCTTGATCTCCTCCGATCATGTAACAAGC
This sequence comes from Bacillus sp. SSR7, assembly GCF_055902415.1. NCBI lineage: Bacteria > Bacillati > Bacillota > Bacilli > Caryophanales > Bacillaceae > Bacillus > Bacillus sp. SSR7. Next base: position 36,800 of record NZ_JBVVXV010000013.1, on the reverse strand, counting down.
ACCATTACGAGCGCCTTCCATTCCGCCAGAAGTTCCTGCATCCATAAAGTGAATACCATCTTTCTTTAATTGCTCATATCGGCGAATTGACTCTTTATAATGTGAATTACCCGCTTCAATTAAAATATCTCCTTTTGATAAAAGTGGTGTAACCTCATCAATAACAGAATCAACAACAGCGTGTGGTACCATAACCCAAAGAATTCTTGGTGATTGTAATGACTGAACAAGTTCACTTAAACTAGATGTACCTGTAGCCCCGTACTCTTTCATTTCTTCCACTGCACTTGCATTTAAATCAAATGCTGCTACTTCATGTTTATGATCCATTAAATTTTTCCCTAAATTTAATCCCATTTTACCTAACCCAATTAATCCTACTTGCATAATATAATTCCTCCTCAAATTATCTTTTATTAAAAATTCATATCACTACAATCTGGAATACCTTTCAGCACTGAAATGTTAGTATGTACAGAAAGGTATTCACAGTCATAGCTTAAGAATTCAACACATTTTTTGTAATTTGAACAACATTTTCTGTCGTAAATCCAAATAGATTCATGACTTCAGCCCCAGTGCCTGAAGCTCCAAATGTTTCAATTGATAGTACTTTTCCTTCTTGTCCTACATAACGCTCCCACCCGAGAGATACACCCATCTCAAGAGATACTCGTTTCGTTACAGAAGACGGAAGAACGGATTCTTTATATTCGTTCGATTGACGATCGAATAACTCCCAGCTTGGCATTGCAACGATACGAACAGAAACTTGATCTTCTTCTAATTTCGCTTTCGCACTAGCAGCTAAAGAAACTTCAGAACCTGTCGCAATGAAAATTACATCCGGATTTTCATTTGTTTGTGTTAATACGTAAGCTCCTTTAGAGAGATTCTCTATGTTCGCTTTCGTTTCATGAAACACCGGTAAATTTTGACGGCTCAGTACTAAAACGACTGGACCATCCGTTTGCTGTAATGCATACGCCCACGCACTCGCTGTTTCATTTGCATCTGACGGGCGGATAACTGTTAAACCAGGAATTGCCCGAAGAGCTGCTAAATGTTCAATTGGTTCATGCGTTGGACCATCTTCTCCTACAGCAATCGAATCATGTGTAAATACGTACGTAACAGGTAACTTTTGCAAAGCAGCCAGTCGAATCGATGGACGAAGATAGTCATTAAATACAAAGAATGTACTCACGAACGGTTTTACTCCTCCATGAAGAGCCAGTCCATTTGCTGCCGCGCCCATTGCATGTTCACGTACACCGAAGTATATATTGCGGCCAGCATACGATTCTACTGCATACACTGCTTCACCTTTTATATCTGTCATCGTAGAATGAGAAAGATCCGCACTTCCACCGAAAATAGAAGGAATCGATTTCACATAATGGTTAATAGCTTCCCCACTTGCAACACGAGTAGAAATCGTTTTTTCAGTATCAAAGGATAGAATGTCTTTCGCTTCGATTAAAACCTCACCTGTAATCGCTTTTTCTAATTCATCTGCTAGTGCAGGGTTTGACTCTCTGTATACGTTGAACTGCTCATTCCATTCATTCTCTTTTTCAATACCTTTTTGTTTCAGTTCATTAAAATGAGCTGTTACTTCTTCAGGCACAAAGAAGTCTTCCTCATAATGCCAACCATACACTTGTTTTGTCGCTGTCGCTTCTTCTACTCCAAGTGGATTACCATGGGCTTTGTTCGTTCCAGCAACTTTTGGACTTCCATAACCTATAATGGTTCTAATTTCTATAAGAGTAGGTTGATTCGTATTGTCTTTCGCTAATTGAATCGCTTTTGTAATCGCATCAACATCGTTTCCATCCTCAACTCTTACATATTGCCAATGTGCAGATTCTACTCTTTTCTGAATATCTTCAGAAAAAGCAATGTTTAATTCACCATCGAGTGAAATTTCATTTGAATCATACAGTACAATTAACTTGCCAAGTTTCATGTGCCCTGCCATTGACATCGCTTCATAAGCGACACCCTCCATTAAGTCACCGTCTCCAACTAAAGCGTACGTATTATGATTTATAATAGAGTGACCATCCTTATTGAACTTCGCTGATAAATGCGCTTCTGCCATTGCCATTCCGACAGCATTCGCAATCCCTTGTCCTAACGGTCCTGTAGTCGCTTCAACTCCAGAAGTGTGACCAAACTCCGGATGTCCTGGTGTTTTACTATTTAACTTTCTAAAGCTTTTCAAGTCATCAATTGAAACGTCATATCCAGCTAAATGAAGTAAGCTATACAGTAGGCTCGATCCGTGTCCCGCTGATAAAACGAATCGATCACGGTTAAACCATTTCGGATGATTAGGATTGTGATTTAAATGATTCGCCCATAATGCATAAGCCATCGGTGCTGCTCCCATTGGAAGACCTGGATGACCTGAATTTGCCGCATTAATAGCATCAATTGATAACGTACGAAGTGTATTCACTGCTAATTGATTTATGTTTTGTGTCATAGTAATCGTCCCCCTAAATGCTTTCATGAAAGAAAGTACTTATTTTTCCGTTTCTTGATCTAACCACCATTTAAATCCACTTTCTTGCAATAATTCATTCGACGCATCTGGACCATATGAACCAGACTCATATTCATGAAGTGGTAATAAGTTCTCCTCGAATGCTTCAAGAATTGGTTGTACCCATTCCCATGACAATTCAACTTCTCTCCAATGTGCAAAGAATGTAGCGTCTCCACTCACAGCATCATGAATGAGTCTTTCATACGCTTCAGGTACTCCCACATCCGCTTGCTCACAAGTAAAGTTAATACGCATCGGTTCAATCTCTCCATTTTTCAATGGATTTTTACTATTTAACTGTAATGAAACATTCTCACCTGGGCTAATTTCAATTATTAACAAGTTAGGTTCTGCATTTGGATTATTATCTTGATATTGCTGTTTTAACGTATTTTTAAATTCAATTACAATACGAGTAGACTTTTCTTTCATTCGTTTACCTGTTCGTATATAAAATGGAACGCCAGTCCAAAACGGATTATCGATCCACAATCGAGCAGCAACAAATGTGTCTATGTTAGAAGAAGGATTTACTCCTGGTTCCTCTTTATATGCTACAACTTGCCCTCCATTTATCTCACCTGCACCATATTGTCCGCGAATGATATGGTTTTGAACGTCTTCTTTTTTCACTTTACGAAGCGTCTCCATTACCTTTCGCTTTTCCTCTCGAATTTCACATGCATTAACCTTTTCCGGCAGATTCATAGCAGTCATCATTAATATTTGTAACATATGATTTTGAACCATATCTCGAATGGCTCCTGCCTGATCATAATAGCCTGCTCTTTCTTCAACCCCAACTGTTTCACTAGCTGTAATTTGTACATTCGCTATATGTTCTTTGTTCCAAATCGACTGGAGAACAGGATTTGCAAATTCTAGTGCTTCAAGGTTTTGAATCATCGGCTTACCTAAATAATGATCAATACGGTATATCTCATCTTCTTCAAACGTGCGACTAAGCTTATCATTCAGCTCACGAGCAGATTTGAGATCGTGCCCAAACGGTTTCTCAATCATTAGGCGTTTCCATCCATCCGTTTTATCAAGTCCGCTTTCCTTAATATTTAAAGCAATTGTCTCGAAAAATTCAGGAGCAACGGAAAGATAAAACATTCTATTACCTTTTATATGTAATTCTTCTTCCCTTTCACGAACGACTTGTAATAATCTCTCATAGTCTTCCGGCTTACTCACATCTAATGGACAATAGCGAAAATTATCTAAAAAACCTTCGAGTTCTGGAGTACCTTCTTCTCTATGACGGGAAAACGTCTCTATTGATTCTTTTATTCTTTCTTGAAAATCTTCATGAGATACTTGACGTCTCCCAAGCCCGATAACGGATATTTGCTTTGGAAGCTTTTGATCTCTATATAAGTTATATAGTGCGGGGTAAATTTTGCGTTTCGCTAAGTCCCCTGTCGCTCCAAATAAAACAAAGGTCATTGATTCCAATTTCAGTCCCCCTCTTGTTGTATAATCCTTGTCAATATTTTAAAAATGAATTGTACAGAAACCCGTGTTTTTATAAGAAAACAAAGAGTTATCAAATTCCAATTCCTTTTATACCTTTCGCTTTCTAATTGTCCCCAATATTAATAGTGGCAATTCAAAGCATTTCTACCACAGATTGCTTATTTATCGAACTTAACAAACAAATGTATATTTGATTACTTTTAGTAATTAAATAATCTTATGTCTAGTATATTAACCATATAAATTATTATCGTCAATAAAAATGTCTTGCATTACATACTATTTATTTCGTAATGCTTTTCTAAGTGTATTCCTAATTACCATTCATTTTCAAAGATAATGATTGATATAACAAATGTCAGTTTCATCAAAATATTCAATTATTTTTTCGTTAAACTCACGAGCAGACGTTACATGATAACCAAAAGGCTTCTCTATAATAAGACGGTTCAATCCTTTTGTAGCCCACAATCCAATTTCCTTAATATTTAAAGCAATGACATCAAATACTTCTGGTATAACAGATAAGTAAAACATGCGGTTTTCAGGAATGTTTAATTCTGTTTCACGCATCTTTACAAGACGCAACAAATCTTGATAGTCCTCTATATTCGCTGTATTTAATTGACAATAACGAAATGTACTAATAAATTCTTCTACTCCTGATTCGTCATCAGTAGATATTCTAGAAAATGTAGCAAGGGATTGTTCTACCTTTGTTTGAAATTCCACATCTGACATTACCCTTCTGCCGATACCGATAATCGAAATAGATTGTGGTATATTTTGATTGCTAAATAGCTTATATAAAGCAGGATAAATTTTGCGTTTCGCTAAATCCCCTGTCGCTCCGAATAAAAGAAATGTCATTGAATCCATTTGTTCTCTCCCTTTTAAAACAATTGCTAGAATAGAATATATAAGTTCATTCGCTACTTAGCACAATACTATCTCTAAAACCTCATACTTTACCAATGTTTCTTCAATACAATTTTCCCAAGAGCACGTTCTGACTCACTTATGTGGTGTGCTTTTTTTACACCTTCTACATGTAAAGGCAACACATGCGTGACAACAGGTTTAATCTTCCCGCTCTCAATTAATTCTGTAATAAGAGAAAGTTCATATCCGTTAGGTTCAGTAAATATATGGTCACTCTCAATATTTTTCTCTCTTGATATCTCGGTTTGCGGAATTTCCATACCTTTCGGACCATAAATAGACGCTAACTTTCCATTTGGTGCAAGTACTTTATAACTATTCTTTAGTACATCCCCACCTAACACATCAAATACAATATTGTAATTATGCAAAAGCAAAGAAAAGTCTTCCGTTTTGTAATCGACGACAGTATCAGCGCCTAGATCCTTTACAAATTGCATGTTTTTCGTACTAGTCGTAGTTGCAACATGTGCACCGAAACTTTTCGCTAGTTGAATAGCAAACGTACCAATCCCGCCAGATCCAGCATGAATTAAAACCTTATTACCTTTTTGAACATTTGCGAACTTCACTAAGCTTTGCCAACTTGTCAAACCTACTAGAGGGATTGATGCCGCTTCTTCAAAAGATAGATTTCTCGGTTTTTTCGCCACATATTTTTCATCTACAGCCACGTACTCTGCGTACGTGCCGTTTCGTTCAATATCTGGCCGACTATATACTTCATCCCCCACTTTACATACTGTTACGTTTTTTCCTATAGCAGCAACTACACCTGCAACATCCCATCCTAAAACGAGCGGGAAGTCATAAGAAATTACGTCTTGAAGTAAACCCTCACGTATTTTCCAATCCACAGGATTTACACCAGCTGCATATACTTCAATCAGTACATCGTTGTCTCCCAATAGCGGTGTCTGCATTTCAATCTCTTGTAGTACGCTTTTATCTCCATATTGCATAAGTCCTATTGCTTTCATTCTTTTCACTCCTTTACAATGCTGGGAAATGCGGTAGTACTTCTTCTCCTAGCTCATCCAATACTTCGTCAGCTGGACGTTGACCATCAAATAGAGCAAAGAATAAATGATTCACACCAATACTTTTATATACATCAAGTAATTCAATTAGTGCCTTACGCCCTGTACGGTAACCTAAACGTATCGGTGTAGGACGTTCATTTGGATCTTCAGATAAATCTAAATGCATCGGTTGGATAAATGGTTTGAATACATCTGGATAATAATCCTCTACTCGTTCTCTCCATTGTCCAATTGCTGCTGCCTGATGCACTGGACTACGTGGATAATACATCCATCCATCTCCATGTTCAGCGAACCAGTCCATATTTTGCTGACTAAAACCTGTAATAAAGGTTGGAACACGTTTAGACGGTTTTGGAACTAAATTCGCACCATGCACTTCTCCTAGCGTCGACTGGATAGACGGGAAGTTTTTATACAAAATCTCTTCCAAGTAAGCAAACGCTTCTCTAAACTTTTCACCTCGTGTTTCATGACTAACACCTAACGCTTTGAAATCGGCACGTCTGTCACCGGATGAAACGCCAAGCATAATTCTTTCTGGAAATAGTTGATCTAATGTAGCAATTTCTTTTGCTACACGCAATGGATGACGAAGTGACAACACTGTTGCCGACGTTCCAAATGCAATTTTCTCTGTCTTGCTTGCTAAATACGTTAAATAAATCATCATATCGTAAATTTGACCTGTTGCAGGATCGCCAAAGTCAGGGTCTTGCAGCAAAACATCGCGAAGCCATACACCTGTAAAACCATATTGTTCTGCTTTTTGCACTAACTCTACTTGTTTTTCCATCGTTGGAGCATGAAACTGATAATTTTCAATCGGAATGTGGACTCCTAATGTAAGCTGATCTTTCGCAAACATACGATTATATCCAAAATGATTCGCAAACTTTTCCATGTGTTTCACTCACTTTCCTTTATTCATATAAATCTATACTTTTTGTATTTCTTCTCAAAATTCATAAGCGATACTGTAACACCACATTGTTGCCGATTGTCATCGTTATAACTTTCTTTGTGCTACGAGTGTTATTATAAATCGGTCATAACATGAATAACAGTACGTACTTTAAAGTGATGTAGGCACTTTTAAGTACCTATACTAAGTGAGTAATAATAAACATAATGAATAAATCATGCTGCAAAAATCACATCTATCCTTTCTTCAAAAAGCTGTACTGTTGCTTTTGCAAATACGTTACATTATTTCACGTACTTTCCCTTTCTTTATATAAAATTGTTACTAACCAAATTCAAAATATTATACTTATTTTTCGTACTTTGCTATGCTATAACCACAAACAGGAGGTATAAACAATGAAAGCACAAATTATCCATTCTTTTGGGGATTCATCTGTATTTCAATTAGAAGAAGTTTCAAAACCGAAACTTTTACCAGGTCATGTTCTAATCCATGTAAAAGCAACAAGTGTAAATCCAATCGATACAAAAATGCGTAGTGGTGCCGTTTCAGCAGTCGCTCCTGAGTTTCCAGCTATATTACATGGAGATGTAGCTGGTATTGTTATTGAAGTAGGAGAAGGTGTTTCGAAATTCAAATCTGGGGATGAAGTATACGGTTGTGCCGGAGGTTTTAAAGAAACTGGAGGTGCACTTGCAGAATTTATGCTTGCTGATGCACGACTGATTGCTCACAAACCTAAAAACCTAACAATGGAAGAAGCTGCTGCTCTACCATTGGTTGCAATTACAGCTTGGGAATCTTTATTTGATCGTGCAAATATTAAACCTGGTCAAAATGTTCTCATTCATGGAGCTACTGGTGGCGTAGGACACGTAGCCATTCAATTAGCTAAATGGGCAGGTGCTAAAGTTTCCACAACAGCTTCTCAGCAAAACAAAATGGAAATAGCTTATCGTCTAGGAGCCGACATAGCTATTAATTATAAAAAGGAATCTGTTCAAGAATATGTGCAAAAACATACGAATGGCAACGGATTTGAAGTTATATTTGATACGGTAGGTGGCAAAAATCTCGATAACTCTTTCGAAGCTGCCGCAGTTAATGGAACTGTCGTAACAATTGCAGCTCGTTCAACCCATGACCTCTCTCCTTTACACGCAAAAGGACTTACTCTGCACGTTACTTTTATGGCGTTAAAAATATTACATACAGATAAACGTGACGCTTGCGGGGAAATTTTAACTAAACTAACGCAAATAGTAGAAGAAGGAAAACTTCGTCCATTGCTAGATTCGAAACCTTTTACGTTTGATGAAATTGCACAAGCACATGAATATTTGGAATCAAATAAAGCAATAGGGAAAATAGTGTTGAAAAACGTTTGGTAATTTTCACAAAATAATACAAATAACAGCAGGGTCGCTTCGTCTTATCTTTTTCTTAAGAAATGCCACAACGCTAAAAGCTTTCCATCCTTTACAACAAGTAAAAAAAGAACAGCCGAATTTTTCTTATAGTAGAAAATCCGGCTGTTTTCTTATCACAATTTGCTTTTTGTATATTTCTATTAATGAGTAAAATACAACTTATTTGTCTTACCATCTTATCTTCAACAGTATACTATGTTGTTTTTAATTTATTAAAATACACTACGTACTAATCCCCCGTCTATTCGCAACGCGGAACCATTAATCGCTGAAGAAAGTGGGCTGCTTAAGAAAGTGACAAGATTGGCAATTTCTTCTGGTCGAATAAGTCTTTGAATAATAGAGGTTGGTCGATTCTCTTTCATAAATCGCTTCTCAGCTTCTTCTATTGTCAATTGCTCATTAGGATAAAGACTATTTAACATAGTCTCCACTCCTTCCGTTAAAGTCGAACCAGGCATTATAGTATTAACAGTCACATTCGTTCCTGTCGTTAGCTCAGCCAAACTGCGAGAAAGTGAGAGTTGCATCGTTTTAGTCGCACTATAGTGAGCCATTTCTTGAGACGGCATAATAGCTGCTTCGCTAGCAATAAAGATAACTCTTCCTTCTTTTCTTTCAATCATTTTTTTCAAGTACGAGCGAGTAAGTCGAACACCACTCATAATATTGACTTCAAACAATTTAAACCAATCTTCATCAGGGATATCAAAATATTCTACAGGTTCAAAAATTCCTAAGTTGTTAATAAGAATGTCTACTTCAGGGTACTTTTCAATCACATTTTGGCACCCTTGTTCTGTTCCTAAATCAGCTACTACAGGTTGAAGGATAGCCTCCGGATACTGCGCTCGAATTTCGTTTATCGTTTGATTAACATTTTCTTCACGGCGTCCATTAATAAGTACAGTAGCTCCTTCCGCTACTAATGAAGTGGCAATTGCTTTTCCAATGCCTGCCATAGATCCAGTAACCAGTGCTGTTTTTCCTTTTAATTGCATATGCATATGGATCCCTCCAAATTCATGTGCTACATGATTGACTTACGTTGGAATAAATAATTACATTTATATTGTGGTTCACTTCTCTTATCTTTAACAGAAAATAAGCTGATCCACCCTTTTTTCGAAAGAGTATAAACGAAAATTATGTAGCTATTGGACTCTGTACTGAATTAAAAATCGAAATTATCATCATTTAGATCTACTCGATAATTCTGATTCTAATCATTGTCATGTTAAAAAATCACATCAACAGCAGAGTAAAGCTAAAACCAACTAATAAATACCATTATGATATATATTAACGATAAAGAAAATTACGCACTTTAAAGTTCCATAGGAACAAAAAAGTGCCCTATAAACCATAATTTCTAACCCTTTATATTTACTAAAATAGTATCTTTTTCTATCATAGAAAAGGTTGTAAAATCACACATTCTTACATACAGTTATAGGATTATTTTTATCCTAATTAACTAAAAACCATTATACTCCTTTATCACTTTCAAACATGAACAAAAAAATACGAAGACTTTAAAGTCTTCGTGTTTTTTAATATACATATTGCTACATTTGTGATCAAATTCATAACTAGGATCTTTTTACTCATTCCTTATGAATAACGTTTATTACTTATGAAATTTCACACGTTCTTCAAGTGGTTGGAATTCTTTTTCTCCTGGTGCAGCTGTTGGATTACCAAATGGCATTTGTGCAATGAGTTTCCAGTTAGCAGGAACATTCCATTCTTGTTTTACCTCATCATCAATTAATGGATTATAATGTTGTAAAGATGCTCCTAATCCCTCTGCTTCTAAACCTGTCCACACGACTAATTGGTGCATACCTGATGCTTGGTGTGACCAAATTGGGAAGTTTTCAGCATATGCAGCAAATTTTTCTTGAAGCGATTTAACGATAGCTTCATCTTCAAAGAATAGTACTGTTCCATAACCAGCTTTAAAAGAATCCATTTTTTGTTGCGTTCCTGAGAAATCTCCATCTCCAACTACTTTTCTTAATGTTTCAGTTGTAATATCCCATAATTTATCATGAGCTTCACCAAACAATACAACTAATCGCGCAGTTTGAGAATTGAAAGCGGATGGAGTATATTTCACAGCAAACTCCACGATTTCTTTAATTTTTTCATCTGATACTTGTACCTCTTTATTAATCCCATAGTAAGTACGTCTTTCTTTCAGTGCAGTATAGAAATCTTTTGTCATAATTCAATTCCTCCTGAGTTCTAATATTCTTCAAAATGATACATCTCAAAGATAATATGCGTTTAAATGAGTTCATTTTTGAATCATTGAACCCCATAACACCAATTTGCCATTCATTCTAAATCTAACTAAACAGCTGCATTTAAACCACTTCAGTTTACCTAAAAAACGTCTTATAACATCATTGATACAATCTAGTGATCATTCGATACTATTTTACCCATTCTCTATTCATATATCCTGCGTGTTTCATATTTACACAAATATAACTTTAACCAGCAAAAAAGCCAGGTAGCATGAATAATGCATTACCTGGTTTTTTACATTTTTAATTTAAATTCAACTAAACATTACCAATGAATAGTAGTAATAACTATATCCATCACTTATTTAATGATTAACATCTCATAAGGATGTTGTTCCATAAATCTATTCTCCCAAGGAATCTCTAATGATATCCAATTTGAACCACCATCTACTGACTGATACACTCCTTTATTGCTAAACAGATAGAACGTTCCATCACTTGTTGCCTTTAATACTGGTATGATTGTGCCTTTAGGAGTTGGTAAACCTGTATTCATTTCTGCCCAAGGCTGATCTTTTTCTTTCTTATAAATAAATGATTCACAATTTCCATTATTGTAATCATGCGCTACGTGTGGATTTGAAGATGTCGCGATAATAATATTTTCTGGATCATTTGGGTTAACTGCCATTTGATATGCATAATGATGCTTGAGTCCACTACACATATAGTTCCAAGTCTTACCTCCATCATTACTCTCCGCATACTCTTGACCTGGTTCTTTCAAGAATGAATCACCTAACACCCCGTATAAACGATTTGGAGCATTGCGATGTGATGTAAGAATGTGAATATCTTGAGGATAGTTCCCCTCTTTTTTCTCAGTCCAGGTCTTACCTCCATCTACACTTTTAATTAATCCCCCAACCTCAATCGTTGTATATATAGTTTCTGGATTATTAGCATCAATTTCAATATGTTTTACGTGGTGCGTATATGTTCTTTGAGGAAAGAACCATGATGAATACGATGGCATTTGTCGATAATCCGTTAGCAATTCAAAACTGTCTCCTCCATTTTTGGATACAAACATTGCGCTCGGTTCAGTTCCTACATATACGATACCGTTACCGTCATCACCCTTCACTGAAGATACAGAAACTGCTGTAATAGCTCTCATATGAATAGCATTAGCTCGGAACACTTCACCAAAAGAAGGTAAATTTCCAATCGCTTCCCAAGAACTTCCTCCATCTTTACTTCTCCATAATCCTCTATCAAAAGTACCACAATACATTCTTTCTGGATCGTATGGATCTGAAGCTAACGCAACTGGATTCGCACCTGCAAACTGTGATTGGACACTCCATGTTGAGTCTTTTTTTTCTGCAATTACAAGTTCTCTATCAAACGCTAATATGAATTTTCCCATAACTAAAATCTCCTCGTTTCATAATATATCTACTGTATTATTTAAATTTTCGCCATTACAATTTAAGAGGCGAATTTTATATGCTATAGCATATAAAAGATAAAATTTATAAGCAATATGTGATTAAAAACTTACATTATATAATTTGTTAATTTCACATCAGTACGATAAACAAGATGTCCTGTTAACTCATATAAGTCCATATGCCACCTCCAAATAACTTGCAATATACATGCTATAGCATATATATTATCGAATGCATGATTACATGTCAAACTTTAATACTGTCTTAAAATCCGTTCTTTAGATCTCCTAAAGTAATTTAAAAGTCATAATATAAACAGAAACATTTTATTAAATAGACAATAAAAAAAGAGTGCAATTTTGCACTCTTTTTACTCATTCTTTAATCTTAGAAATCAACGTTACCAGACGGTGTATCGTAAGACTGTTTTGTCTTCCAATTGGACACCCTACTTTTCTCAGCAAAGGTAGCATCACTTGCTACAGCCCCAGCTTTCCCCCAATTTTCTTTCTCAAGTTCCATTATCAACACTTAAATTTTGTCAGGGACAATTTTTAATCGTTTTATTGTAAGTTCCGTTACATTATAAATGAATTCCTTCTTTTCTTCTGTTGACATGGTTGGCCAAGTATTTAGTTCAATTAATGGCATAGTATTGCCCCCTAAAGTTAACTATTTATTCACTAACTACAACTATTGGTTCAAATGATTTTTAACTGCTCTTACTACCAATTCGTGATCTACTTCTGGCGGCAACCCTGAAACTGTTATCATTCCAATAACCCCTACGTTTTTTATTCTAATAGGAAAGCATCCACCAAACGCAGCATATTCCGAAGTATCTAAAAGATATTTTTCATTATATGAAATTCCAGTTATTTCACTTTGTATCTGCATATAATACGAGCTACGATCATGCAGGGAAACAACTCGTTTTTTACGCTCAATCCATTTCGTATTTTCCGCATTTGTCCCTGTCATCTTGAAATGAAATAATTGCACACCATTTTTCGTTATATCAACAGCAATCAATTTTCCCTCTCGCTTTGCTGTTTCAACGATAAATAAACCTAGTTGCAAGGCATCTTCATTTGTAAAAGAGGAAAATTGAAGTGTTTCCTCCTCTTTTAAAATTTGTTTACTTATTTCATTCAAATTTGAAGTACTCATATCTTTATCCCCCTTACTCACTTTATGCCACATGGATATTTTTAAATTTATGTGACTCTATCCTGCGACCTTTCAATATTACTAGTACTCTCTTCCTCTTGGTGCTAATAAGAATTATATTTAACGCATTCAAAATGTATGTCCCTTAAAATGCTGCTATACACACTAAACATTTCGTATAGAGACATCAACAACATTACAAGCTAAAAAAACCAATTGCTTAAGCAACTGGTTCGCTAAAATTTTCATATGGGATATTCATTCAACCAAAGGAATGCTTGTCTATAATCATCAAAAAACTTTATGGATTCTTTCGTATTGGATTGTTGTAAATAATTCATGATCTCGCCTTCTTCAAGGAGAAAAGCAATTGCCTTACTGTGATTCAAAATCGTTTCATTAAAAAACTTCTCTTTCCATACTTTTTGAACCGAAAAATGATCTGGTATGTAGCCTTTTCTATCTACCAACAATTTGTATTTCCTTCCCTCGGAAATGAATTGCTGACAAACTTGCTCGAAACCATTAAACCATTCATAAACATCATCTGTTTTAATCTTGCCGATAAGACGAGTAACAATTATATCTCCCGAAACCGTTGTTCTAATATTCAGTTTACTCAATCTGAAATCATCTCCCTTAGCTATAATTATGCAGAAATATCTCATAAAATCAACAAGATAAACTGTAACGCATTAAAAAGGGACAGACCCTCCAAACCGAGAAGCCTGTCCCAAAATCGTTCTATTTTTCATTCGAACTAACAATCGTAAATTAGAATAATGACTTAATACTTGCTAAAACAGTAAGGACACCTACAATAATAACAAATACGTTACTCATTTTCCCTTTGTACTTAGCTAATACCGGTACTTTTTGAATCGCATACATCGGTAATAGACATAAGATAGCAGCAACTAATGGACCGCTTAGAGAATCAATAAGTCCAAGAATACTTGGATTTGTATAAGCAACAAACCAGCATGATAATACAACAAAAGTAAGGATTATTGTCTTAATTGTTTTTTCTTCAATATATTTTCCACGTGATTTACCAAACTTAATAATCATATCACGCATTACTTCAAATGCTCCGATATAATGGCCCAGGAATGACTTTGTAATAGCCACAAAAGCAATGATTGGAGCTGCAATCGTGATTACAGGCGAATTAAGCTCATTCGCAAGATATGAAAGAATTGATAAGTTTTGTTCTTTTGCCATTTTTATATCCTCTGGAGTCAAGCTCAATGCGCTACTCCAAACGAAGAACATAACAACAGCGAATGTCATGATATAACAAACCTTTTGTATTTGCGCACATTTCGCATCAGTGGCTTCGATTCCATACGTAGCTCTCTGTTTCACAACAAATGATGAAATCATAGGTGAATGATTAAATGAGAATACGATGATTGGTAGAATCATCAATATCGTCCCAAAATAGCCTGTTCCTGTTGAAGCAGTTGAAACAGCTGAAAAACTAAGCATTGACGTATTCCACTGTGGAATTAAAGATATTGCGATAAAAAGTAGAGAAACTATGAAAGGATACACTAGCATACTCATTACCTTTACAGTAATATCTTGACCAAAATTCAGTATAGCGATAAGACCAAGAACTAATACAAGTGATAAAATAGCTCTTGGAGGTTCTGGCATGTGCAATTGATGCACGATAAAACTACTTGCAGTGTTTGTAAGCGCAACCGAATACATTAGTACGATTGTATAAATTGAACCGAAATATACGATGTTAAAAATGATACTCGCTTTATTTCCGAAATACTCTCTAATTGTACCTGTGATCCCCTCATCAGCAGAATTAGAAGCGTATATCATTTTAGCAAGTGCCCTATGTGAGTAATACATAACTGGATATGCAAGCAATGTAATTAGTAGTAATGATAATAAACCACCTGAACCTGCATTAATCGGTAAAAAGAGCACCCCTGCTCCAATTGCAGTTCCAAATAGACTCAGTGCCCATGTAGTATCCTGCTTATGCCACTTTTTCGGATCTGCATATTGCTCATTTTTTAGTGCGGTATTTTCAGCTTGAACTTCTATTTTCTTTGCAGTATTCCCGTTCATATAATAACTCCCCCTTGTATCTATTCCTGCCTCTCTCTTAATAGCTACCGAATATTTTCCTTTTTTGGAAAATGAATTCCTTACAAGTTGCCCCACATTGTATGTCCTTCATCATAATGAAACCCAATTGAAACATTCGCTAGTTAGCGTCCTAATATAATTGTTAGCGTTCACAAAAAAGTTTACTCGTAATATCCGCTCTTTATATAAAGACCCCTTAAAAGAACAATATGGAATAGACTTCATAAATACGTTGCAACATTTCTAATAACAGTGTATTACTTTAACGGTTTCTCTTTTTTACTTTTAACAGTAATTTTAGCTAAACCAGCCTCTCTTCATTTGCGAGGCATTTCTTTCTCAATTCTATACATTACTTTCATAACTTCGGCAGCATTGATGATATTACTTACACAAGCCACTGAAGTACTTTACATACATTTCGCCTCTAATCACACACCTTTCTTACTAATAATCGCATTTTTTATATTTTCTCCAGAGACAATAAAATTTCTCTCGACGCCCTCATTATAACGTGTATATTTATAAAATTAATATTTTTATATTTTCAGAAATATTTAGCGAACAAAATTTTATATGGATAATATTTTACAGTTCGTACACAACCCTTATTCCTATCGCTTAAAACTGAATGAATTAGAATAAAATACCTTCATACAATACTTACCAAAGTTACTCATTTTAAAAATACTTATATTCTTTTCTGTCAATAAAATTTGTTTTAATCAAAAAAGATATTCCAATAAATAATTAACGTGGTTAAAAAGAAATATCTTTTTGAATTTGCAAACAAATTTCCAGGATATATATTATCAACATTGCATTCATATACATTTTTAGGAAAAATACTTTTTTAATTCATAGCAATAAGAGGACCGCTAACATTTTACAAAAACCTACGCTACACGAAAAAATAAAATGAGCTGCCCATATTAGGCAGCTCATTGACATAATTATCATTATCAGGAGTGGGCAAACAAATCATTTCAAAGTCATCTTAATTCGAGTTTTTTCAACTCTTCTTCAGGAATATCTCTATGTTTGTAATGAATCGTTTTTACATCATTTCCTTTTATACGAAAAGTAATCGTGTCTTCTCCATAAGGAGGATTGTGTGCGCCCTCAAAGGTTTGAATTTGAACAGTTACATAGAAAATATTATTTGTTTTATCTGTTTTTATTTCAAGTATTTTTTCAGAACCTCGATCCCATAGTTTTGGTTCCTTATAATAGTTTTCAACTTCTTTACTTATCGGTTCTAATAAGAGATTCATGACTACTTCTTTTAAAAACTGTTTTGGTACAGGTATTCTGTTAATTTCCTTTCTTTTCACATCTATAATTTTCCAAAAATCACCGCTCTTTTCAACGGTATAAAGAACATTCGTACCATCGGCTTTCCAAAGATGAAAATAACCTTTATTTCCCTTAATATATAATCGTGGTTCATCAATCCACTCACCTTCTGTTTGGACTATCCCTAGAAACAGTTGAGTAAGTGGTGTTATCTTATAACCTAATTGATTAAAATCACCAAACGAATAAAGTTCATAACCGGTTAAATCTATGTCAAAGCTTTCATTTCTATTATTTTCCATTTTTACAATTGCTTGAGCGGAGATACAGGGTAATAAAAAACTCAGAAAACATATGATGCTAATTATTTTTATTTTCATACAACCAATCACCTCTTTTATTAAAATGCAACAAAAGAGATGATATTATTGATTATTGTACGATTCAACCTATTAAAAGCAAATCATGTAATCTCTAAAACCTCTCGTTAACTAGCTCTTTTATCGAGTTTAATTTTGAAGAAAGCTCGATAAACCATTCTTCGTCTCCTGTTAATAATGCAAGGTCTATAAGATAAAGGATTTGCTCCTTATTGATTACCTTTGATTCAGGGAGTTTGTTAACATGTTTACTAAAGAGTAAAATCGCTTCGTTTTTTGTGTACTTATCGTCCCGTTTCACAATGCTAACTGTAACTACATCTTCCACTTCATCAAGTGATACAATGTAACCAACTATGAATTCGCCCTCATTTGATATTCCACGAACCCAATCTCCTACTTTTAAAACATGGTTATTATTTGACAACATACTTTTTCACCTTCTTATAAATATTTTTTGTGGCGATAAAAAAGAAATAAAAACGAAATCAAACTGTAATTTTTTCCATTACATTTAAATAGTAAGAACTTACGGCTCTATATAACAAGTAAGCCGCTTAACGTTCTTGATTGATAAGATCAACAACTTCTTTCATTGTATAGTTCTTTAAGTATTCACCTAGTTGTTCTTCCGCACCTATGAAAATAGCGAAAAGAACTTTTCGCATGTTTGAACCTACAATACACTGATTATTTGACTCAGGACACTTAGGCTGCAACGCACCTTCAGAGGTTATCTGATATATATGCCAAAGGTTAACTTCACTTAAATCTCGAGCAAAAATAAAACCGCCACCAGTCCCCTCTTTCGATTGTATAAACTTATGTTTTTTTAACAAACTTAGCACTTTGCGAATGCGTACTGGGTGAACACCTGCACTTTCTGAAATAGCGTTACTTGTTGACATCCGGTCTGGCTGTAAAGCTAAATAAGTTAAACTGTGTATGGCCAAGGTAAAGTCGCTGCTCATTATTTTCCTCCTACGATCAAAAATATTATTTCTCCTATATTAACATACTGTAGCCATAAATATTACAGATAGGTTAGTCAAACGTTAAAATATAAGAACCACTCTTAGCATAAAGAAATAGATTCCATAACTCCCTTTAGCTTTTTAAGTTAAACATACATTTAAAGACTCCATTGTTTCTTCACTTGCTCTTCTGCCAACTGTTTAATTTTTGTCCATATCGTATCTTTGCTTACAATAACATTTGTTTGATAATTTCTATCGTTATAATTGACTGTAACACATACTTCTATCATTTCCTGCTTCCTCCTTTCAAACAAATTTCTTATCTATATTTAAGTCCTGAAAAGTCTTGGATTTAGTTAAAGCCTCTAACTTGTAACTTCACTTTTTAAATAATCCAATTTAAAAGCCCCACTGCTTTTTGACTTGTTCTTCTGCCAATTGTTTAATTTTTGTCCATATCGTACCTTTACTTACAATAACATTTGTTTGATAATTTCTATCGTTATAATTGACTGTAACACATACTTCAATCATCTTCTGCTTCCTCCTTTCAAAAAACTTTTCTTAAAAAATATTACTTGTTAATTAGCCAACTTTTGCAGTTCAATATTTAAAAATGTTCGAACGCTACGTGGTAAAAATTTACGAATTTCTTCGTCATTAAAACCAATCTGTAATCTTTTCTCATCCAGCATAATTGGGCGACGCAACATTAGCGGATGCTCAATTATTAATTTATAAAATTCATTCAGCGAAAGCTCATCTATATTTATATTTAAGTCTTGAAAAGTTTTGGATCTAGTTGAAATAATTTCAGTAGCACCCTCTTCCGTTAAACGAAGAATGGATTTAAGTTCATCCACTGTCATAGAATGGGATACGATATTTTTTTCAGTATAATCAATTTGATTCTCCTCCAGCCATGCTTTCGCTTTTCGGCATGAACCGCAGCTTGCTGTTGTATATAAAACCACCATATTTCACTCACTCCTTTAATATTCTTTATGAAACTTCAATTTTAAATATCGGTCATTTAAATGTATTAAAAAAAATTACAGTTCAGAATCAAATTCACGTAATGTTATTTATTCGGCAATGTTTCATTTATCTCTATTATTCATTTCTTTTAAAATGCTTCTTCTATACATTTGTTGAAACTACATTTTACAGACGATGACAACTCACTTCTAAAAATCTTACTGTAATTTTAAACCTTACAGTTCAATTAATCAAATGTTAAGTCTTGGAGTAATTAATCATTTTTTTATGTGCATTTCCCCATAGCGTTATTGAAGACACAAAAATAAGTTGAGGCAATACGTGCCCCAACCTATTTTTTATACCTCTTTATAACTTTTTGCAGTAATAACTGTTTCGAATTCAAAGGTTTCCGGCAAGTGATCGGCGTAAGAGTATTCAAAAGTGCGTCCATCCGTTAAGTAGGCCACCTGTTCCACTCTCATTAGGAAATCTTGATTTGTTAAGTTCATAAACTGCTTTTCTTTATCATCCGGGCGAATTCCTTTAACCCTAACAACGGATGTTCCCACTTGAAGACCTAGTTTATTTTGAATGTGGGAGTAGATTGATTCCTCTAAAACAGAAACATCAACACCTGGAATGACCGAAATCGGCATCCATGTATGCTCCATAATCGTTGGAATACTGTGAATGATACGGAGGCGAATGATTTTATATACAAAATCCCCTACTGAAATACCCAATTTTTCAGCAATGACTTCATCGGCACCGACAATCGTAAACTCAATAATTTTACTTTCTACCTCACTGCCATAAACAGCTTTCGTACCTGTTAAAGTTTGAATCATTCGCGCCTTTTCTTGCTGACGCCAATCTTGAACGACCGTTCCACTTCCGCGCCGGCGAATGATGTAGCCGTCTCTCACTAACAGATCCAGCGCTTTTTTTATAGTAAGGACAGAAACATCAAATTCTTCAGCAAGGACGGGGCTACTTGGAATTTTTTCGTTAATCTTATATTCGCCGTCTAAAATTTGCTGTTTCATTTTTTGATAAATGCCGAGGTATTTTACTTGTGTGGATCCGCTTGCCATTTCCATACCTCCTTTATGCTGAATTCCCTCTTCTATTCATTCAAATGTAAAGCCTCAAGTTTGTAAACGGAAGGTGATGGCGCAGCAAATCCGTTTTCTAAGATTTCAATATTCGTTACCGCTTCTTCGTCTTTCACAAGCTTTGGTGCACCATTTACGATTGTTTCATACGCTGCATCATAAAAACGACCGTAATCACCAAGCGGCGTTTTAATTTGTTTTTCAATCCAATCACCGTTTGCATTGCGATATTTCGCAATTCCATAGTACATCGGTGAATCTTCACCAAATCCTGCACTCTCAGGCATGATACTCGCTTTCAGATCATTTTCCTGCTGATCTTCACCGTATTTAATAAACGATCCATTTGTTCCATGAACGATAAAGCGTGGATAATCTTTTGCTACAACATGGTTCGTTTTCAGTTTAATTTTCAGCCTATTTCCGTAATGTAGTCCAACATCAAAATAATTATCAACCGCACCTTCCACTTCATTATTACGAATATCGTATGTCACCGTATCTGGACGGCCAAATAGTGAAATCATACGGTCCATCGTATGAATACCTAAACTATAAAATGAACCTTCTTCTTTCGGACCTTCGCGAGTGATTGAACCCGGACGGAAATAATCAATATGTGATTCAATCTCGACAATATCACCAAGGAATCCTTGTTCCACAACTTGCTTCACCGCTAAAAAATCACCATCAAAACGGCGGTTTTGATACGGCATAACTACTACACCTTTTTCTCGCCCTAAAGCTAACAATTCTTTCGCATGTTCTACTGTATCGCAAAATGGTTTTTCAACGATAACTGATTTTCCAGCAAGTATAACTTTTTTCGCTAATTCGTAATGCGTATGTGCTGGCGTACAGACCGTCACCACTTGAATGTCTTTATCATTCAACAATTCGTCCAAATTAGTAGTGAAACTAACACCTTTTTCCTCATATGGAGCTGCTAATTCTTCATTTATTTGACGTACAAAAATCGTTTTTATTTTTATATTATTACGTGTGTTTACATAAGGTAAGTGATAGCGGTTAGCTGATTTTCCAAATCCAATAAAGCCCATTGTTAATGTCATGTTCTTCAACTTCCTTGCTCATATATTTTTGTTTCTATACTTATTATATATTTTCATTATCAAAAGTATATAGTTTTAGTTTTAAAATTATATATCAAAAAAGTCGAGATGGAAATCATTTTCTAATTCACATCTCGACTTTACGTTATAGACTTATGTCCTACCATCAGTTTTATTTACATTCGATGACTAGTAGATAGCTACTTGGTTACATACTCTTATTCATACATATAAGAACGTGTCATCGGAATTGTATCGTTAATACCTTTTGTAAATACAAATTGATGTAGATCAATATTACCTGTAAAGAACGAAGCTGCACATGCATTTAAATATAAGCGCCACATACGAATGAATCGCTCATCTTTCGTTTTGCGAACTTCCTCCAGTACGTTTTCAAAATTCCGAGCCCAATGTTGTAATGTTTTCCCGTAATGTCTACGTAAGCTTTCCACATCAACAATGAAAAATTGTTCGTTTGTCATGTTCGTGATTAATTCGTTAACAGCAGGAACATATCCGCCAGGGAATATATATTTTTCAATCCAACCATTCGTAGCACCACCATTGGCCGGAGAAGTAATACAATGAAGTAGAGAAATTCCCCCATCATTTAGTAGTGTGTTCACTGTTTCAAAGTATTGCGTAATGTTGTCTTTTCCTACATGTTCAATCATACCTACACTAACAATTTTATCAAATTTACGATTCTTAATATCGCGGTAATCAAGTAAAGATACTTCAACTAAATCCGTAAGCCCCTCTTGTTTAATTCGCTCGGAAGTCTTAGCATATTGTTCCTCACTTAACGTTACTCCCATCGCTTTCACACCGTACTGTTTAGCGGCAGCTGTAATGAGTTCACCCCACCCGCAACCAATATCTAATAATGTATCACCTTTTTGAAGGTTCAACTTTTTCAAAATATGATTCACTTTATTATGCTGAGCTGTCGTTAAAGAATCTTGCTCATTTTGGAAATACGCACAAGAATATGTCATTGTTTCATCAAGCCACAATTTATAGAAATCGTTCCCAATATCGTAATGATGAGCAATATCATCTTTATTTTTTTGTTTTGAGAAATTCCATTTACTTTTGAAATATTGCAACTTACTATCACCTAAAAAGCTATCCTGCCTTTTATAAATAGATTGAATTGTTTTTTCAAGATTACCCTCTATTTCAAGATCTCCATTCATATATGCTTCACCGAATGCGATAGAAGGATCCTTAGCAATCTCTTTTTTTGAAAGAGGCTTATGGAACGTTACATGAAATTGAGGTTCCCCTTCTCCATATTGTATTGTTTCTCCATTCCAAAGTGTAATTTGAACTGGATCTGAAAAAAGATTTTTAAGTATTTTTTTATAAAAAAGTTCTTCAACCATATAAACATCTCCTACTAAAGAAATTGAACAAAAAACTATACTAGTTAATAAGTCTTTTTGAACATAGCTTAAAACCGTTATGACCTCTTGCTACGAGTGTCATTATAAAACGGTTATATTATGAAGCATAGTACGTACTTTAAAGTGATGAAGGCACTTTTAAGTACCTATGAAAACTTTAATCCATTATTCATCACGGCTAAAACAGTTGTTAATATCGTATAGATCCTTACTTTCTAAATTTTTATACTAAAAAAATCACCACCTCGTCATTAGGTGGTGTTTTCAATATTACATATAGAGATTTCATTTCACTTAACTTTACTATTTTTTCTATCTATGCATCGTTCTCCCCATACGGTCAATTGATTTAATACATTTTGCAAAGACCACCCATAATCAGTTAAGGAGTATTCTACTCGGGGTGGAATTTCTTTATAGATTTCACGTGTAATCACACCATCATCTTCTAGCTCACGTAATTGTTGCGTCAACATTCTAACAGAAATTTCAGGAATTAGACGCTGCAACTCGCTCGTTCGCTTCGTTCCTTTCGTTAAGTGACATAAAATGACGACTTTCCACTTTCCCCCGATAATTTCTAAAGTTGCTTCTATCGGTATATTGTATTGTTTCACGCGATCTCCCTCCTTTTTTCTAAATTTCTTCTCTATTGTTACGTAAAAACAAATAATTTTCTATACGGCACATTTTAGTTCCTACAGCACAAAAAAGTACCTATATTACCAAAAAGTAATTATGCCGTTTAAAAATATTCCTATATACAAAAAGAAAAACGAACGTATTCCCGTTCGTTTTTTTCTTGTTTATTCTGCTGTAATGAGCATAGACGTGTTGCCATTCTTTTCAAGATGATGTTCTCCCCAGTTACAAAGAGAATCGAGTATAGCATCTAAAGAATGACCGTATTCCGTTAACGAATACTCTACTTTTGGCGGCACTTGGTTATACACTTTTCTCTCGATTACACCGTCTTCTTCTAATTCACGTAATTGCTGCGTTAACATCTTTTGTGTAATACCAGACATTAATTGTTTTAATTCGCACGTTCTCTTTTTGTCTTTCTTTAAATGACAAAGGATTACTACTTTCCACTTTCCACCGATAACCTCTAAAGTCGCCTCTACAGGAATATTGTATGTTTTCATATGAAAATCTCCTTTAATAATGTTATAAGGCAATTAAGCTAAAGATTTAAATATTACTTTTAAGTATCTATAGCACCTTAAAGTACGTACTTTTTATTGTATTAAACATGTTTCATAATAGCATACGTAAACAGCAGATGAGTAGTACGGCACTAAAAAGTACCTGTATTACTTTTTAGTATCTATATTACTTTAAAGTACGTACTTTTCATTATGTAAAATACATTTCATAATAGCATTTGTAAGAGTTGAGTGAGTCATGCAGTGTTAGAAATTACCCATGTTATCTTTTAGTGGTAACGTACTTTTTTAACTGTTTATATACTTTTATCATGCCTTTTGTCAGACGACGAAATGACATATATGGATTTTCACAATCATTAATTAATTTTCAAATATATTTTAGGAGGATATGTATAATGAGTAAATTACTAAAAGAAAAAATCGGTTTTGGTACAGCACCACTAGGAAATATGTATCGTAATATTCCAGAAGAAGAAGCAATCGCTACAGTGGATGCGGCTTGGGAGAATGGCGTTCGTTACTTTGATACAGCTCCACTTTATGGATCTGGCTTAGCGGAAATTCGTCTTGGTGAAGCACTGTCAAAAAGAAATCGTGATGATTACTTTTTAAGTACGAAAGTAGGTCGAACGATTTCAGATGAACTAGAAGATCCATCTGCACGTGATTTAGGTGAAAAAGGCGGACTTTTCGAATTTGGCCGTAAAAATAAAATGATCAATGATTATAGCGCAGATGCAACACTTCGTTCTATCGAGCAAAGTTTGAAACGTTTAAAAACAGATCGTCTAGACTTTGTTTTCATTCATGATTTAGCACAAGACTTTTATGGTGATGAGTGGATTTCACAATTTGAAACAGCTCGAACAGGAGCATTCCGTGCACTAACACGTTTACGTGAAGAAGGTGTAATTAAAGGCTGGGGGCTTGGAGTAAACAAAGTAGAATCAATTGAACTTATGCTTGATTTAGAAGAAGCGAAGCCAAATATATCCCTATTAGCTGGTCGTTATTCATTATTAGATCACGAGCGTGCCTTGCAACGAGTAATGCCCGCAGCTGTTAAGCATAATATGGATATTGTTGTTGGTGGCCCATATAGCTCAGGTATTCTTGCTGGAGGTGCTCACTTCGAATATCAAAAAGCATCACCGGAAATTATTGCAAAAGTTGAGAAAATCAAAGCTCTTGCAGATCGTCACGTAATTAGCATCAAAGCTGCTGCATTACAATTTTCATTAGCAAATCCAGCAGTTGCTGCCGTTGTTCCTGGTGCAAGTAAACCGGAACGAATTGTAGAAGACCAAAACGCCTTAAATACAGTAATTCCAGCAGCATTCTGGGAAGAAATGCGCGAACAAAAACTAGTAGCATCTAATGCACCACTACCAATCAACGTAAAATAATAATGAAACTTTAATCAGTGGGAGCATCCCCCACTGATTATTTACCCGTAAATACCGGAATGAAAAGGAGCATAATGAATATGGCACACACTACTACATCTATGGAAATTTTCGGTTCACCTGAACAAGTATGGCAATTAATCGGAGGTTTCAACTCCCTTCCAGACTGGTTACCTTATATACCTAGCAGTAAATTAACGGAAGGCGGTCGTGTACGTCACCTAGCTAATCCAGATGGTGACACGATTATAGAACGATTAGAAGTATTCAATGATAAAGAACGATACTACACGTATTCAATCATGAATGCACCGTTCCCAGTCACTAATTATCTATCTACAATCCAGGTGAAAGAAGGTACTGAAAGTAACACATCGGTAGTAGAGTGGTCTGGTACGTTCACTCCTGTTGAAGTTAGTGATGAAGAGGCAATAAACCTATTTCATGGCATTTACAGTGATGGACTGAAAGCATTGCAACAAGCATTTCTAGATTGAGCTATTAAAAACAATGAAAAGCAAAGCGATATCGCTTTGCTTTTTTATAAAATCCCTTTTAACTTTTCACCAATTAACTTCGCTACATACTTATAGCCTTCTGGTCCAAAGTGTAATCCATCTTTTTCATCATTTTCTACAAACCTTTTATAATTCCGTTCTTGAATCATTTCAGCATACAAATTTAGAAAATAGCTTCCTGTTTCTTTCGCCACTTCCTCTACCACGTCTGCATACTGACCGAGTACTTCATTTGTTCTATTATGCTGTCTTTCTTCATCAACTGGGGCAGGACTAATCAGTAGTACTTTATCTGATGAAACTTGGTTCACAATCTTCTCTAAGTTTTCTTTATATGCTTGTAATGACACTTGAGAAAAAGAAACTGCATCATTCGTCCCAAGAAAAACTGTTACGAAATCTGGTTTATATGAAATTACATCTTCTTCAATCCTGTTTAACGCATCGAATGTATTATCCCCTGGAACACCTGCATTCTCTACTTTCCAGTTCGGAAACATCTCTTGCAAACGTGGTGTTAATCTCGGCGTTCCATCAAAAAATGTTTCATCAGCTGTAATACTATCTCCAAAGCATACTAACGTTTTCATTAAGCTACTCTCCTTTTACGTATGAAACAACTTTCCTTCTATTGCTTTTATATATCTTTCAGCAGAACGTTCCACTGCCTCATTTGCATTTTCTTTTACTACTCGATGAAAAGCATTGTATAAACGATTAAACTGTAACAGCTTCACTCGATTCACCATTTCTTCCACTTTTCTCGTTGGTAATGGAATTAAGTTTGGATAGCTGTACATGAAGCTTACCCACCGCTCATCTGCTACAACTTGAATAATATCACCTGTTAACAAAATTCCTTTCCCATCATTACCTTCTTCCCAATGTAAGACAGATCCACCTTTAAAATGACCTCCTAAACGATGAATGACCAATCCATCAGCTAATTGTAAAGACTCACCAGACCAATAAATAATACGACTACTCGGGCGCATCACCCACTCTTTATCATCTTCGTGTATATAAATTGGTACATCAAATGTCTCTGCCCATTCTACTTGCGTTGAATAATAATGAGGATGAGACAAGGCAATTGCATCTAATCCGCCAATCTCTTTTATTTTCGCAATTGTCATTTCATCTAAATAAGTAATGCAGTCCCATAGTAAACGATATGATTCTGTTTTCACTACAAATGCTGTTTGACCGATCGCAAACCCTGGTTTTGTCGTAATACTATAAAGCCCGTTTTCTTCTTCAATTATTTCATTTTTATATGTATCACTTATTTGCAAGTTTTCTAAAGTCGTCCAAGACTGCCCTTTCGGATTCACATATTGCCTTTCTTCATCACAAATATGACAACTCACCGGTTCTTCTACACCCGCTGCATACTGTACACCACATGTTGTACAAACGTAATTTTTCATCATAATTCCCCCTATCCCTATATTTTTATTAAGCTGATTTTTTTTGATAATGTTCTGCTTTTTTATTTTCAATTAATAAACTGATAAAAGTAAGTAAATAAACAGCTGTAACCGATAATGGAATCACCGTAAATCCTTTTTCCGCAAAAAGAATCCCGCAAACTGACGTTACGAATACAGTCCCTACTGATAATAAACCATAACTTTTGCTTTCATAAATCCATACGTACGGGATAAAATGAACACCTATTAACATTGCTACTACAAAAGGTAACCATTCTGGAAATTGAAAATAGGCAAGTAATACAAGCGGAATATTCAGTACATTTATCCCACCAATTAATCCTGCCAAAATCCCTAATGGATTTCCTTTCGCAAACATATCAATTTTCAATATAGCAGCTATCATTAAGCCGAAAGGAAACACACATCCCATACCGATTAAATATACCCACACCACTTGTTTTTCAGAAAGAACAAAGCCCGTTATACTCATAACTATCCAAAATAAAACACCAGCTAATATAATCGGTAATCCTCTCTTCGTTTTGATTGCTAAATCCTTTTTCGCTTCTGCAACATTCATCTCACTATCTCCCCAAAAATATTTGTACTATAAAGTCGCCTCAACCTCGTCCATCCAATAACGCCAAGCTGCTAAATAATCTTCTAAATCTTTCGGGTGGTGCCGTAAACACGTATCTATACGCAAATATAATCCTATGACTATTTCTTCATATAAATCACGGTCTTTTTTATGAAATACACATTGTTTCATCGCATAATCAATCATTTCTTTCGTTAAATCTTCCGGGGTTGAACAGAACGCATAAATTAAATCGTATATAGGATCTCCTAGCACTGGTAGGGGATCAATTACACCATGTAGCATATTTCCTTGAAATATAAAATTATGAAATCCAAAATCACCATGCAATAAAAATGGCTGATTTATTCCAGTCCCCCTACTTGGACTATTTACTAACGTAAGAACTTTTCTATACTCTTCCTCACTTATGTACGATCTTACATTTTTATGAGCTTCGATCACATTTGTCGTTAAAAATTCATTCCAAGATTGAACCGGGCTTTCTTTCCATCCCCAGCCATCTATACGTGAAACTATTGCATACTTATTAATAACTTCTTTTACTAGGGTACTAAGGGTAATTCGTTTATTTCCTTGTTCGTAAGAAGTACTACCTTCAAGAAAAGAATACACAATATATGTATGCAAAGGGTCCTTATACAAAAGCTTTGAAAACAACGTATTCCCCTCATAAAAAGAGAGAAAATTAGCTTCTTCACGTATTACTTCTGCTTCATTTAGCTTTACAACGTATTTTTCTTCCAACAAATATACAGTACTTGTCGTTCCTCCGTTTAACACTTTTACGCTATTTGGATAATGTGAAATCACTTTCTCCTTAACTAGTTGTGTAGCGATTACTGAAATGTCCATTCCCTCACCCTTCAATTCAAAAGACAACTTTACTATTATTTGACAAACAAATGGTAAATCCCTCTAAAAATCTTAATATAACAAAAATTCATTTACTTTTATATTTCAAAAATAGGGAAATACTAACAACAACGTTACATACATATAGGAGGACATTATGAAACCTGAATTTTTAAAAGCTGTACATGATGCCATTGGAAACGTCGAACATATTCATATAGAAGAAAGCGGTGCTGACAGCTTACTTATCCATCATGATGATGCACAGCAGTTACAACAAGTCGCTAAAACGCTAGAAAATAACAATTTTCGCTCTGCTTTAAGAACAACTGGAGATGCTTCGTATATTGAAGTGT
The DNA here is from genome assembly GCF_055902415.1 of Bacillus sp. SSR7. Lineage (NCBI taxonomy): Bacteria > Bacillati > Bacillota > Bacilli > Caryophanales > Bacillaceae > Bacillus > Bacillus sp. SSR7. The sequence goes on along the minus strand of NZ_JBVVXV010000013.1, from coordinate 7,840 downwards.
TGAACAGATAATGAAAGTCCGGATGTATGCCGGGCTTTCTTTTTTATCCCGCATTAACAGGCAGTAAGACCCTCACCTCAAAATTCAGCGGAAGCAGAGAAGTTAGGTGGGGGATCAACTGCCAGTAAAAGCCCGATTGGTTCAACTAATAATCAGTGGGGATGCCCCCCCACTGATTAAAGTTTCACTTTATATTAAAACTTCAAACTCTTTCACATATACTGCTGTTCCCGCAATATCTATTTGTAAATTCTCATTTTCTACATCTTTTGTTACATAAACCGTTACACGACCATCTTTATGTATTTCCTGTCCTTGTTCAACAATTAACTCCGTTTCATGGTCAAGATCTTTTTCCAAATACGTCGCATAATACGCGCCCATTACACCTGAAGCTGTTCCTGTCACTGGGTCTTCAATCGTTCCAGCATAAGCTGATGAAAAATGACGCCCATGCATATGTACCTTTTCGTTATAAGTTTCTAAACAAACTGGATGAATAGAAGCGTTAGGTATTTCTTTTAATACCGATGGAAACACCTCATTGTTAGGTTTCATTCTCTCACACGCATCTAGATTTTTAATCGGTACAATTACAGTCCAATTACCAGTACTTCCATATACAATCGGTAAAGTTACATCTAAATCATTTACTTCTAAACCGATACTATGAGCTAATTCTTCTGTTGAACCTGTAAATTCTTTAAACTGAGGTGCTGCCTGCCTCATTTTAATAAAGGCTTCTCCATTTTCTTTTACACCTATTTGTATCGGTAAAATCCCAGCCTTCGTTTCAATCGTAAGGTTATTTTTCTCTTCTAATAACCCTCTTTCACGCAAAGCAAATATTGTTGCAACTGTCCCATGACCACATAAATCCATTTCAAAACCAGGTGTAAAATAGCGCATTCTTATATCTCCTACTTCTGAGGAAAGAACAAAAGTTGTTTCGTTATATCCAACTTTTTCAGCAATAATTTGCATTTCCTCTTCCGTTAATCCATCTGCTTCTAATACAATACCTGCTGGATTTCCCTTATTTGGTTTATTCGTAAATGCATCATAATGAACTATGTTTATAGTCTTCATTTTCTTTTCTCCTAACCTTCTTTAAAAATTTTACAATACAGCTCTATCTCCGTTTTCAACGGACAATTATTTCTCCAAAATATCCTCTGCATCTTTTCATTTGAAGTATGTGTGCTTCCGATATAATAAGTAGCGCCCATTTCCTTTAACATATGTAAAGATTGAAGGTGCAGTTGGGAAGAGATTCCTTTCCCGCGATAATAAGGCATTACCCCAAAATAAAATAATCGTCCTTCACTTTCTGTTCCAGTTTCTATATGGGGTATGGACATACCAATTGGCTCAGTTTTATCATAAAAAACAATACATGACTTTTCCCATCCCGTACCTAACTCTGTTTGCACTGAATAAAAATGCTCATCAATAGTTAAAATTGAAGTTTGATTCCCTGAACCCGATATACATTGTTCCCAAATATATTTAAATTCTTTTTCCGATAACGTTCCTTCTGCTATTGATCGATATGTATATTGTCTTTCAGGTCCTTCTACATTGTTCAATTCTCTACATACTTCTATCTTTGCGGCATACAAAGAAAAACCGGCATCAAGTAACACTTTCACACTTGAGTTATAACTACTAAACCTTTTGTTTAATACAATACTCGCTCTTTTTAACTCCCAATTAAAACAAACTTCTTCAAATCTACTTATCTTTTCTTTATAAGTTTGTACATCATAAAGAACATTCTCTTCTATCTCTTCAATCGTTACTGCATTTGGTAAGCCATTTAATACTTTTTTAGAAGGACCAAATAAACTTTGAACAACTGTAAGATCGTACTTCACCACTTTAATTCTCCTATCCCCGGCTCCATAAACTTCCCTGAAATATCCTCATTTGAATCTATTACCCAATCATATATATTTTTTGCTCCTTCAGCCGAAGTCATATTCGCATCAAAGGTACCAATATCAGTTTTTAATTTTCCTGGGTGAATGGCAGTTACACAAATTCCTTTATCCTCAAATTCTTGTTGTAAGCAGAGTGTTAACATATTTTGTGCAGCTTTAGCAATTCGATATGAATATGAGAACTGTCCTTGTGGAAACTCTTTGTTCGCCATTTTATGCAATGAACCTAATCGAGAGGACACATTTATGATTCTCGGATAATCCGATTTAGCTAACGCCACATATGTACCTTTTACAACTCGAATTACACCTAAACAATGAATATTAAATAAATCCATTAACTCTTCTGAATTTGTATGTAAAATCTCAGTCTCCTTCCCAGTAATGCCAGCGTTATTTATAACTAGATCCATATACTCTGTATATTCCTCAAGCTGGTTTTTAATTCGCTCCGTACTCTCATCAGCCGATAAGTCTGCTAATATAGGAAAACATCTACCACTAAACATTTGCTTCAATTGCGTTACCGCAACCTCAGTTCTAACTAACGGATAAACGATATGCCCATTTTCATGAAATACTTTTACTAACTGTAACCCTAATCCGCGATTTCCACCTGTAATTAGAACTCTCATATATTCATCTCCTTATTTTTAAAATAAATAAGAAAATCCACCCACTTATCCTTCTCCAAAGAAAACGCCTCTCTCTTGCATTCAAAAGAAAAACCTGTTCTTTCCGCAAGACGTACTGATGGCTCATTATCAACACGTATATGTAACTCGATTCTATGAAAATGAAGACGATTAAAAAATAACGGTAACGCGGCTTTTACACTTTCTATCCCATATCCATTTTTCCAATATTGATTATGAATAGAGTAGCCCATCATTGCCCACTGATAGTCCATACGTAAAATTTTTATAAGCTCTAACTTACCAATATTAGCTCCGTCTTCTTTACGAAAAATACCTAATACGTACATCTCATCTCGATGTGCTGCTTCATCAAAGCCTCTTATCCATTCTGTGAACCATTCTTTTGTTGCTGATGCCATAACTTGATAACCATCGTCATATTTATACTGCGATGGTAACCTCTTACTAAATCCATCTAACCAACTTTCATAATCATCATTTTGGAACGGACGGACCATGAGTCTCTCTGTCTCTATCTGTAATAGCGGCAGCTTCATTTATATCTCTTCCCTTGATTAATGTTCGAATATTCTTTATTATCTTACACAAAATACAAAATCTAGTAAATTATTATGTTTTTGATAAACATGGTTCTATTAAAATACAAAAGGAAACCCTGTTCCAAAGGGTTTCCTTTTGTTATCACACTACCAAACTTATCTGTAATTTAAAACGTTGTATTCTGTCTTTAATATTCCATACACATCAACATCTTCATATGTATTTAATAACAGTCTATTTTGTCTTAATGTGCCTTCTTTACGTAAGCCCGACTTCTCTAACACCTTAATCGATGATTGGTTTCTAGAAATGGCAGATGCCCAAATTTTATTTAAACCTAATTCGATAAAGCCAAAATGAATCATCCTGTTTACAGCCTCAGTTGCAAAACCCTTTCCCCAATAATTCTTACCAATCCAATAACCAAGTTCACCTCTATTGTTACCCTTGTCAATTCTTAATGTAATTGTACCTACAATCTCTCTTGATTCTTTAGAGACAATTCCTAAAGGATATTCGATTCCTTTCCTTATAAGTTCTGGTTGCATATCAACCCAATCTTGCGCGAACTCTAATTTATATGGGTGTGGAAGCCCAAGAATATTAGATAATTCCTTATCATTAGCTAACTCTTTAATTCTAAACACGTCATCATTGGTAAAAGGTTCTATACATAAATGCTCAGTTTCTAATTTTATAGACATATTCTCTCCACCTTGTACTGAAATTGGTTAACTCCCTTTATTTTCAATATTACACTAAAAAAACACAAAAATTTTTAAATTTTCACAATATCCATCGACAGAACTATAAACAAAAAATCCAGTTATGCTTTATACATAACCGGATTCCTCATCATCTAATCGCTTTTTATTTTACAAGTACATCTTCTCTTAATTCCCTCTTCAACACTTTTCCTAAAGCATTTTTCGGTAATTTGTCCATAAATACAACTTCTGGTATTTTATAACTTGCCAGTTTTTCTTTACAATGCTGTATAATTTCTTCTTCCATTAAAGACGTTTGCATATCTTTTACAATATACGCTGTCGGAACCTCTCCCCAAAAGTCATCTGGAACCCCAACTACTGCAACTTCTAAAACACCATGTATTTCATGAATAACATCTTCTACTTGGTCTGGATATACATTGTCACCACCACGTATAATAACGTCTTTATATCTTCCCATAATATGCAGGAATCCGTCGTCATCTATCATGCCAGCATCACCCATGTTAAACCAATTATCTTTTACTACCTTCTTTGTCGCCTTTTCATTATTCCAATACCCTTTAAACATGTATGGACTTCTTACATGAATCTCTCCAACTTCATTTGTTTTTAGTTCATCGCCTGTTTCTGGATGAACAATTTTCACCTCTACATTTTTCAAGGCTTTTCCTACAGAAGACATCTTTTCTTTTCCCATCATTGGATGCCATGAAGTTACAACCCAACCTTCTGTACTACCATAGCCTTGCACCATATAGATTCCTTTTTCCATATATTTTTGAATGAGCGTTTCTGGCACTTTTGTTCCACCGCTTTGTGCTACTTTAAAGGTTGAAATGTTACGTTCTTTTTTATTTAGTTCATCAAGCATATAGCTATAAACAGCCGGGAATGCAAGCATCGTAGTAATTTTCTCGTCTTCAATCTTATCCCAAATAAGAGTAGGATTCGAATCAGCTAAGAAAATCATCGTAACACCATGATAAATACAATTTAAAATAGAAAGCACGCCACTCATATGAAATAATGGATGCACGGATAAAAAGCGCTCACCTGCTGGAATTTCTCTTTGTCCTGCAATCTCAGCAAAATAATGATGTAAGTTTTTATGTCCGATTACGCATGCTTTTGCCTGTCCAGTCGTTCCGGAAGTAAATAAGTAAATGGCATCATCTTCTTCCTGAACTTCTACGTTCGGTTCTGTCGTTGGCTGTTTTTGCAACTCTAATTCAAATGAACCAAAGCCTTCTTTTGTCATTTGAATTACATAAGGAATTTCTTTAACAGCACCTACCTTTAATAACACTTCACTAAATTCTTCATCAATCACTAACACTTTTAATCTCGCTTCTTTTACAATTGTTTCTAATTCATACACAGTAAGCTGATGGTTTAGCGGAATACATACAGCCCCAATTTTTAAACTTGCCATCATAACGCTTGGAAACGGATGATTATTTTTGCATAGTATTCCTATACGATCTCCTCTTTGCACACCATTACGTAACAAATAATGTGCAAGCTGATTTACTCGTTCATTATACTGCTGAAACGAATATCTTTTCCCTCCGCCTACAAGCGCTTCCAAATTTGGTGATTGCATTGCTCTTTTTTGTAATAATTTTTGCATCGTTCTCAAGTAAAACTCCCCTTTATATATGTTAGGGTTTTTATTTTACCAGATTAACTATTAATTTACTAAAGATTACACTTAGTGAATATAATAAGAATAAAAAATAGCCATTTACTTCACAAGTAAATGGCTATTTTTTATTATATATTAGAATACTTCTTGTTCATTACATATTGCACATACTCAGGTGCACTTTTATTAATCTCTTCATCACTTAGTTTGTATTCTGCACCATATAAATAAAATGAAGGTATAAATTCCATACCTGTATATAGACATGTAGCTTGGAATGGTTTCGTCAACTCATCCATCGTAATTCCGCTATTTTCATAATCGTTTTCTAATCCACCTATAGAAATAGCTACACCAAACTCTTTTCCCTTCACTTTATCCCCTTTTGATCCGTACGCAAATCCATATGTTAATACATCGTCAAACCATTTTTTTAATAATGGCGGTGTGCTGTACCAGTATAGCGGGAATTGAAATATATATCTGTCATGTTCTACTAGTAACTTTTGCTCTTCTTCAATATTAAACTCCCAGTTTGGTGCCACTTTATATAATTCATGCACCGTAATTTCATCTGAATGTTTCTCAAGTTCTTCTATCCATCTTTTATTAATTTTTGATTTTTCAATATGAGGGTGTGCTACAATTACAAGTGTTCTCATCATTTTCCATCCCCTTTATAAATGAATCAATCCTTTACATATTAGTATGAATGCATTACATATAATTGAAAAGTACGTACTTTCAGGTGCTATAGGAACCTTGAGGTACCTTTGGAGGTGTAATATGAATCAAAATGATAACTGCCCAATTGCAACGACACTCGATGTAATCGGCGGAAAATGGAAAGTTCATATTTTATGTGTTTTGATGGATGGAAAAATGCGTACAAATGAAATCCGGCGAGAAATCCCAAACATTACGCAAAAAGTTCTGACTCAACAACTTCGACAACTTGAGGCTGATGGGATTATCCATCGTGCTGTATATCAAGAAGTACCACCAAAGGTTGAGTACACAATAAGTGACTACGGGAAATCTTTAATACAAATTATGGATGAATTATGCGAATGGGGAAAAGATCATCAAATAAAAAAATTACATGACTAAAAAACCTACCAACTTCTTTGCATACTGTTGGGAACGGCACATCACTATCAAGCTAACAAAAAGACCTTAATAAAAAACTTTCATGTTTATAGTCCATTTAAGAATTAGCTTGATAGTGATACGGCAAGACCCAAATAAAGAAGTATATGAAACAAATTAACAACAAAGCACGGCTGATGTTAATAAGAAAATTATAGTCGCTGAATGTCTTTCTTACTTCATTTTGAAGTTTAAACAATTATCCATTAAGCCAAGCTTAATAATATCGCTTTTGTACGATTATCCGTTACTTCATAATAAATTTCTAACCCTTTTCGAGTACCTGTAACGACTTTAGTAGCTTTTAGTTTAGATAAATGTTGACTAATTGTACTTTGAGGCATTTGTAACATTTCATACATTGTCGTTACGTTAATAGGACCTTTTGCAACCATTATTTTTACTAATGATAAACGGACAGGATGTGCTAATACCTTCAATACTTCAGTGATTTCTTCATACATTTCTTTCATATTTTTTCTCCCCTTTTACATAAATATTAATGATATCCATATATATAATTCGAAAGGATATACGATTTTGTGTCCGTCATTTTAAAAAATTTAAAAAATCTTTTCAGATGGAAAGAATCCCTCCTCTGTTCAATATTCTATACATTTTTCTTTTACTCGATATTATGTGGTAAGAACTTTCCTTACTGCGACCCTCTTCCATTGTTTTCTTGCTTATGTCCACTATTCCCTTGAGAACCTCTTCCATTATTCTCTTGCTGATTCCCATTATTCCCTTGCGATCCTCTTCCGTTGTTTCCTTCCTGATTCCCATTATTTCCTTGGGACCCTCTTCCTTTGTTCTCTTGCTGGTGCCCAGTATTCCCTTGGGACCCTCTTCCATTGTTTCCTTCCTGATTCCCATTATTCCCTTGCGATCCTCTTCCGTTGTTTCCTTCCTGATTCCCATTATTCCCTTGCGATCCTCTTCCGTTGTTCTCTTGCTGGTGCCCATTATTTCCTTGGGACCCTCTTCCGTTGTTTCCTTCCTGATTCCCATTATTCCCTTGCGATCCTCTTCCGTTGTTCTCTTGCTGGTGCCCATTATTTCCTTGGGACCCTCTTCCATTGTTTCCTTCCTGATTCCCATTATTTCCTTGGGACCCTCTTCCGTTGTTCTCTTGCTGGTGCCCATTATTTCCTTGGGACCCTCTTCCAT
>NZ_JBVVXV010000012.1:0-184806 GCF_055902415.1 Bacillus sp. SSR7 | reverse complement strand
CAGGTATAGGAAAATTAGTAGATGGGTCAGGAAAAGTAACAGCAGGTTTAAATACACTAAATAGTAAAACAGGTGAGATGCAAGCAGGTATAGGAAAATTAGTAGATGGGTCAGGAAAAGTAACAGCAGGTTTAAATACGTTAAATAGCAAAACGGGTGAAATGCAAAAAGGAATTGATGAATTGCATGATGGATCTGAGAAAGTGACTGGGGGTTTGAATAAATTAGTAAGTAAATCCGGTGAATTACAAAAAGGAACAACTGATCTATCAAATGGTATGGGGAAACTTGTTGAAGGACAAAATCAATTAGAAAAAGTGTCTCAAGAAATTCAAAAGGGATTGCAAGATTTAAATAGTAACGTACAAAAATCTGCTGCGGGCTTAGAGGAAATGCAGTCGAAAGGTCCTTCTATATTGAATACAGTAAATGAGAAAATAGATGGAGCTGGGGAAAATGTGGATCAATTAAATGAACTTACGCACTCAACAGCAGAAGATGCAAAAAATGCAGTACAAGATGTAGCGAATTTACAAAAGCAAATTGAAAGTTTACCAAAAGAATATCAAGAGCAGTTACAACCATTCATAACAAGTGCCGTAAAAAGTACAACGACAGTTCAGCAAAAATCTGCTGGGGTAGCAGGTGGAACAAATAAATTAAATGAAGAAGTAAAACAAATAAAAGGCGAAATAAATCAAAAAACAGGTGATGGACCAAGTAAACTGCCGAATGCAACAGAATTAAAATCCTTAACCGTTGGTATTGAGCAATTATCCAGTGCACAAAAAGGGTTTGTTGAAAAATTTCAAGGGTTTGGTGCGAAGTTAAATACTGCTAAAGAAGGTACAAATAAATTTAAAAATGAATCCGGTCAATTAATTGATGCGATAAATCAATTAGCAGATGGCTCGGGTCAAGTAACAGGTGGCTTAGACACATTATCTGCAGGAGCAAATCAAATGGCAGGTGGTGTAAATCAATTAGCAGATGGCTCGAGTCAAGTAACAGGTGGATTAGGGGCACTATCTGCAGGAGCAAACCAAATGGCAGGTGGTGTAAATCAATTAGCAGATGGCTCGAGTCAAGTAACAGGCGGATTAGGGACACTATCTGTAGGTGTAACGAAATTGGCAGATGGCTCAAGCCAAGTAACTGGTGGTTTAGGTACATTATCTGTAGGAGCAAACCAAATGGCAGGTGGCGTAAATCAATTAGCAGATGGATCTAATCAAGTAACAACTGGCTTAGGTACTCTAAATGGTGGTCTAAATAAAATGTCAACAGGCTCAACCCAGCTAATCGACGGCGTAAATAAACTAGCAGACGGATCAGGAAAAGTAACAGATGGTCTCGTAAAAGTAAACGACGGTTCAGGTGAACTTGCTGAGAAACTTGGCGAAGGAGCAGAAAAAACTGGTGAAGTAAAAGGGACCGATAAAACGTATGATATGTTTGCAAGCCCTGTAAAAGTGAAGACGGAGAAAATGGCGGAAGTTCCAAACTACGGAACTGGATTCACACCGTATTTCTTATCACTCGGTTTATTCGTTGGGGCACTATTATTATCTATCGTATATCCATTACGTGACACAGTTGGTGTTCCAAAATCAGGGTTTAGCTGGTTTATTAGTAAGTTCGGCGTTTTACTATCAGTCGGTATTATTCAAGCTGTAGTAGCAGATATCATATTACTATTCGGATTAGGTGTAGAAGTACAAAGTATTCCGTATTTCATACTCTTTAGCATCGTTACAAGTTTAGCGTTTATCGCATTAATTCAATGTTTAGTAACAGCATTCGGTGATGCAGGACGTTTCATTGCCATCATCACATTAATTATTCAGCTGACAACGAGTGCCGGAACATTCCCGCTAGAATTGATTCCGAAGTTTTTACAACCATTCAATGCTTGGTTACCGATGACATACTCTGTATCTGGATTGAAGGCAGTCGTATCAAGCGGAGACTTTAACTTCATGTGGCAAAACATTGGAATGCTCATGATCTTCATCGTTGTATTATCACTTGGAACAATCGCTTCATTAACTTGGATGCACAAACGACAATTTAGAAATATTGCTGAAAATCAATCGGTTGAAGCTTAAATAAGGAACATAAAAAAGGTACCGAAATGGTGCCTTTTTTATTGGTCTTTTTTTATCCGCTATTTGTGGGCAGTAAGACTCCCACCTCAAAATTTGGCTAGAGAAAAGAAGCTAGGTGGGAGATAGACTGCCAATAAACGCCTGATTAGTGTGGGCTAATAATCAGTGAGGGCTGAACAAAACACCTACTGATTAAAGTTTCACTTTATAGGCTGAGAAATTTCATTTGTTTTTCTATTTTTACGGAAGAAGTATATAGTAATACTTATAAGAATAATTGTAGCTACAATCCAAACAAATGGACCATATTTTTCAGCAAAAGTATATAGTTTCATGTTGCTGGCAATGTCCTCTTTTGTTTTTCCTATTAGAATTTCAGAGCCACTATAACCTTCAAGTGTATCTCCTTTTTTTATGCCAAAAATAAGAACGTCTGATTTGTTTTCTATTCCGGTGTATCGGTATCCTCTACCTGTAATTGTTAATTGGGTATCATCCTTTTTTAGTGAATAGTCTTCGGCAGAAATATCTTTGCCTGACAGTGTAATTGGTTCCATTGAGAAGCGGATTTCTTTTAATGCAGGAAGAGTCTCATTGTTTAGTAAGAGTTGCTTTGCAATATGCTGCTCAGTATCAATGTTTATCCAATTTGCTTTTCGTCGTTTATATGTATTAATTTCAAGGAGTGCAAATTCTTTATTTTGAAGTTTTTCCTCTGTAATAGGTTGCGCGGTAGTTAATGTTCCTTTTAATAAAATCACACCGTCTTTTGCAGATTGAAAGGAAGCGGTTTCCTTTGTTTTCTTTAATGTATTGATAGTCCCTTTATAATCCTCTTTTCCTAAAAGAACAGCTCCTGTATGTACGGTTAAAATAAGATATAGGATGCTGAATACGATAATAGCTTTTTTCACTATTTCCCCTCCAAAGTATGTATAATTAAATTATAACATAATTTACCATACTGAATTTATTAATTTGAATAAAAAGTTACAGACGTAAAAGTAATAAATAAATTAAGAGAAGTGTAGATGAGAGGAGTAAAAATGAAAAAGAAATACAGTTGTAAGAAAGGTGTACAACTGTACTTAAAGTGGATAAAATATTTTCTTCATAATGTAATGGTTGTTTTGTATCCCTTTTTTTCTTAATTTCACCATATTTCATGTGTAGGCTAAATAAAAGGATAGGAATTACAACAATTTACAGAGAAACATAGAGTAGAGGGGCTGGTATGATGAAAGGAAATCTTACTTATTATTTTATCTTAAATCTGCTAATCATCTTTCTTGTTTACGCCCTTTCACCTATATTGTTTGATAAAGAAGTATATACAAGTATGAGAGATGCACTAGGAATACTTGTAGTTTACTATGTGCTAATTAGTGGGTATTACTTTATTGATTTTTTAAGTAAAAAAATCAATAAAAATGATAAAGAAAAAACCGATGGAGGACAACAAAATGACTGAAAGTGAAATGAAATTCAGAGATACAACCATTCGTAATTTTTTCGATAAAGAGGACCGTCTAAAATCGATTCCAGGTCAAAAGAAGAAAAAACTAGTATTGTTAGAGTATTTAATTAGCAAGTTAAATGCGGAGAATCAGTATACGGAAAAAGAAATCAATGCATTCATCAAACAATATCATGACGATTTTTGTACGATTAGACGCGAGTTTATTGTGCAGGGGTTTATGGACAGAGAGGATAATATGTACCGTATAAATGGGAGAGAAATGTGGACGAAGTGGGAGGAGTTAAAATGAAAAGCTCTGTTATTGAAAACAGAGCTTCTTATTATTTATTTGGTTGCAATATTTTAAAATCGTAGGCGTAAATGGATTTACCACCTTTAACTGATGTAACAATTTGATCCATGTCTTTGATTGTAGTAGTTTTAATTTTTTTACCGGTTGTTAGAGAGTATGTTTCTATAGAATATTTATGTTCTTGTTTTTCATTATAACGTAATACATATAATTGATCGTCTTCAAAATATGTTTGTTCATTATATCTAACGCCATCGGTTACATGGTAATCAATTTTGAATTTAAGATTGACTGCATTTGTTTCTGTATTAAAAGTTATGACATCACCTAGTCCATTTATAAAAAATAATTCATTGTTATGTAGATAAGCGGAATTATTTTTTGTAAATGGTATGGAAGCTGTGGAATTCTCCTCGGAAGAAAGTAAAATTAAATCTTGTTTTAATGATTTTTTATCAATGCGTAATAAATATACTTTTCCTTTAATTGAATTATCATTCTCAATTAAAATCGTATAATAAAAATTTGAGTCACTTAAAATAGATGAGTAACTAGAATACGACATGTTTTTATCAAGATTAATTGTTGTAACATCTTCAAGATGCATAGTTGAATCATTAAATAATAATTTTTTTAAACTATGCTCATTTTTATCTATATCTTGAGTTAAAACTAAAACTTCATCTGTATTAACGCCAGAACTAATAAGATAATGAGGGATATTTCCTTTATGAATTTGCTTTTGATTACCATACATTACATTTGAATCATAATTGCCAGTAGTGGAGTTACTGCCTGAATTGTAAATGTTAACAAATAAGTCTTGTTTTTTTAAATATATCCTTTGATCTCCTGTATGTTGGTATTTCATTTTATAATTTTTAAAATCTTCTCCAATAAATTTAATATTATCTTTACTTTCTAGTACGATTTCTTTTTTGTTATCAGACACACCTATTCCGCCGAGTTCTAAACCATTCATTTTATATCCATGTGCTTTTTCGTTTTTATCGATGAATATCGCATAACTAATCCCGTTGCCATCCATATCTTGGTCGGCGGTAGAAGAGAGATATATGACAGCTTGTTTATCTTTTAAAAAATCCTTTTTTTCAATATCTTCTTCAGATATCGAATTTACAGTACTGTTTCTAAAGAAGAAAAAATAGATGAGTGCTGCAATTAAAATTACACTTAAAATAAGAATGATTATTTTTTTCACTGTTATGAGCTCCTTTTATAAGAAGAAGTGCAACAACTATAGTTGTTGCACTTCTTCTTCAGTATTAAATATTACGAATTGTTGAGGTTTGTTTTGCGTCACGAACATCTCGTGGATATACACCAGCACCGCCATCTTTATCTAAATCTAGTCCGCCATGAAGTTGATAAGCCGACCAAATTAATTTAGAACAGTTTTTAGCTCCATAATGGGTTGTACTTCTATTTGTAGCAAAATTATAAGAATATGAATCTTTACCTACACGATCTTTTGCCCACCATGCCGCATCATTTTTGTTTTGCCAAGATGTATTTACGGATTTTACTACCGCATCTCCTTTATCTACTTTACGGGATGTAGTACTAATTGTACGAACGCCATCACCTGGTACAGATTCAACAATTGTATTTGAACTATAATACATACCAACATGTCCATGATTTAAGTATGCAGTGTATGAACCCGTATAGAAGAAATCCCCCATATTGCTATTCCCTACTGAAACTGTACCACCACTAGCTCCTAAAGTATTCATTTTTTTACTTGCTTCTTTTTTGCCTTGTTCTTCATCTGCTTTTAGCTCTTTATAAATCTGTTCAGAAACAGCTTCTTTTGTATTCCCAGTGTTGTTTGCTAATTCATTAATACTAGATATTAGCTCTTGTGTACTTACATCGGGCTGCATTTTTTTGATTTCATTTAAGTAAGGTAAATCATCACTTTTTGCCAGAGAAGCAGTAGGTACAATTACAGTAGAAGCTAGTAACCCCATTGTTAATGTTAATGCATGTAGCTTTTTCATAATCCATCCCCTTTGTGCAATTTATTTTTTTGGGAATTTTACCTGTATTTTATTTAAATGGTAAAATTCTCCTTAATGATAAGTGATAGTTTTATAGCTGTAAATCGTATTTTAGTAATTAATTGTTGAGAAAGTTTAGCTTGTAATAGGTTTGAAAAATAAGGTTATTATGTTTTTAAGTGTAGATAAATTATATGGAAATGTATAATACAGTTTGTGTGAATATTTGTCTAAGGAATTAAAGGAGGGAATGATTATGGTGGGCTTTATAAAAATTATTCTTTAGTCGTACCATTTGTTATAATACGTGATATTCGTAATTTGTTATATTCCCTACGTTTTTTTGTTGAGAAATAAAAATAGTACTTTATTTGAACTTTCACTTTCAGTAATGTATATAATTGTCTCAATTCAGTTTTTCAACGAGGGTTCTTACAAATTAGTAGCTTACTTTGTATAGTTCCATTTTAATAGTCATGATTAAAAAGATGGCCAGGTAAATATCTGAGCCATCTTTAAAACATTTTATTCTTCCTCCCACTATATTGGTGGGAGGATTCCATTTTCCCTTTATGAGAAATTATGAAATTGCGTTCTCTAATCGCTCTTTCTGGCGCAGATGATGTGCAAAATGCATAAAAATAAGCTGGAACCATTCTGCTGCATGTAAGTAACCAAGCCCAGGATGTTCGACTTTACAATCCCTAGGGATAGAAGAAAGTGTTGGCTCAATGTCTTTAACAACTGTAATTAATTCTAGAAGCTGTTTCTGTACGTCTTCTTTATTAGCTGGGTTTTCAGGCGTATATCCAGGATGATCTGGTAATTTGATTTTTATGTCCGGGAAAGCCCCCATCATATATACCTTTTCTCCCATATCTGTTTTCTTGTTAGTTACAGAAGGTAATTCAGTTCTGCATTTCGTGATTGCATCTAACTGCATGCGTGTAGCTGAAATTAAGTGATTATACATTTGACCGAGAGACCATTCCTCATGAGAAGGCTTCATCCTAAATTGTTCTATAGAGTACCTTTCTAATTCGTCTATGTAATACGTTGCTAATTCTTCAAATTTCTTCATAGTGTTAACTCCTTTTTATAAAAATGTATTTGTTAATACCTACTATAAAGGAGGGCTACTGACAGCATTATGTCAGTAGTGAAATTAAAGTTTTAACATTTTTTTTGCTTCATCACGGATTTTCTCAGAAAGAATTTTTGGCTCAAGTACTTGCACTTGGCTTCCCCAGCTCAATACCCATTGAAACACTTCGTCTATGTTCCTTGATTTCAATAAGACGTGAAAAACGTTATCTTTATGTTCATATGAATCTATAAAAAAATATCGTGATTCAATAATTTTATGAGCAATATGAGATGGAAACAATAAATGGATTGTAACAGTACGATTGCTTTCAGGCTTGTAGTTTTGTAAAGAAAAGTCTTTCGGTTTTGTGAAAAATTCTTGTTCTTGCTGTAATGTATCCATACGATCTAAGCGGAAATTGCGTATTTGTTTTCGAAGTAAACAGTGGGCAACGATGTACCAAATTCCTGAAATATTGACTAAGCCATAAGGATGAACGGTCCGCTTTATTTTTGTAGTTTCTCTCGGTTTCCGATAAGAAAAAGAGATAGCTTGTTCTTTTTGAATAGATTCTTGCAATAGAAGAAGTTGATTTTCTAGTTTTTCTTGTTCAGATTGATGATGTGAAAATATAGGAGAAAGGAAACGAAAAGTTTCTCGTAATTCCTGGGCTTTCTTTTGTTGATCAGCAGGGAGAACAATTTCAAGTTTCTCTTTTGCTGATCGTGCATGTACAGAAAAAGAAGAAGTAAAAGTTTTCTCGATATAATCACCGCCTAGTAAAAGAGTAACAGCCTCTTCAGGCGTAAGCTGAATGGGGGGCAAGAAATAACCATCCATTAATGAATAACCGTGGCCGGGCATGGCGAAAAGTGGGACGCCAGATTCACTAAGTGCATCCATGTCTCGATAAATAGTTCTTATACTTGTTTCGAATTTTTCAGCTAAGCTTTTTGCTGTAACAGTTTGTCTTCTTTGTAATTCAATTAATATGGCTAATAAACGATCTGTCCGATTCATGAAATATCACCTTCAAATTTTTATAAATATGCTTACTGTAAACTTCTAAAAGCAGTATGTTTTCCCCTCCCATTAACATACTTTTCCCTATGTATAATATTAATATAGTAAAATCATAACAACCGATATTGCAGTTTCCAATAATATACTATATAATCAATTTAAGAAAACGTTTTCATGCAAAGGGGGAGAATTTCGTGTCGACTATAGAGGACGTGGCGAAATTAGCGGGGTTATCAAGGACAACGGTTTCTAGGGTGATTAATAATCATCCATATGTTTCAGATGAGAAGAAAAAAAGGGTTCAATTAGCAATGAAGCATTTAGGCTTCGTTCCTAATTCTGCGGCGAGAAGGCTTCGTAAACAAAAGACGGAAACAATTGCGGTGCTAGTTCCAAGGATTACAAATCCTTTCTTCAGTAGATTTATTGAAGCAATCGAGATTGCTGCTTCTGAACATAAATATAAACTGATTATTTGTCAAACAAGATATTTACCGGAAAAAGAGATGGAGTATTTACAATTATTATCTACGAAACAAGTAGATGGGATTATTCTATGTTCACTAGAAAATTCATGGGAAGATGTAGAGCCATACTTACAGCACGGTCCAATCGTGTTATGTAATGAATATATTGAGGAAGCAAATGTTCCAACAGTGAAGTTTGATCATGCGCAAGGAGCATACATAGCTGCTAAGCATGTGTTAGAACAAGGGTATCGTAATCTTATTTTTTGCCGTGGTAACGAAACCAAAGTCGTTAGCCAACAGCGAAAAATGGGCTTTTTACGTGCGATAACAGAGAAGAGCCGCGAAGTAGAAGCGATCGATTTTCTTGAAAACGCTTTCTCTTGGGAGGATGGAAAACGAATATTCCATGAAGTATTAAAGGACAAAAAAAATCCTACCGCGATTTTGGCAGGAGGCGATGAGGTAGCAGCTGGAATTATCTCAGAGGCGAAACGCCATGACTGGAGTATTCCAGATGATCTCGCTGTTATCGGTTTTGATAATCAAATTTTATCACAGATTACAGAGCCAGGTATTACGACAATTGAACAGCCAATCGATGAGATGGCCCGAAAAGTTGTCGACCTGATGATGGATAAAATCCATACGAAAAATTATCGAAAAAAAGAATTGTATGAGTTTGAACTGGAGCTCTTGGTGAAAGGTTCAACGATGAAGGATACGATGTTATTAGCCTAGTAGACTATGTCTGCTAGGTTTTTTTATGTTCACAAACTACTATTCTTCGTGAACGCAGTCATCACATTTGTTATGGTATGCTTCGTGCTGCTCATCAATTTCTTTCCCGCAGTGCGCACAAGTTTTCGTCGGTAAATTTCTGAAAAACTCCATTGGTTGATCGATCATGTCAATCCCTCCATTTCCATTTCTTACTATCATTGTATTAGTACAAATAACGAAAGTCAACAACTGTTTTATAACAAAGTTGAAAATTAATGAAAAAGTTTAGGAAATGGATTATAGTTAACAATGTAGGGTGTAAGTAAAAACTACATTTCTACTCGGTTTTAGAAAGGATGGATACATATGAAAATGACTGTTGTCGGCTTTTGGGGCGGCTTTCCAGAAGCGGGAGAAGCAACGTCGGGGTATTTGTTTGAACACGATGGTTTTCGTTTACTTGTAGACTGTGGTAGTGGTGTACTAGCACAGCTTCAAAAATATATAACACCGTCTTATATAGATGCAGTTGTACTGTCGCACTACCATCACGATCATGTTGCAGACATTGGGGTATTGCAATATGCGAGATTAATTACGAGCGCGACAATAAGGCAACTACCGGAACTACCAATTTACGGTCATACGTTTGATGAGAATGGATTCCATTCTTTAACGCATGAACCACATACGAAAGGAATTGGGTACAATCCAGAAGAAACAATTCAAATTGGACCGTTCTCGATTTCATTCTTAAAAACTGTTCATCCTGTTACATGTTTTGCAATGCGTATTACAGCTGGCGATGATGTTGTAGTATACAGTGCGGATTCAAGTTATATTCCTGAATTTATTCCATTCACAAAAGATGCTGATCTTTTCATTTGTGAGTGTAATATGTATGCACATCAAGAGGCTGCAAAAGCAGGGCATATGAATAGTACAGAAGTAGCAAGTATTGCAAAAGATGCGAATGTAAAAGAACTTTTATTAACGCACTTACCACATACAGGCAATCCAGCTGATTTAGTAACAGAAGCAAAACAAATTTTCAGTGGCCATATTACGCTAGCGCATAGTGGCTACGTATGGAACTCATGAGGTGATACGATGTTATTTATTGATAATAAAGGAATTACAGATCCTAGAATAAACTTAGCGATTGAAGAATACTGTGTGAAGAATTTAGATATTAACGAAACATATTTACTTTTCTACATTAATGAACCTTCCATTATCATTGGTAAAAACCAAAACACAGTAGAAGAAATTAATGCAGATTACGTAAAAGAAAAAGGTATTCATGTTGTTCGTCGTCTATCGGGCGGAGGCGCAGTATATCATGATTTAGGAAACTTAAACTTCAGCTTTATTACGAAAGATGATGGAGATAGTTTCAGCAACTTCAAAAAATTCACAGAGCCTGTAACGAAAGCGCTTGGTAAATTAGGGGTAAATGCAGAACTAAGTGGTCGTAACGACATTTTAGCTGAAGGCAGAAAAATTTCAGGTAACGCGCAGTTCTCAACGAAAGGTCGTATGTTCAGTCATGGTACGTTACTATTTGACTCTGAAATCGATCACGTCGTATCAGCGTTAAAAGTAAAAATGGATAAAATCCAATCAAAAGGCATTAAATCAATCCGTAGCCGCGTTGCGAATATTACAGAGTTCCTAAACGAAGAAATGACGACAGAAGAGTTTAGACAACTTCTTCTAGAAACAATTTTCGAAGGGGAAACAGAAATTCCAACGTATGAATTAACAGAAGAAGATTGGAAAGAAATCCATAAACTTTCTGAAGAGCGTTACCAAAATTGGGATTGGAACTACGGAAAATCTCCGAAGTTCAACTTACAACATTCACACCGCTTCCCAGTTGGACAAGTTGATGTTCGTCTTGAAGTGAAAAAAGGAACAGTAACAGAATGCAAAATTTACGGTGACTTCTTCGGTTCACTAGATGTGCATGATATTGAAGAACGTCTAACAGGCGTACAATTCGATAAAGATGCATTCACTACAGCTTTAGAAGGCGTAGATATCGCACGCTACTTCGGTAATATTACAACAGAAGATTTCTTACATTTGTTCTTCTAAAAATAAGGGAGGCTGTCGTAACGAGCAGCCTCTTTTTTTGCGTAGATTGTCGCGTTTTGTCGGTAAGTCGATATATTTTAAAAATCGCTGATATATTTCGAGTTACGGTCGATATATTTTAAAAATCGCTGATATATTTCGAGTTACGGTCGATATATTCGAAAAATCGCTGATATAATTTCATATACCATAAAATCACAAGACATTTGCCCCTTATAAAGGAATATATATATTTAAAAGGAGGCGGATTGAAATGAAGAGGGTAATGTACGTTGTATTATTGCTCAGCTTCGTCATCGGAATGACAGCTTGTAACGATGAAACGTCCCAAAGTCGCACACTTTTATCCGACTTTAATGGGCAGTAAGATCCCCACCTCAAAATTCAGCGAAAGCAAAGAAGTTAGGTGGGGGATCAACTGCCCATAAAAGTCCGATTGGTTCAACTAATAATCAGTCGGGGATGAAGAAAACCCCCACTGATTAAAGTTTCACTTTATCTATTGGCAAACCAGCGAAAGATAATGTTATATATTTTACGCATACAGATAACAGACGAAAGATACAGGAAATACAAGACATGTTTCAAAATAAGAAGTGGAAAAGAAATGAAACATTCAGCACTGTTAATAAGACACCAGATGTCGTTTTTTCAATAGATGAAGACAATACAGGGTTACCGACATTATATGTTACGGTGTATTTTCATGAAGATGGAGCGGACGCGATCAACTTGTTTGGAGAGCATACGACGTTAAATAAAGAGGAACTTACTAAACTTAGAGAAAAGATGAGTGCATATTATCCTAAAATGATTTTTGGTCTAGTTTCATAAATTACTTGCAAATAAAATTCCCTTATCCTTCCAAAGTAAATGAAGAGAAGGTGATCTGTTTATATGCAGTTAATGGAATAACACTTGCCACTTTAATTTTCTTTTAATATAATTAATTTAGAATTTTTAAATATTCTAAATTTTATAAAGGTGGGGTTTGTGTGAATCTCGTTCAATCTTTGGCTGAAACGGCGAAAAAGAAGGGGGATAAACCGGCTTATATATTTATGGATCAGTCGGTCTCATATGACCAATTAAACAAAATGGTCACAAGGTTTTCTAGCAATTTAGCAGCAATGGGCATTGGAAAAGGGGACAATGTCGCATTAGTTGTTGGAAATTCACCACATTTTTTGGTCGGTTTATACGGAACAATGAAAGCTGGAGCAACTGTTATTCCAGTTAATCCAATTTATACAGCAGACGAAATGCATTACATTTTACAAAATGGAGATGTAAAAACAATCATCGTACTCGACGTCCTTCTACCTGTTATACAATCTCTTACAACAAGACTTCCTTCATTAGAAAACATCATCATATGTGAAACCTCATCAGATTTTAACCATACAGAAACCGAAAAAATGAAAACGTTTACCAGAATGATAGGGGCTGGAGATTTAACTTACGAAGGTCCTGAACTAGATGAAGAAGATGTAGCGGTTATTTTATACACTTCGGGCACAACTGGAAAACCGAAAGGTGCTATGTTAACTCATAAAAATTTATATAGTAATGCGAGTGATGTGGCATCGTATTTACAATATACGGCTGATGATCGCGTCGTTGCGGCACTGCCGATGTTCCACGTATTCTGTTTAACAGTGGCGGTAAATGCACCGATTGTGAACGGAGCAACGATTTTGATGTTACCGAAATTTAGTCCGAAAGAAGTATTCCGTATTTGTCGTACGTACGAACCGACGATTTTTGCTGGTGTACCGACAATGTACAATTATTTATATTTATTTGAAGAAGCAAGCGCAGAAGATGTGAAGACGCTTCGCCTTTGTATTTCAGGTGGTGCGTCAATGCCTGTTGCTCTTCTGCAAAACTTTGAAAAACGTTTTGACGTTATTGTTTCAGAAGGATACGGTTTATCAGAAGCATCACCAGTTACTTGTTTCAATCCGCTAGATCGTCCTCGTAAACCAGGATCGATTGGCACAAATATTTGGCATGTAGAAAATAAAATTGTAAATGAGCTTGGGGAAGAAGTACCTGTTGGTGCAGTCGGTGAATTAATTGTTCGCGGGCCGAACGTTATGAAAGGATATTATAACGCACCAGAAGACACAGCTGCGACGTTGAAAGACGGCTGGCTATATACAGGTGACTTGGCGAAAATGGATGAAGAAGGTTACTTCTATATCGTTGATCGTAAAAAAGATATCGTCCTAGTAGGCGGTTATAACGTATATCCTCGTGAAGTAGAAGAAGTATTATATACGCACGAATCAGTAGCGGAAGTTGTTGTAATCGGCGTTCCTGATGAAAACTTAGGAGAAGCAGTACGAGCTTACGTCGTTCTGAAACAGGCTAACGTAACAGAAGAGGAACTCATGCATTACTGTACGTTACATTTAGCAAAATATAAAGTACCAATGAGTATCGAGTTTTTAGCAGAATTGCCGAAGAATACGACAGGCAAGTTGCTGAGAAGAGCTTTGAGAGAGAAAGCGATACAAGTTTAAAAATAGAGGCAACCATCTTTATGAAGATGGTTGCCTTTCTATTTTTTAGCATTGGTTAAGCTAGGGTGCCATATATTTAAACCGTAATATGACTAATAAGGAGGAGATATACGTGGAGCAGAAGGAATTACGTTTGCGACGAGTACAATATCTTATTTGTGACATTATGGATGAAATGAACGCGGAAAGTGAGAAGAAAAACTTAGAAATACTGCAGCAAGTCATTGATCATCTTTCAGGAGCGATAGGTGATTTAGTGGATCCATCAAGCTCGTACTCTATCGATTATTTAGAACGGAAAGTTCATACGGCGCATTATTTACTTTTTAAAAATGAGCGGAAAGCGTACTTATGTAGGAAATAATAGTATTATTTTTGTTTGACATTGATAATCATTATCAATGTGATAGTTATGTTGGGTATATTCATATAAAGGGAGATGTCATATTGATAATGATTAAGAAAAAACATGTAAATGCATTTGTTATAGCAGCAACGTTAGTAGTTCCATTTAGCGGTATTATGGCACCAATCGCGAAAGCTGAAGCAGCGGTTGAAATGAAAGCAAATAGTAAACTAGCAGATGGCACGTATGACGTTATTTTAAAGACTTATAAAGATCAAACGAATGATACATCTGTTGCGTCTACATATTTAAAAAATGCAAAAGTAACCATTCAAGGTGATAAAAAAATCGTTACGTTAACAGTTCAAGATAGTAGCTATTTCCAGTATCTTAGAGTAGAAGATAAGAATAAAGTAGGGACATTCCATGATGTAAAAGTAATTTCCGAAGATAAAGCGAATAACGGTACGAAAGTTGTTCAATTTGAAATTGATGAGTTTTCGAAAAAACATAATATGCAAATGCATATATTAATTCCAGCAATTAAATATGATCATAAATATCAAGTACAGTTTGAAATTGATGCGAGTGCAATTGAACAGAAGCCTAAATTCTCTGACGTACCAGCATGGGCACAAGAATCAGTTCAATATTTAGTAGATAAAGAAGCAGTACACGGTAAGCCAGACGGTACATTTGCACCAGCTGAAAATATCGATCGTAGTTCCGCTGCAAAAATGTTAGCAACTGTTTTACGGTTAGAAATTAAGAAAGATGCAAAGCCATCATTCCTTGATGCACAAAATCACTGGGCAACGCCGTATATCGCTGCTGTTGAAAAAGCAGGTATTGTAAAAGGTGATGAGAGGGGTAACTTTAATCCGAGCGGGTTAATTAACCGTGCATCAATGGCTTCTATGCTAGTAAATGCATATAAATTAGAAAGAAATGAAAATATAAAACTACCGAAAGAATTTGCTGACTTAAACAATCATTGGGGTGCGAAGTATGCCAATATTTTAATCCAAGAAAACATTTCAATTGGAACAGATAATGGCTGGGCTCCAGATAAAGCGGTAAGCCGTGCGGAAGCAGCACAATTTATTGCGAAGACGGATAAGTTGAAGAAATAAAGTGAACGAAAAGTCAGTGAGGATTTTCCCTCACTGACTTTTCGTTATTAAAAAAAAATTCCAAGTTGACACATGCGAATTGCGGAATTAAAATGAAAAGAAATCGAATACATTAGAAGCTAATCAGATAAACTGAAGGCGCACAATGTTCACGTTTGTGAATATATTGTGTGCCTTTTTCTATTGTATAAACTAAGGGGGATTTAACGATGAAACAGTGGGGGAAGGCAGCGTTTATGAAAAGTACAGGTGTTTTATTATCAGCAGTTGTACTTTTATCAGGGTGTGGTTCAGCAACATCCACTAATAATTCTGAAGGAAGTGGAGATAAAAATACAGTTGAGCTTTTAAATGTTTCGTATGATCCAACTAGGGAGTTATATCAAGATTTCAATAAAGATTTTGCGAAGTACTGGAAAGAGAAGCATGGGCAAACAGTAAATGTAAAACAATCACACGGAGGATCTGGAAGTCAAGCGCGTTCTGTCATTGATGGCTTAGAAGCAGACGTTGTTACACTAGCACTTGCTTATGATATTGATGCAATTAGTAAGAAGAAACAACTAGCAGAAGATTGGCAGAAGCGACTTGCGGATAATTCCACTCCGTACACATCAACAATTGTATTTCTTGTACGAAAAGGAAACCCGAAAGGAATTAAAGATTGGGATGATTTAACGAAAAAAGGTGTGTCTGTCATTACGCCTAATCCGAAAACATCAGGCGGAGCACGTTGGAACTATTTAGGGGCATGGGGATATGCGTTGAAAAAATATAACAATAGTGAAGATAAAGCGAAAGAGTTTGTCGGTCAAATTTATAAAAACGTGGAAGTACTAGATTCAGGGGCACGCGGAGCAACGACAACTTTCGTTGAAAAAGGAATTGGTGACGTATTAATCGCGTGGGAAAATGAAGCATTACTATCACAAAAAGAGCTCGGAAAAGATAAATTTGAAATTGTAACACCTCCAATTAGTATACTAGCGGAACCACCAGTAGCTGTTGTGGATAAAGTAGTTGATAAAAAAGGAACGAGAAAAGTGGCAGAAGGATATCTTGAATATTTGTATTCAGAAAAGGGGCAAGAAGTTGCAGCGAAAAACTTCTATCGCCCTCGTAACGAAAAGGTAGCAGAAAAATACGCATCTCAATTTCCGAAGATTCAATTATTTACAGTAGATGAACTATTTGGTGGTTGGAAAAAAGCGCAGGAAAAACATTTTAATGATGGCGGTATATTCGATCAAATTTATAAAAAATAAGGGGGGATGAGGTGAAAGAAGATGAGGAAAAAACGTGTTTTACCGGGGTTTGGATTATCTCTTGGATTTACAATGCTATATATGAGTTTATTCGTACTTATACCACTTTCTATCGTATTTATTCAAACTTCACAGTTAGGTTGGAAGAAATTTGCTGAGGTTGTAACGAGCGAGCGTGTACTGCATTCTTATCAAGTGAGTTTAACGACTTCACTTGCAGCAGCAGTTGTAAATGCCATTTTTGGTTTGCTAATTGCTTGGGTACTCGTTCGTTATACATTTCCAGGGAAACGATTGTTAGATGGATTAATAGATTTACCATTCGCTCTTCCGACTGCTGTAGCTGGTATTACACTGACAACGCTATATGCCGAAAATGGCTGGGTGGGGAAAATATTTAGTTTGTTTCATATAAAAGTAGCTTTTACGCCGCTCGGAATTATTGTTGCACTTACGTTTATTGGGTTACCGTTTGTCGTTCGAATGGTGCAACCGGTACTTCAAAATATTGATAAAGAAGTAGAAGAGGCGGCTTCTAGTTTAGGGGCGTCACGCCTCCAAATATTTATAAAAATCATTTTGCCAGAAATATTCCCAGCCTTACTTGCTGGCTTTTCACTCGCATTCGCAAGGGCATTAGGAGAATACGGATCTGTCGTTTTTATCGCCGGGAATATGCCGATGAAAACAGAAATCGCACCGCTTATGATTATGACGAAACTAGAACAATATGATTACGCAGGTGCAACAGCTGTGGCGACCGTGATGCTTATTATTTCTCTCCTGTTCCTTCTTTTTATTAACATGATTCAAAGCTGGAGTAGAAGGCATGAATTAAAAAGTGAATAGGAGGAGAGAAAATGGAACCAACATTATTAGAAAAGAAAATAGTAAAAAGCGTGTCATCTAAAAAAGATTCAAAGCTTGTACCGAGTATATTAATTACGATTACAGTTTTATTTTTATCTCTCTTTCTATTGCTCCCGCTCGTAACAATTTTTTTGAAAGCTTTTGAAAAAGGATTTGATGTATATCTTGCTGCTATCACAGATCAAGAAGCATTTTCAGCAATTAGGTTAACGCTTCTCGTTGCGTTAATCGTTGTGCCACTTAATACAATATTTGGGATAGCGGCCGCGTGGCTTATTACAAAGTTTCAGTTTAAGGGGAAACAGGTATTATTATCTCTTATTGAACTGCCGTTTGCCGTGTCACCAGTTATCGCAGGATTAGTGTTCGTTTTACTCTTCACACCGAGGGGGGCTCTTGGTGAATGGTTACTCGAACATGGAGTGAAACTTATCTTCTCTGTACCTGGCATTATTATCGCAACAATCTTTGTAACTTTCCCGTTCGTTGCACGTGAATTAATTCCGATTATGCAGGCGCAAGGGAAAAGTGAAGAGGAGGCAGCTTTATCACTTGGCGCAAGTGGCTGGAAAATGTTTTGGCGCGTTACGCTTCCCAATATAAAATGGGGTCTTTTATACGGCATGATTCTATGTAATGCCCGTGCTATCGGTGAGTTTGGAGCCGTTTCTGTTGTATCAGGTCACGTGCGCGGCATTACGAATACGATGCCGCTTCATATTGAAATTTTGTACAATGAATATCAATTTTCAGCAGCGTTTGCAGTAGCGACGTTAATGTCATTAATCGCGGTGTTTACGCTCGTTATAAAAAACTGGATCGAATGGCGAATGGAAAAACGACAATAAGGGGGATTACGGTGAGTATTCAAATTCAAGGTGTATCAAAACAATATGGTACATTTCAAGCGTTGACAGACATTAATTTGGATATCCCAAAGGGTGAACTTGTCGCCTTATTAGGCCCGTCAGGTTCTGGAAAAACGACGTTATTACGAATTATTGCAGGATTAGAAGAAGCGGATGAAGGCTCTATTTCATTTGAAGGGGAAGATCTAACAGACATTCACGTAAAAAATCGGCAAGTCGGTTTCGTCTTCCAACACTATGCGCTTTTTAAACATATGAATGTATTTGAAAATGTCGCTTTCGGTTTAAAAGTAAGAAAGAAAAGCTTAAGACCTTCAGCAGAAGCGATAGAAGAAAAGGTAATAGAATTATTAAAGCTTGTAAAGATGGATGGCTTTGCTAAACGTTATCCAGCTCAATTATCTGGCGGACAACGACAGCGTATCGCACTCGCGCGGGCACTTGCAGTCGAACCGAAAATTTTATTACTTGATGAACCGTTCGGTGCACTTGATGCAAAGGTGAGAAAAGAATTACGAAGATGGCTCCGAAAATTACACGACGAATTTCAAATTACGAGCGTATTCGTAACGCATGACCAAGAAGAAGCGTTAGACGTTGCAGACCGCATCGTTGTAATGAATGAAGGGCGCATTGAACAAATGGGAACACCGGAAGAAGTATATGAAAATCCAGCAAGCCCGTTCGTGTACGACTTTTTAGGAAATGTAAATTTATTTCACGGCCGCGTCCATAAAGGTAAGCTAAATGTAGGATCCGTAGAACTAGAAGCACCAGAGCATAAACACGTTTCAAACGTAGACGGAGTAGCTTACGTAAGGCCCCATCACTTATCCATCTCCCGTACGAAACAAAGTGTAGATGCAATCCCTGCGAAAGTATCATACTCTCACGCAGTTGGACCTGTCGTATATGTAGAATTAAAACGAGATGGAACAGATGAGTACTTAGAAGCAGAAATAAGTAAAGAACAGTTCAAGCAGCTCAGTATTCAAGCGGGTGATGTTGTATACGTACAGCCGAAAGAAGTGAAGGTGTTTATTCCGGAGGATTTTGTTATTTAAATAAAAACCGAACCACCATCTAAATGGCGGTTCGGTTTTCTTTATCTATTTTTTCTCTACTAATTTTTTATTCTTCCAATCTAGTGTGAACGATTTATTAAATGTTTTTTGATCAACATCTTTTACGTTGTTTCCAACCCAGTTTGCAGTTCCAAATGTGTAGCCTGGACGAAGTTGGTAGTCGTCGGCGTGTTTCGTATAAGCGACTTGTAGGTTAGATTGGTCTGTATTTTTTTCAGAGATAACAACAGCAATCATACCCGGAGAGAAACCGCTATTTGTTAGCGCTGGAAGTTGATCCATCGGTATTAAATTACCTTTTGCATCAGATTCATATAGGTATGTGCGAGAGTACATGAACAGTTGATTTCCGTATAAAGAATGGTAGGAATCCCGTGTATAAATACCCCAGTTTTGATTGTTATATCCGTTAAAGAATACGTTCCATTTTACGTTTTTATTTGTTTGGTCAATTAAATTTGTTTTATAGCTTGTTTGTTTATAGCTTACAGAGTCGGACCAAGTTACTTGACCAGTTGCGCCAGCTTCAGCGCTAGGCCCATTTGGCGTTGCAGAAGCTTTAACAGAACCGCCAAGTTGATAAGATACACTAGAGGTTACAGTCGTTTCTTCTACAGCATTTGTAGGTGCTACGTTAAAGAAACGGGCGCTATTATCTTGAAGATTAAAGGCAATATCATATTGTGAAGGATAGCGTAATGTTGCACTAGCGCCAGGGATTGGGTAGTTATCAATAGGCGCACTACTTATAGTAGGATTTGCTTTTAGAAAACTACCAGTTGTATTAATAACGGCAATCTGTTTATCAGCGCTTGGATCATCGATAAAAGTTACCTTTAAAGACATTGTCATATTATCAGTTTGATCATTATTAAATGTATTATAGCTCGTATGTGTTTTTGCATTTTGCCCGATATCTGTTACAACTTGTGACGTCGTTTGAGCGTAAGCAGCAGGTGTTGAAAGTGCCAAAGCGCTACTAGCAAAAACAGCGGATAATGCTAAACATTTTAAATATGTTTTAGAACGTTTCATACAATCACTCCCTTTTATTTTTGTCGATATATGTCGTATTTCGTTTATATCGTAACATGAAAATAAAACGGAATGGATAGTTATGCATAATTGCATAGGTGAGTTTTGGATAGTGAAATTTTATGAATCCTTCTCAAGGGAATCGCCGCTGTATTGTTTATATATTCCTCCTCATCAACTCCCCAACTTGCGTCGCAACATACTCAACATCACTATCAATTTCGTCTAACACGTAAGATTCCAAAATGCCCATGACAGCCGTTCCTAAAAATTTTAAAATGATGTGTTTATCGATGTTTTTATTTATTGATGTGTTTGTGTTTAACTTTTTCTCTATTTCGCCCATGATGAAAATTAATAATTTTTTTTGAAATGATAATGTGCTGTTACTTTTAAATAACGCCGCGAAAAATGGTTTGTGTTCTTTGAAGTATTCAAACCATATGATCGTTCCTTCTATAAATCCTTTGTTTTGTTTCTCATAGCATATTTCTTTTAATTGGTCTAAATGATCGTCCACAATTTTATCTAATAAATTGTACTTATCTAGATAGTGTAAGTAAAAAGTTTTTCGCCCGATGTTTGCTTTTTCGGTAATGTTTTTTACTGTAATTTCGTCGAAACCATCTGTAATTAACATTTCTATAAATGCCGATTGAATGGCGTTTTGTGATTTTATAATTCTTCGATCGATTTTCTCCATATGGTGTTCCTCCGTTGTTGATACACATATTTCTGTATGTGTGTATTATGACCCAAATGCGTAAATGTGGTCATTGAAACAAGTGGTTGCTCGCTTTATTATAAATATACACGTGAGTAATAACTCTCACAAGTGTAAAATTAAAAATGAGATAAAGGTGGTTTTATATATGGCAGTTACGAAGAAAAATGTACGATTTTATGCAAGAGGTTTACAAGTTGCAGGTATTTTGAACATTCCCGAAGGTGCTGAGGAAAAGAAACAAAATGCAGCGATTGTTTGTGTGCATCCAGGTAGTAGCTGTAAAGATCAAACAGCAGGGTTGTATGCGGAAAAGTTAGCAGAACAAGGGTATGTAACGCTTGCGTTTGATGCATCGTATCAAGGTGAAAGTGAAGGTGCACCGAGATATATGGAAGAGCCAGCTGCGCGAGTTGAGGATATTCGCTCAGCAGTAGATTATGTAACTACCCTACCTTATATAGATGAAGAACGTATCGGTGTGTTAGGGGTTTGTGCAGGCGGTGGTTATGCGGTAAATGCTGCGATGACAGAACGCCGTATTAAAGCGGTTGGTACAGTTGTTGGTGCAAATATCGGTCGTTTAAATCGTGAGTCTAACCCGATTGGTGTGTTAGAGGCAATTGGTAAACAACGTACTGCTGAAGCGCGCGGAGCAGAAGAAATGATTACAA
Organism: Bacillus sp. SSR7; assembly: GCF_055902415.1. NCBI lineage: Bacteria > Bacillati > Bacillota > Bacilli > Caryophanales > Bacillaceae > Bacillus > Bacillus sp. SSR7. Next base: position 162,973 of record NZ_JBVVXV010000012.1, on the reverse strand, counting down.
ATTGGATTCCTAAAAATCAGGAAGAGTTAGCGGCAGCAGGTATGACGGATATAGATATTGTAGAAGCAGTTGAGTATTACACAACGCCGCGAGGTCAAAGTGTGAACTCTCCAAACAAATTAAACTTTACAAGTATGGGATCGGTAATTGGTTTTGATGCGTTCCATTTAGCAGATACGTTATTAACGCAGCCGCTGCAAATTATTGTCGGCAGCAAGCAAGGCGCATTCGGTTCTTATAAAGATGGTCATGAGCTTTATGAGAAAGCAGCATCAGAGAAAAAAGACTTACTTGTTGTGGAAGGTGCGAGTCACTACGATTTATATGATCAAACAGAACCAGTAAAAATTGCGGTTGAAAAATTAACAAGTTTCTATAACGAAAATCTGTAAAAGGAATGTTGTTTTGAATTGCACCTCTAATTGTTAGATTTGCGTCTAGCAATTAGGGGTTTTTATTGTGAAGATTGCAGTGCTTAATATTTACGTTTAGCGTGCATAACAAGATATAATAGAAGAAATACATAAGGAGGCACGCTGTGAAGAATCTTCGCTATTTCAATATATTTACTATGTTACTTGTATACACACTACTTATGTTTTACATTGGCTGGAACGGATGGGTTTGGCTTCATGCGGTATTTGGCTGGGAGTCTTGGGGATATTACGCTTTCGTTGTTGGCTTCATTTCATATGCGTACATTCTCGTGCAAGTGTTTAAGTTTCTGCCATTTCTACGAACTATAGGTTCGATTTGGTTTGCGGTCATACAATATGCGCTTATGTTGTTGCCACTTGCTGATATTATAGTTTTCCTTCTACAGTTTTCAGTGGAGAAAGAAGCGGCAATTATTTGGACAGGGGCGGCTGTATTAGCTACATTTATCTTTATCTTTGCGTACGGAGTATTCAACGCATACAGCCCGGTAGTAAGAAAATACGAGGTGCACATATCGAAAAAAGTAGAGGGACGTAAAAGTTTACGCATTGCGATGGCTTCTGATATGCATTTCGGTAAATTGTCTGGTGTTTCGCATTTAAAAAGACTTGTCCGTCATGTAAATGAAATGGAGCCTGATATTATTTTACTGCCAGGTGATATTATCGATGATCATCCAGGTGTGTTCATTCAAAAAAATATGGGATCAATTATGAAACAAATGAAAGCTCCACTAGGTGTATATGGTGTGTTAGGAAACCACGAATATTACGGGCGAGCAGTTCCAGAATTTTTACAAGAGATGGATAAGATCGATATTCGTATTTTGTTAGATGAAGTGATCACAATTGAAGATGACTTCTATCTTGTTGGAAGAAGAGATAAAACAGAGCGAGATCGCCAAAGTTTTGAAAATCTTATGAGTGCGGTAGATATATCCATGCCAGTTATCGCAATGGATCATCAACCATTTGAGTTGAAACAGGCAGCGGATGCTGGCGTAGATTTACTATTATCCGGTCACACGCACCGCGGACAAATGGCGCCAAATCATATTGTAACGAGAAGAATGTATGAACTAGACTGGGGATACGCACAAAAAGGTGCATTCCACGCAATTGTTTCTTCTGGTTTCGGATTTTGGGGACCGCCGCTTAGACTTGGAAGTAGATCTGAGGTTGTACAGGTGGAGGTTACGTTTGAATAAGTGTATGTAATAGAGAGCTAATGGCTCTCTATTCTTACAAATAAAAAAAGGCTCCGTATAAGGAGCACTCAATAAAAACAAATGAATTAAAACAAATAACAGACATGTATAATATACAACATTTCTAATTTAATATCAATATATTAGGATTTAAAAATTTATTGTTGTTGATTTTATAAAAGAGGTACGATTATAAGAGGCGGCTAAGATAGAGGGGGGATTATAAGTGATCATATCAGATATACTATACGGAGAATTTAAAGTGGATCCAGTAGTAGAAGAATTAATCTTAAGTAAGTCTGTGCAAAGACTAAAAGGTATTCATCAAACTGGCGCAAGTTATTTAGTGAACAAGGAATGGAATGTAACGCGCTTTGATCATTCAGTTGGTGTTATGTTGTTAGTTAAAAAGCTAGGTGGTTCAGTAGAAGAGCAAATTGCAGGTTTACTGCACGACGTATCGCATACTGCTTTTTCTCATGTGATTGATTACGTTTTTGATAATAGAAGTGAAAGTTATCATGAAGAGATATTTAGTTCTGTTGTGAAAAACTCAGAAATTCCAGCGATTCTTGCGAAGTATGGCTATAACTATGAAGAAATTTTGTTAGATGATTCGAAGTGGACGTTATTGGAAAGGTCAGCGCCCGAATTATGCGCAGATCGAGTGGATTATACGTTACGAGATATGTATACATATGGGTATATTTCTTTAGAAGAAGCTCACAGTTTTTTAGAAGATGTAATTGAAGTAAACGGAAAAATGGTCCTTCAAAACATCGAAATGGCAGAGTGGTTTACAGAAACGTATTACAAAGAAGTCATCGATTTCTTTATGCAACCAATGAATAGTTACGGAAATGATATGTTAGCAAAAACGCTAAAGTTAGCTCTACACAAAAAGGTTATTCATGCAGATGATTTTCTTCTTGAAGATGATGAGCTAATTTCGAAATTGCAGCAATGTAGTGATCCAGAAGTACATGCTTTATTAAGCAAAGTCCACCCGAATGTAATAGTAAAAGAAGATAGAAACGATTACGATTTGTATCAGAAAAATAAAGTCCGTCTCATTGATCCTCCATTACTTCATGAAGGGGAAGTTGTTCCAGCGTCTGTCGTATCAGAAAAAATAAGGCAGATGAGCGAAATTGCTTATGAAAAAGCGGTGAGAGGGATGTATGTGAAAGTGATTTCGGATTAACAGAAAGAAGGTATCATCACATAAGATGATACCTTCTTTCTATTCATCTAATATTTTCCACTCGTTTCCCCAATCCTTCATCGCGTCAAAAATAGGACGGAGTGTTTCACCTTTTTTTGTTAGTGAATATTCCACGTGAGGTGGCATAGTTGAATAGATTGTTCTCTTTATAATATTTTCTTGTTCAAGTTCTTTTAAGCGAAGAGATAGGGTGCGTGGGCTAATACCGTTTAGGCATCTTTCAAGCTCAGCAAAACGTTTAGGACTATAAAACAAATCTCTTAAAATTAAGAAGGTCCACTTTCCGCCTATTACAGACATTGTTTTTTCAATAGGGCATTTTAATAAAGTTTCTTTATTTGTATTTTCCATATAAACACTCCTTACTATATAAAAGTATAGGTACTATATAAAAAATCAGTACTTTTATAAATGAAGTACTTTATTTATTATAGTCCTAAAGGAATATATAGGTAAATTACTAATTTTTGAAAGGGGAGTAAGTAAGTGAGTGGGGTGGCTAGTAGAAATTTAGATGTTCAAACTAAAGAGAAATCAGGTATTATCATTTTAATCGCTTTAGCGATGGGGTTTATTATGGCAACATTAGACGTAACAGTAGTAAATGTTGCGGTAGTGAATATTCAAGAAACATTAGGACTGACATTGTATAGTTCGACATGGATTGTCGACGGATATATTTTATCTTTTGCGGCATTATTATTAGCTGGAGGGGCGTTGGCCAATCGATTTGGAGCAAAAAAAATATATATGATTGGTTTAATTATTTTTGTGTTCGCATCTCTTTTATGTACGGTTGCTACAACGGGGAACACTCTTGTTATAGGGCGGATAATTCAAGGTGTTGGAGCGGCTTTATTTATGCCAAGTTCACTTAGTTTATTAGTAGTATCATTTCCAGATGAAAAGAAGAGAGCTAAAATGTTTGGGATATGGTCCGCAATTGTCTCTATTGCTTCTGGTACGGGCCCTTTTATTGGTGGCCTTTTAGTAAATACATTTGGTTGGCGAAGCATTTTTATTATAAATCTTCCAATCGGGATGATTGGTATTTTAATGGCTTTTGTAATTATTCCAAATGTTTTACCGAAAAAGGAGAAGATAAATGTAGCGAATCATTTAATCGGTATAATTGCAATAACATTGTTGGCGTTTACTCTAATTGAAGGGCCAAGTTACGGATGGTCTTCGCCTCAAATTTTAGGAGGAGTAGTGGGGACGGTATTAACTACTATTCTCTTTGTTTATGCAGAACGAAAATCAAAAAACTCAGTTGTACCAAGAGTGTTGTTCCAAAACGAGACATTTATTTCGGCGAATATAGTTGGATTTCTAATAAACTTTGCGTTATTTGGCGGCATATTTATGTTTGGACTCTTTTTACAAAAAGCATATGTAGCAAGCCCATTTGTAGCAGGATTACAACTATTGCCGATGATGAGCGTATTTGTTATTGGGAATGTATTATTCGCAAAAATGGTGACTAAGTTTAGCTCAAAATCGTTATTATTCATAGCGTTATTTATAGCTAGTATAGGGTCTTTATTATTAATGCTTCTAGTAAATAATGTGAGTTATATAGGAATTGCAATCATTTATAGTGTTGTTAATCTTGGAATCGGTATAGCAGTACCTGCCATGACTACAATTGTAATGAAATCTGCTGGTCGTGAAAATGGGAATATGGCTGGAGCAACTTTAAATGTAAATCGTCAAATTGGTGCATTAGTCGGTATAGCAATTATGGGAATCATTTTAAATGAATCATCGAATTGGTACAAAGGGGCAAGCAATAGTTTTTTAGTTATTGGAATCGCCTATTTATGTGCAGTATTTTTAGTTTGGAAGTTTGTGGAGAGGGAATAAAAAGTAGAGCAGCCCCCCTAGATGCTCTACTTTTCCCACATTACTGATCAAGCCAATTCCAAACCTCAATATCTCCAAGAGTCGCATAACGAACGTGAGGCGAGTTTTGTAATTTTAATAACTCTTTCGACGGGCCTGTAATGACAATTCCATATACTTTTACGCCGTTATCTTTTACATACTCATAACGCTTATCTAAGTTCAGCTCTTTTTCAGGAGTCCAAGTAGTTTTGCTTACAGTTTTTTTATGCTCAGAAAGGATGCGCATCATTTCGATTACTTCATCTTCTTTTGTCTTCGGTCGTTCAGCTTCACTATCAGGGAGGTTTATATGTTCTGGAAATCCGATAACCTCTCCGCTATGCAAGATGAAATCTTCCTCATCTATTCTCTCTTGTCCTGTGTCTAAAGCGTACCATAGAGGAGTGGGCGGCATTTCTTGTGCTCCAAATACGCTATATAAAAGGGATTCTACTTCCTGCAACTTGTAAGGTTTGTCAAAAGATATCGCTACTTCAGCAACGGTTCCGTCATGTACTTTTGCAAGTGTATCCCAAACTTTTTTAGACGATTCTTTTAAGTGATCACCTTGTTTTATTTTTGGATGAACAAAATAAAGATTAGAGTAATTCAATTTGTTTGCCCAAGATTTATTTGTAACAGTTACAGACGATAAGAAGCTTTTCGTTGTTACTGTACCGAATTGAACTTCTTTTTTGCCGACAGTTTTAACTAAATTCATTTCATTTTCTGTACGGAAAAAGGGTTTGATTTTTGTACTGCCTCCAGCGGAACGACTATTTGGAATGGTTGCTTCTAGTGCGAGTGCTGGAATCTCATTTACTTCGGCTAACTTTTTCATATTATAGAAGTAAAGAGAAGACGAAAAATGACCGAAAAAATAGATTGCTATACAAACCGCAAGGACAAAACTAACGGTTTGCCAACGTTGTTTCCATTTTATTTTCCAAAACGGGACTGTAAGATTTAGTGGTGGTAGTTTTTTCTTTATTGGTTCATTCTTCAAAAGCAACTCATCTAAGTAAGCTTCACATTCTTCACATGTTTCAATATGATTTTCTAACAGTTCCTGTTCATCATGCGTGAGCGTTCCGTTTTCGTACTTCTTCCATAGTTTTTTAAATACTGCACAACCCATCTGTATCACTCCTTAATGCCTTTCATTTCTTTCCGTCCCCCGTGTAATTCAATTTTCACTTTCGCTAGTGAGAGACCGGTCATTTCTGCTATTTCCTTATACGAGAATCCGTAGTAATCTCGTAGTAGTAGGACATTTCGTCTTTCGAGCGGAAGAGAAGATAAACCTTCTAACCAACTAGCAATCTCATGTTTTACGAAATAAGAGTGCTCTGTGCTTGGCACGTTTGGTAAATGGAATTCTTCAATTGTCGTTGTTTTATATTTTTTCTCTTTTCGGTACCAATCGATAAAGGCGTTGTAGGCAATTGTAAATAACCAAGGCCTAATTTCTTCTCCTTTATAATAGTTAATATGGACGAGCATTCGGTAAAATGTTTCTTGCATAAGATCTTCAGCAAAATGGGAATCTCCGGTTAGGGAGAGAAGATAGCGAAATAAATCATGCATATGCTCTGAGTAAATTTCTTCTAATGATTGTTTGCGTTTCACTAATTTCCCTCCCTTCATACATAACAACGAAATACATATAAAAAAGTTACATTTGTTTTTAAAATTATAGTAAAAAACGTCAAGAATTGGATAAGATTCTCTTTTATCATAATACATATAAGGCGGGTGAACAGAGATGGAAAGCTATGAAACACAAATTCAAAGGTCAATTGATTATATTGAGGAAGATGTAATGGAAAAACAGACGCTGCGTAATTTAGCACGTATTGCAGGTTTTTCTGAATCGCATTTTCATCGTGTATTCCAGGCGTTAGTAGGTGATACAGTAATGGAGTACGTTCGAAAGAGGAGGTTAGCCCGGGCAGCTTATCAACTTTCTCATACGGATGAAAAAATTATTGATATCGCATTTGAGCATGGCTTTCAATCTCATGAAACGTTCACGAGAGCCTTTAAAAAATTATTTCAAATGACACCGAGTGAATATCGAAAGCAAGAAATAGAAACACCGATGTATTACAGCGTGAATGTAAAGCAAAGAAAATTAAATCCGTATTTAGGGGGCATACAAATGGAATATCGTATTGTAAATAAACCAGAATTTTTAGTGGCGGGTTATGAACTGAAGACGACGAGTAAAGAAGGGAAAAACCATCAAGACATTCCAGCATTTTGGCAAGAATATTTACAAAAAGATCTTGGAACGACAATTCCGAATCGTAAAGATACGAGCCAATGGGTAGAGCTTGGATTATGTACTGATTTTAATTTAGAAACGGGCGACTTCACTTATATTATCGGAATGGAAGTTACAGGCTTTGAAAATGTACCAAATGAAGTTGCGAAGCGTACTTTCCCAGCAGCAACATATGCAGTATTTACAACGCCGAAAGTTCCTCATGAAGAAATGGTATCGTCTATTCACCAAACGTGGAATGCAGTATTCTCAGAATGGTTCCCGCATTCAGGCTATGAACATTGCGGCGTTACAGAGTTTGAATTATACGATGAGCGTTGCCACGAAGATAAGAGTGAGTTCGCTCAAGTAGAGCTTTGGATACCGGTGAAGAAAAAATAATAGGATAAGGGCGAATCATTGGGAGATGATTCGCTATTTTATACAAGGGAGAAATGGGAAGATGTTCAAAAAATTAGAATGTGTATCTATACATACGAAGGATATAGGAAAATCCGTTTCTTTTTATAAAGAAATGGGAATGGAGCAAAACTGGATTATAGAGAGAGAACTAGAAGAAGGGGTTATTTGGACGTTAATAGGATTGAAGTTTCCAGATGAGAAAAGTTCGGAGTTAGTAATAAGCAATCATCCGGATATTCATTTTATAGAAGTCGAAGTATTAGTAGAAGATGTGCAACAAACGTATGAAAGTTTAAAAGATAATAAAGATGTGAAATGGATTCGTGAACCATTTCCAACAGAATCAGGACACATTGCGGTAATGGAAGCACCTGATGAGAATGTGTTTGTGTTAGTAGGGAAATAGCTGAGATATGGAGTGACCTTTCATAGTGAGTTATGGAAGGTTATTTTTACTTTGTATAGTAGTAGGTTATCGTTGTCGATTTTTGTCGGTAAGTCGATATATTCAGAAAATCGCCGATATATTCGTAAAATTGCATATGTAATTTCATATACCGCTAAAATAACTCATAAAGATGGTCTATATCATTTCATTTACCGCTGAACTCTCCCAGAATAGAAAAAAGAAAAGACGCCACATAGCGCCTTTTCTATGAACGAAACGGAAAAACAAGTATAATCGTCGTTCCTTTTCCAAGTTCGCTATCAATGGAAATCGTTCCGTTATGAGCATGAACGAGCTGCTTTGTAATAGCGAGGCCAAGTCCCGTTCCGATGTTGCTTTCTTCTGTATTTGTTCCCCTATAATATCGCTCAAAGAGAAGTTCTTTCGTTTTATCATCCATTCCTTTTCCGTTATCTGAAATAGAGAGTGTAAATGAATTTCCATTTTGCGAAAGTTTTACGATGACGTTTGTCGTTTCATTATTATGTTTTATGGCGTTTGCGAGTAAGTTTTCGATAATACGCTGGAACCATTTTTCTTCAATAAAATATTGAATTTTATTTGAGCTTGGTACAAATTCAATATTTTGATTTTGAAGTGTCGGATTATTAATGAATTGTAATAATACTTTTTGAACGAATTGATTCATTTCAATATTTACGTGTTGCGCAGGAAGACTGTTATTTTTTAATTGATACGTTAAGCTTAAATCATCAATTAATGTCGTCATATATTGAGATTTCTCTTTCATAACACTACCGAATTGTTGAATGTCACGATCAGTCCAGTTGTATTGCTGTGATTCTAGTAATAAAGCATAGCCATATATAGAGCTTAGTGGTGTTTTTAAATCATGTGTGAGACCGGTAATCCATTCCTCACGTGTTTGCTGCAGTACTTGCCTCATCGCATCATTTTTTTTGAGTGTAATAGAAAGGTGCTCTAGTGAACTTGTAACATCTCGAAACAAGCGGAATGACCATTTTTCTTTACCAGATCGCCTGAATCTGATAGGTTTCCCTTTTTTACTAACAGGTTCTTCGTACTTTCCACCAGCTATGTTTTTAAGCCAGCGCATCGCATGTAATAACGGTTTTCCAAATTTATTACCGTACCAAATAGAAAGAATAACTAAATAAACAAATACGATAAGAAGGATTAATCCGCATCCGATTAGAAACTTTTTAGTAAATACATCTTCTATTTCATCATCTGGGTAGTAGTGCTCATTTTTGGCAGTTACAACAAGGAGATGATTGCTATTTGTGTCATAAAAGCTAGACGTGTTTTCTTTATGATTCCACGGTTCTTTTTCACTAAGAGCGGCTTGTATAACAGAAAATGTTTTTTTCTTTCCATTTGGATAGGAGAATACTTCTTCGCCAACGCTATTAAAGATTTGAAGTGTTGCTTTTTCTTTAGAAAGTAAATGCTGTTCTTCTTCTGTTAATGTGAACGAATCCGTAGATACAGAAGGGTGCGTTTTCTGGATTGTTTTTAGTAATTCATTGCTTTTTAACATACTGCCGTAAATAACAAGCACATTCTTTTCTTCTAATTCAATTTCCCAATACGTAAATGTATAAGGGCTTTCTATGTGATTCTGTATATATGAGAATAAAGATGCCTTCGTATAAGATGTCGGTACGTCACTAGGTGTATTAAAGTGATAGAGAACTTTTCCGTTTTCCTCTACAACTTGAATCCAATCATTTTTCTCTTTCATTAAGTCTTTTACTTCAGTTTTTAACGAAATATCGCCATCTTCTGAAGAGATATATCTTGCAATCATAAAATTATCAGCATCTGGAATATTCGGTTCATATGAAGTACTCGTAACAAGAAAAATTAAATAAGTGAAAGCAGCTACTACAGCAATTAGTAATGTAACTAAAACAAATACGTGTTGCAGAATAAACTGGATAATGAGTCGTTTATTAAAATTCATATCGTCACCCTACTTTGTAATGAACTTATAGCCAAGTCCGCGAACGGTTTTTATATATTCTGGTTTACTTGGGTCTTGTTCAATTTTTTCACGTAGTTTTCGAATGTGAACCATAACGGTATTGTCATCGCCATTATAGGCTGGTGCTCCCCAAACTTTTTCGTATATTTCTTCCTTCGAAAATACATAGTTCGGATTCTCGCAAAAGAAGAGTAGTAGCTGAAATAGCTGGGCGGAACATTCGACAACATGTCCATTCACTGTCAGTTCTGCGGAATCGCGATCAATTGCAAATCTACCAAATGAACTAGAGTGTGCTTTTTGTTCATGTGTCATTACTTGCTTCATATGTCTTCGGAGTTGTGCTTTCATACGAGCTACTACTTCAAGTGGATTAAATGGCTTCGTAATATAATCATCTGCACCGTGTGCAAATCCAGATATTTTATCTAAATCAGATGCTTTAGCTGTGAGGAAGAAGATAGGGCAATCTGTTTTCTGTCGAATGATGGGACAAATATCAAAACCAGATTGTCCAGGAAGCATGACATCTAAAATAATTAAGTCGTAATCGTTTTGCTGAGTGAGAGATAAAGCTATTTCAGCTGATGTTGCAGTTGTAATATGAGAAAAACCTTCTTTTTCAAGAATGGTAGTTAGTAATTGTAAAATTGCTGTTTCATCATCAACGAGCAAAATATTTGCTTCATACATAAAAAATCCCTCCTAATTTCCTCGAATATCATATCATCTTTCGGTAACTTATGGAATTTTTAAGGAAATTTTAAGGTTTTCTTTCTCAAAAAATTAAGAATCAAATGATATGATAAAAATAACATAGGGGAGGAGATGAGTGTGAATCCGTTTCAAACGATGCGAGCCAGATATTTTTTAATTGTATTTGCACTATTAACTGTAGTTGCAAGAGCCAGTAATGAATTGATAGAAAATACATTTCATATGCAAAATTCTACTTTTATAAATATTCTTATATTCTATATTCTGCCGATTACGTGGATTTTTTTTGAGTATAAAAAACACCGTGTTGCATTTTCATTATTTATTAATAGAAATGAAACATTTAACCTGGTGCAAGTTTTATACATTACGATCATGTTATGCGTGTTTAGTTATGGATATCTTATTTTGTACATGTATAGCTTTGCGTGGATTACACCGACATTTATTATGAACGCATTACGTGAACCGATTATGGATAGCACTGGAGGATATGTTTATCAAGTTATTATGGTCGTATTCATCGCACCAATTATTGGGGAATTTGTTTTTCGCGGATTTTTACTGCAACGCTTCGCAGCAAAATGGGGAACGAGTATAGCGATCATTGTTGTAGCAATATTGTTTGCATTGTTACACGTTGATTTCCTAGGTGCAATTGTATTTAGCGTTGTACTATCAATCGTATATATTCGTACGAATAGTTTACTCATGCCAATCGCTATTCACATGTTAAACAATGCATTTGTAATCGGTGCTTCTTTTTTAATAAATAAAGAAGAGATAATGAGTTTTGCAGATTTCTCAAATTATACGACGTTCTTTCCAGGACTTATTATTTTTATAACAGGATTAAACTTAGTACTCATCTTTTTATTTGTTAACCGCAAATATTGGAGTAAAGAAATGCCCGCTATATATGTAGAGCAGGAAAAAAGCTTTTCAGACGTCGTGGGGAATAAGTAAGGTGAAGAAAACGTTTGAAAAAATATGAAAAGACATGATAGATTCTACGTCTATTACAGATATGTGTGATAAAAGCGTTTGTCATTGGCTGCAACCTGTAGTAGATACGATTGTGTTTCCGGAGTATTACTTATTTTCTAGTACTCATTTAAAAGGAAATATTATTTCTCTTCTTATTGTGTTAGGGGTTTTACTAATATTTGGTCTAATTGTAGAAGAAATGATGAAGCGCATCTTCAGAAAGAATGAAGAGAAGTATATGTGGGTTCATAAAGTATTCGAGAAAGTAATAGTGGCTTTCCTTTTGTTTTATAGTATGAAAGCAATCATTTACTTTATAGTCTTGAAACATCATTCATTCTAAATTTGAAAGGGATGTATAAAATTATATGAATGAAACAATATCATCAAATAAGTTTTTTTATTTGATTGTGCTTAGTATAGTGCTAATAACGACAGTCAACGTTATTCTTCGCTGGGAGGAAGCTTATTTCTTTATGTATTTAGCACTTCATTTGCTAGGGATTTTATGTATTAGTGGCGGCGTAGTTGCTGAAAAAAAGAGTGAAGAAAGCGTTAATTATATGTGTGTGACCGGTCTTATTTTACTTTTAGCCGTACAAGGTATTATGAAATATAGTTCTTTTTCTTTACAAGATTTTAGCTTATTAATGGATGTACTTCCTTAAGGAGGCACGTTATGTTATCTAAGAAGCAAATAGGATATGTACTAGTTTTAATTGGATTTTTTACGCTTATTGTAACGACTTTATTTTTTCAAGACTATGAATATATACGCTATATAAAAGGCGTTGGTTTAATATGTTGGGTGGTAAGTACGTTTCTTATCCCAGAGTATGAACCGAAGAAAGCGTCTAAAGGTAGGTAAAACTCTTCTATTTGTAGAAGAGTTTTTTATGTAAATAAAAGGCTCTCGAGCAATTCGCGTAATAAGCTTGTTCTAATTTAGCGTGTACGAACTTACAATAATAATAGACAGGCAGCATAGAGGAGGGAATAGCGTGAGGAAGGTTATCGGGTGGTCGCTTTTTTTGTACGTTGGGTTTGCGTTATTTATATATTGGTATTTATTTGGATGGAATCATGAACTGATTCCTGACATGTACAAAGGAACGAGTGCAGATCCAGAAACGTTTATGAATGCAAGAGAGCTTACGCTAAGCCAAGATTATTCGCGCGTGAAAAATTTACTATACTTTTTAGCGACGCCTCTTGAATGGATTATTTTATTATTTGTACTTGTGCTTGGTATTTCAAAAAAGTTTGAGAAATGGTCGAAGGAAACGACGAAAATAAGTGTCCTGCAAGTTGCGATTTATTTCTTTTATTTATCATTACTTACAACAGTTCTTGCCTTGCCGATGCAATGGATTAGCCGAAAAGTGTCCGTTGATTACGGTATTTCAACGCAAAGTACACAAAGCTGGATAAAAGATCACGTTATCGGTTTTTGGGAAAGTTATGCGACGATGTTAATTGTAGTTGCCGTTCTGTTATGGCTTATCCGTAAATTCCCGAAGAGATGGTGGTTAGCAGGCTGGGCGCTCTCTGTTCCATTTACAATCTTTTTAACATTTATACAGCCTGTCGTGATTGATCCACTGTATAACGATTTCTCGACGCTGAAAAATAAAGAATTAGAAACGAAAATTTTAGCGATGGCAGACAAAGCTGATATTCCAGCAAAACACGTATATGAAGTAAATATGTCGGAAAAAACGAATGCATTAAATGCCTACGTAACAGGAATAGGACTTAACTCGCGTATTGTAATGTGGGATACGACGCTTAAGCAATTAAAAGATAAAGAAATTTTATTTATAATGGCCCATGAAATGGGGCATTATGTTATGAAACATATATATTGGGGCGTTGCGAGTTATGTGTTGCTATCGTTTATAGGGATGTACCTCATTAGTCGTATTATCAATATGTGTATTCGAAAATGGGGGGATACGCTGCAAATTTCAAAAGCAGCATGTTTTTCAATTTTACCTTTATTTTTCTTAATTTCTTCTGTCCTCTCTTTTGTATCACAACCAGCAACAAACTATGTTTCTCGTATAGAAGAACGAGCAGCAGATCAATACGCTTTAGACATGACAAAGGACGGGAAATCTGGTGTAAAAACGTTTCAATATTTATCAAAAACGAGTTTAAGCCAAGTAAATCCTCCTGCGTTAGTGAAGTTTTTCTTATACACACATCCACCAATTTTTGAAAGAATTCATACGTTTGAGCAATATGAAAAGGAAAAGAAGCGGTAGTGTACTGCTTCTTTTTTTATGCGTTATTCGAGTTTTGGAAAATTATAGTGTATAATATATGGAATATTCAGTGAAATGTTTAGGAGGTTAATATTTTGTTTCATTCAAAATCAATGCCGGCTATAAAAATGATCCTTTCGATGTCTATTTTCGGATCAATTGGATTTTTCTCTGTTCAAACAGGTTTACCGTCTTTTGAATTAGTATTCGTTCGTTGTATTTGTGCGACTATATTTTTAGCATTATGTTGGCTCGTAACAGGACAATATAAAAGTGAGCAATGGAATAAAAAAGAAGTTATGCAAATATTAGCATGCGGTGTATTTCTCGTTTTTAATTGGGTATTTCTATTTAAAGCGTTTGAAGTTATGTCGATTACAATTGCGATTTCAGTTTATCATCTAGCACCCATTATCGTATTGATGATTGGTAGTATCGTATTTAAAGAGAGACTTACAATGTTTGCTGTTTTGTCCATTGTCATTTGTTTTATCGGTACAGTGTTAGTGGCTGGAGTAGATGGAAGTCTATCACTTGAAAAACTTATGTCATCTGGCATGGTATGGGCACTACTTGCGGCACTATTCTATGCTTTTACTACTTTACTAGGAAAAGGAATTCGGCATACGAGTGCATATGCGATGACATTTTTACAAACGTTTTTAGGTATATTTTTATTGCTGCCATTCGTAGATTTTGGCAAGTTTCAAGGGTTAACAGAGATGAATTGGATGATGATTACAGCGACAGGTCTTATACATACGGGATTTGTATATTACTTATTTTTTGACAGTTTAAGAGATTTATCGACGAGATTAATTTCTGTATTAGTGTTCTTAGATCCAGCGGTTGCAATACTATTAGATACAGTCTTTACCGGGTTTAGACCGACTAGTATGCAAATAGTAGGAATTGTTCTTATATTTGTAGGAATGGCATTTACTTTTCGAAAAACGAAGGATGAAAAAATAGTAGTAGAAGAAAAATTCTATTCTTAATTGTAAATAATTAGGTTGAAATGAATTTATAATTTTCAGATTTATTGTATAATATAATTTACAGGAAAATAAAGGAAAAGGTAGATGAGAGAGATGAAAAAGCTAGTAAAGATAGCGACATCGTTAACACTAATGGGAGGAATATTTGTAGGTGCAAATGGTGTGTCTGCAAATACAGGTATTATCCAAAAATCTAGCCCTAATATTATGATAGAATTTGATGATGTATCAACAGGCCATTGGGCATATGATGAAATTACGAATTTAGTATATCATCGCATTATGTATGGTTATGGAAATGGTAAGTTTGGGACAGAAGATAATATAACACGTGAACAGGCAGCGGCGGTGCTACATCGCGCACTTCATTTAAAGCGTAGTGTGTTTAATGAAAACCCATATGGAGATATTAATGTAAAATCAACAATGTTCCCTTACGAGATTTTACACTTAACAAAGATTGGTATTTTTAAAGGGGACGAAAATGGAAATTTCCGTCCGAAAGATACATTGACTCGTGCAGAATTAGCACAAATTTTAACGAAAGCATATGAGTTGAAAACAAAGAGTCCACATACATTTACAGATATACGAGAAAACCATTGGGCAAGAGATGCAATTAGCGCATTGCAGTCTAATAAAGTAGCGGTAGGAACGGGAAATGGCAAGTTCGAGCCTGAAATGCTCGTTACACGCGGACAATTTGCGAAGTTTTTACAACGAGCAATTGATAATTCTCCAGGGAAAATGGAATAGATAAAGAGAAAGCTCATAATGTGTAGAAGAGGTATCTTCCGCTTATTATGAGCTTTTATTAATAGAGAGGTTAATATTGTCGTATGTTGTAGTTAAGTCGATATAATTGCATTTTTTGTCTAGAAAATGAACTTTTAAAACGTGAAGGATTTCTTTTAAAAAAAGTAGAATATTTATATTATAGAAACACCTTTACATGAAGACAGGAAAGAAAATTAGTTTGCGCACAATTCGGTATAAAAATTGAAATTGAGAGCGAATTGGCTCTCCTTTAGTAGTGATTTTCACAATAATAGATTTTTTAAATGTAATATATTACATAAATGGTGCAAAGGCAACATATGTAATATTGGAAAGGATTTCAGTCTATTATTTTCCGTTTTTTCAAATGGAGGTAAAGGGGAGAGGGCAATGAAGAAGAACATGTTACGTATAATGGCAACGGTAACTATTATGGGTGGTTTGTTTGTAAGTACGAATGTTCCAAACGTAAAAGCAGAAGAATATCCAGAAATGATTGTGTTTGATGATGTTCCAGTAAACTACTGGGCATATGACGATATAATGGATGTAGTATACAATAAAGTAATGTTAGGGTATGGAAATGGTAAGTTTGGTGTAGGTGATAATGTAACAAGAGAACAAGTAGCAGCAGTGCTGTATCGTACATTGAATTTGAAAAAGGAAGGACCTTTAAAAAATCCATACAAAGATATTTCTGAGAGAGCAACAATGTTTTTAGATGAAATTTTAGTATTAACAGAGCATGGTATTTTTAAAGGTGATGAAAAAGGAAACTTTAGACCAACTGCACCAGTAACACGCGCAGAAATGGCACAAATTCTTACGAATGCATTTACATTTGAGGTGAAGAAGAACCATACATTTAAAGATGTACCAAATAATCATTGGGCAAAAAATGCGATTAGTGCACTACAGTCTAATCATGTCATAGTAGGAACAGGAAATGGGAAATTTGAACCGAATAAAGTTGTAACACGTGAGCAATATGCAACGTTTTTAAATAGAGCTGTTTTTTATTTTCCAGTAAAAGATGAAGATTATGAATGAAAGTTAAAATATAAGGATGTTTAAGTTATATCAATATAATATATATCGAGAAAAAAGCGCGGGAATTCCACGCTTTTTTCTTATTTAAAATTATTTGTAATTATATCGATTTTCTATTCATAATTTAGTTTTTCGAATTTAGTGGATAAGAAGAGATTGAATAAAGTAACTTTTTATTGTTTAAATATACGGTTTAGTAACTTTATTGTTAATAACGTGTAAATAAAAGTATGTGAAATATAGTTCATAAATTAGACAAAAATCACATGGAAATTATATTGTTACGCTTCCATTAATTCTTTATATTAGAAAAAAATATGTTTTTAGGGAGAGAATACTTTGAAGAAAAAGTTTTTAAAAGTAGCAACAGCTTTAACAATTATGGGTGGAGTGGCATTTAGTGCTGAAGGGACAACAGCAAAAGCTGAATTAGCTGCAAAGCCACAACAAGCAAGTCAGGCGATCTTTAAAGATGTACCAGCAGGACATTGGTCTTATGAAGCAATTCAAACTTTAGCAGAACACGAGATTATGCTTGGTTATGGAAATGGTGTATTCGGTTTTGGACATAACGTAACACGTGAACAAGTAGCCGCTTTAATTTATCGCACAATGGATTTCAGTGAAGTATTCGAGGAAGGCGATATTCTTGAAAATCCATATAAAGATATTAATGAAAGATCAACAATGTTCTTAGAAGAAATTTTAGTATTAACAGAATTAGGTATCTTTAATGGTGATGGAACTGGAAACTTTAGACCGAAAGATACATTGACACGTGCAGAAATGGCACAAGTGCTTACAGTAGCATATGAGTTAGAAGTAAAAGAAACAAAAGGATTTAAAGATGTACCAAAAGGACATTGGGCAGAAAATGCGATTAATGCAGTAGGTTCAAATGGTATTTCAGTAGGAGATGGCAAGGGTAACTTTGCTCCAAACATGAAAGTAACACGTGAACAATATGCACAATTCTTATTTAAAACAATTTTTGAATAAATAATAGAACAAGAAGCTGGTGTTGTATAACACTGGCTTCTTTTTTATGTGTAATGCCGGTGAAAGGATACAGTTTCGTAAAAAAAACGATTAAATTTTCAAAAAAACTTCCTTTTCTGAAGATTTGTTATATAATATAAAACATAAAATCAAATCTGTTATAAAACAGTTTAAGAAGGGGATGCTAATATGTCGACGCAAACTTCACGGGTTACATTGCCCGGAGAAATGTTGCCAGCGTACAACGAAATATTGACACCTGAGGCGCTTAGTTTTTTGAAGGAACTACATGGAAATTTCAATGAGCGCCGCATAGAACTTTTACAAAAGCGTGCGGAGAAACAAAAGAGAATTGATGCAGGGGAGTTTCCGAAGTTTTTAGAAGAAACGAAGCACATACGTGAAGCGGATTGGACAATTGCTAAATTGCCAAAAGATTTAGAGGATCGCCGCGTAGAGATTACTGGACCAGTAGATAGAAAGATGGTTATTAACGCTTTAAATTCAGGAGCACATCTTTTTATGGCAGATTTTGAAGATTCGAATTCACCAACTTGGGAAAATGCAATTGAAGGACAAATAAACTTACGAGATGCAGTAAAGGGAACGATTTCACATAAAAATGAAAACGGAAAAGAATATCGTTTAAATAGTAAAACAGCAGTATTAATTGTGCGCCCAAGAGGATGGCATTTAGAAGAAAAACATATGCAAGTTGACGGAAAGAATATGTCTGGTAGCTTAGTAGATTTTGGACTTTATTTTTTCCATAATGCGAAAGCTCTTTTAGCAAAAGGAAGCGGTCCATACTTTTACTTACCGAAAATGGAAAGCTATTTAGAAGCAAGGTTATGGAATGATGTTTTCGTATTTGCTCAAAAATATATCGGTATTCCAAACGGAACGATTAAAGCAACAGTATTATTGGAAACGATTCACGCTTCGTTTGAAATGGATGAAATTTTGTATGAGCTTAAAGATCATTCTGCTGGATTAAATTGCGGAAGATGGGATTATATTTTTAGTTTTTTAAAGGGTTTCCGTAATCATAATGAATTTTTACTTCCAGATAGAGCGCAAGTCACGATGACGGCGCCGTTTATGCGCGCGTATTCTTTGAAAGTCATTCAAACATGTCACCGTCGTAATGCACCAGCTATTGGAGGAATGGCAGCACAAATTCCAATTAAAAACAATCCAGAAGCAAATGAAGCAGCTTTTGAAAAAGTGCGTGCGGATAAGGAGCGCGAAGCTTTAGACGGTCATGACGGGACTTGGGTTGCCCACCCGGGACTTGTACCAGTCGCGATGGAAGTATTTAATCACATTATGAAAACGCCGAATCAAATTTTTAGAAAACGTGAAGAAATACATGTTACAGAAAAGGATTTATTAGAAGTACCAGTGGGAACGATTACAGAAGAGGGTCTTCGTCTGAATATTAGCGTAGGTATTCAATATATTGCATCTTGGTTAAGCGGCCGGGGAGCAGCACCAATTTATAACTTAATGGAAGATGCAGCAACAGCGGAAATTTCTAGGGCACAAGTATGGCAATGGATTCGCCATGAAGGTGGAAAATTAAATGATGGCCGTAATATTACACTTGAATTAATGGAAGAGCTAAAAGAGGAAGAGTTAGCAAAAATAGAAAGAGAGATTGGTAAAGAAGCCTTTAAGAAAGGGAGATTCCAAGAGGCGACAACGTTATTTACAAATCTCGTTCGGAATGATGAATTTGTACCATTTTTAACATTACCGGGTTATGAAATTTTATAAAAAGTGAAAAGGGGATGGAACAAATGAAAAACGAAAGAATCGAGAAATTACAAGAGAGCTGGGAACTAGATACGCGTTGGAAAGGGATCACACGTCCATATTCGGCAGAAGATGTAATTCGCCTGCGCGGATCAATTGATATTGAACATACGTTAGCACGTCGCGGTGCTGAAAAGCTTTGGGCGTCGCTTCATACGGAAGATTATATTAACGCACTTGGTGCATTAACAGGAAACCAAGCGATGCAGCAAGTAAAAGCTGGGTTAAAAGCGATTTATTTAAGTGGTTGGCAAGTAGCAGCAGATGCAAACCTTTCTGGACATATGTATCCAGACCAAAGTTTATATCCAGCAAATAGCGTACCTGCTGTAGTAAAACGAATTAATCAAACGCTTCAACGTGCGGATCAAATTCAGCATATGGAAGGAAGCGGTGATACAGATTATTTCGTACCAATTGTAGCAGATGCAGAAGCTGGATTTGGCGGACAATTAAACGTATTTGAACTGATGAAAGGTATGATTGAAGCGGGTGCATCAGGTGTGCACTTTGAAGATCAATTATCTTCAGAGAAAAAATGCGGTCATTTGGGCGGAAAAGTATTACTACCGACGCAAACAGCGGTGCGTAATTTAATTTCGGCACGCCTTGCGGCAGACGTAATGGGAGTACCGACAATTATCGTTGCAAGAACAGATGCGGATGCAGCAGATTTAATTACGAGCGATATCGATCCTGTTGATAAAGCGTTTATTACAGGAGAAAGAACACCAGAAGGATTTTACCGTACGAAAGCAGGTCTTGACCAGGCGATTGCACGTGGTTTAGCATACGCTCCTTACGCAGACCTCGTTTGGTGTGAAACATCTGAACCAAATTTAGAAGATGCAAAACGATTTGCGGACGCAATTCATAAAGAGCATCCAGGGAAATTGCTTGCATACAACTGTTCACCTTCATTTAACTGGAAACAAAAACTAGATGAGAAAACAATTGCGAGCTTCCAAAAAGAAATCGCATCTTACGGTTATAAGTTCCAGTTCGTAACACTTGCTGGATTCCACTCATTAAACTACGGCATGTTCGAATTAGCACGCGGCTATAAAGAGCGCGGCATGGCAGCGTACTCTGAACTACAACAAGCAGAATTCGCAGCAGAAAAACACGGCTACTCTGCAACTCGCCATCAACGAGAAGTAGGAACAGGTTACTTTGATGAAGTAGCACAGGTGATTACAGGTGGTACTTCATCAACGACAGCATTAAAAGGATCTACAGAAGAAGCACAATTTACGAAATAAAAGGAAGGGGCCCCTTTTTGAAGGATGCCCCTTATTATTTTTCGCACGATTCGAGAGTAAATGAAAATATATCGACGATTCGACAAAGAATATCGACTTACTGACAAAAAAAGACAATATGATCAAATCCACTCAGCTCTATGCTCACGAATAAACTTCATATCTTTCTCATAATGCTCTAAATGACCTTCATCAATCATTCTTTGGAAATTTACGTCGCCTTCGTTTGCTTTTCTTTTCATATATGTACATAATGCTTCTAATCGCAGTAACACCATACCTAAGTAATCTTCATCCATACTTTTACCGTAGGACTGGACGAATAATTTTATTCTTTTTTTCATACGGCCAGCATGTTGTGCCGATTCATAATGAACTGCCTCGCCTGATTCTGTATAATACGTTCTACTTAAAGGTACACAAGTATAGAGCGTATAAGCGATATCCCAAATTCTTGGTCCAGGAGCAGCAACATCGAAATCAATAACCCCTACTGGCTTCTCGTTATTAAATATAATGTTATATATAGCAAAATCATTGTGGCATAAAACCTCAATATTATTTGGGGTTTGGTCCATAGGTTTCCACTCATCTAATAACGCAAAGTCACTTACCGCATCATGATAAAGGCGAAGCATCTTTGCTATTTCTTTTAACACATCATTAGATCGCATATATTCTTTTAAAGGATAATTCCCAGCCTCTCCTTCAATAAAAGATAAAATCTCTCTATTTTTCTCATCTATACCTAAAAACTTTGGTGCGTAATGAAAACCTTTGTTTTCTAGATGCTGTAATAACTTATGAATTTTTGCACTGTCTGGTCTCAATTCTCGCCGAACAGTATTTTTAGAACGATATACGTTTGAGACGTTTCCCCCTGTAAGCTTTTCTTCGTTGGCGTAGTTTGACATATAATCCCCTCCATTATCAAGACTGTGTGATTATATTGTAACACCTTAGAACAAGGATGTAATCGCATTCAAATACTGTGTTTATTTTCGTTCGAATAAGATATTTATAATTGTATACGCGACTTAATTTGTCAGTTATTTTCAAAAAAGATTGTACATTTTATTTTAATGTGCTATGATAATGTCAGTTGAATAGTTAAATTAAGCAATCCATATATTATCAAGTGCTGAAAACGAACGAGAAAAAGTATGTGAGAACTAGTTTATGTTTCGTATTTGATAATGTGTGGATTCTTTTTTTAGATAGGAAAACTAAAAATTTAAAAAATGTATTTTCTTAGGAGGAAATAATTATGGCAGTAACAGGACAAGTAAAATGGTTTAACAACGAAAAAGGCTTCGGTTTCATCGAAGTTCCAGGCGAAAACGACGTATTCGTACATTTCTCTGCAATCGAAACTGACGGTTTCAAATCTCTAGAAGAAGGTCAAAAAGTTAGCTTCGAAATCGAAGATGGTAACCGTGGACCTCAAGCTAAAAACGTAATCAAACTATAATTTTATAGTTTATTATGGAAAAAAGGATGGCTGCTGCCATCCTTTTTTTGTTGTGGAGAAAGTCTTTCCATCTTAAAATTCGGCGGGAGACCAACTGCTTGTTAACGCTCAATTATTGAGGGCTGAATAAAGTTTTACTTTCTAAACGAGAAAGTAAAACTTTATTTGTTCTTAATTTTTTTTTGTAATTCATTTTTTATTGGTTGTTCTGTCTACATCTGAAATGGGTAAATCTGCGCCATATAGGCTTTGATTCATATCTTTTTTGTTAGCATTGTTGTTAGAATTTTGTTCGTCTTGAGATGATGTTTCTAACATTTGTTCTTGCTCCTTACTAGGGGTATTCAGAGCATCTGATGGGGCGCTATTAATCTGTTGGCTTAATAGACTTTTTTTCTCCATATTATACAGCTCCTTTTTGGAATTAAATAAAAAACTAATGTAATCATAAATAATCACTTACATATTTTGTGTTTTGAAATGGAATTATATACAAAACTTATATTGCAGATTTAACGAATTAAAAAGTTACTAGTGATGTATAAAGTGGAAGTTCTTAATGGAAATTAAAAACGGGTAACACGTACAAGTACTTTTAAAGAAGTGGATAATTTTTTTATCATTTTTTTAATATGTAATAATATTAAAAATAAAGGGGATATAGAGAAACTTGGAAGAAAATATGAAGAAAAGTAAAAGGCTTTCCGAAATGGAAAGCCTTTTACTTTTCTTTTTCAACCTTTTTCTTCTCTCGTTTTTTACATTCAGAGCATTTCGATTTACGAAAAGGCTTTGCAAAAAATAATAGAATGAAAAATAAAGCGAATATAATGCTAGCTGAGTTTTTCACGATCACAATGCTGCTATTTTTCATGTGAATCGTTGGTTGCATTTCTTTTTCTTCCATAGCGGACCTCCATATATTGGATTTTTATTTTAATTATAGCAAAGTTAATTGTCTTAATGATGCGAAATGAGGAAGTAGTTGTAAATATTTATAGGTAGTATAAATAGATTTTGTATAGATTTATTTTTATAAAAACGATATATTTTTATTTTGTAATTTAAAAGGTATTTGACAAATAATAAAGTATTGTAAAAAAGCGGAATCTGTAAGCCATTTCCTTTTCATAGATGCTAAAATTATACATGCAGCTGCTAATATAAATAGAAAAAAGGAGATAGTGGAATATGGAAAGTAAAGTAGAACGCTACGTCGAAAACTATGTTGTAAATAAAAATACAATGGCCTTACTTCCTGTAATTCTCAGTGAAAAGAAAATTGTTACGCGAGTTGTTGAAGTGCAAGACTCTTTTTTCGTATTTCAAAAACCTCTAGATATTATAGAAAGAAGTTGTCGTAAGCATGGTTCTAGTTTCTTAGGCAGAAAAGAAGGAACGAAAGAGTTAACTCATATTACACATAAAGCACCAATTGCGATTAGTCCGACCGATCAACTTTATTTTTTCCCTACCTATTCGTATTCTAGAAAAGAGTGCGCGTGGTTATCTCATTTTTATATTGAAAGCAATAAAGAATTAAAAGATGGAAACCTTATTATTAGATTTATAAATGGCTTTGCGGTGAAGTTAGAGATATCGAAAACTAGTTTTGAAAATCAACAAAATCGTACTGCGAAATTGCGAACGGAGTATGAAGATCGTAGGAAAAAACAAGGGAGCCCTTGTTTTAAAGAGATTGATCAAAGGGATGAATCAACATTAAGACCAGCTTATGAGAAAGTGTATTTTGTTAGAGAAGAGGATGTATGAGAGGAAAAGGATGGGGTGACTCATCCTTTTTGATTTCATTATATATCCAGTTTACGTTGTAAGATTTATAAACAAAACGAGAGAAATGTACAAACTTTTTGTTCTCTAAGGGCTTAAGATAATATAGAATTACAATATAATGGTAATTCTCCTGTGTACTTAATATAGTGTGAACATATATCATGTTACATTTGTGAAGTACATAATATTTTTTTCATACTGTATAAAAAGGAGATGGTATGTTGAAAAGGACTATGTTATTTTGGGCGCAATATATTCTTGTTTTGCCTATATTATTGCTTACCTTTATGTTTACTGGTTTTGTTGGTAGTCAGTTAATGATAGGGGCTGACAAACAACATTTTATTTTTACGCCTCAAAATGCTACAGAATATAATCAAATTAGTGAGATTGATAAATTACTATTTTCTTTTTCAATTCAACCAGTTGTCACCATAGTATTTCTTCTATCGATTGTGTACGTACTGACACTGCTTGTTTTTCAAATTATTGAATGCAAGAAGCAAAGAAAGATATTGCATAGTTTGCAATATATGATTCTTATATCAATTTTTATTTACTTATGGTTAGGGATAACACAATTTTCCGCAGTTAGTTTAACTTGGATAGATAATTGGAAAGATTATCTTATGTTTACTCCTGCAACTATAACGAATGAGCAAGATATATATATGGTTGATAAGTTTCTATACAAATTTCGAATGTTACCTATTCGGAGTACAGTATTAATACTATCTTTTATATATTTGTTAATACTTACTGTGATTGACAGTGTACGTTTGCTAAAAAGATTGCTTGTAAGAAATAGCCAATAGAAAAGGGGAATTGTTTGAAGGTAAAATAATTATCCGCTGCTACTTATTTTCATAAGAATAACCTTACTTGCAGTAGGGTTATTCTTATGAAAAAAGACTAATTATTACTTTCTGTATCTTCTTCTTTTTTATAATAACCATTGAGTGATAATCTGGGTACGTTGTCTAAATTAACTTCATATCCTGTCGAATATTGATAGATTATCATAGCATAATAATGAAGGAATTCTAATGAAAGGTATGGAAACTTAATAATTACATCTCCATATGTCGTATCTACCATTTCCTCTTTCATATAGGCAATGATACAGTAGAGGTAGTACTTAGAGTAAAGGGGTAAAGTGTAGAATGGATTTTCAGACAATCAAAGAGTATTTTTCACCAGAAAATATGGATCATATTGTTGAAAGCTATAAAGCGTTCGGACCACTTCTTGGTATTGGGCTACCGATGATAGAGGCGCTAATTCCAGCATTGCCACTTATCGTATTTGTACTGGCGAATGCTGTTGCATTTGGATTTTGGCTTGGTTTTCTTTATTCTTGGCTTGGATCAGTAATGGGTGCCTTACTTGTCTTTTTCATAATCCGCCATTTTGGTCGAAGTCGTTTCTTTTCTTTTGTGAATAAGCATGAGAAAGTACGAAAGGCAATGGGATGGATTGAAAGGAAAGGGTTCGCGCCGATTTTCGTCATCTTTTGTTTTCCGTTTACACCGTCTGCGCTTATAAATGTTGTCGCTGGTCTATCACGCATTAGTGTAAAACAGTTTGGCCTTGCGCTTGCGTTCGGAAAGCTTGTGATGATTTTTATTTTAACGTATATCGGTCATGATTTAATGTCATTTATTCATAATCCGGTGAAATCAGTCATTGTAGCGATTGGTATTTTTATTTTATGGTATGTCGGTAAGAGAATTGAAGTAAAGTTAGAACTACATTAAGAATAGTCTTCTTTGTAAAGGAAAGCTTCATTATTAAAGGATAAGGGGAGAAGCGGATGAAGAAAACTTTGAAAAAAGAAGGCATAGAGTGGATACGAACAATTTTAATTGGTGTATTATTAGCTGTATTTTTTCGAACGTTTTTCTTTTCAACGTATGTTGTAGAGGGGAAGTCAATGATGCCGACATTGCAAGATGGCAATATGCTCGTTGTAAATAAGGTGAGTTATCAAGTGGGGGACTTGAATAGGTTTGATGTTGTTGTGTTTCATGCGAATAAAAAAGAGGACTACGTAAAACGAATTATCGGTTTACCTGGGGATCATATTGAATATAAGCATGATAAACTATATATAAACGGACAATTCGTAGATGAACCTTATCTAGAGAAATATAAGAAAGAGATAAATGGACGACAACTAACAGGTGACTTTACGCTAGAAGAGTTAACGAAGGAAAAAACGGTGCCGCCTGGATATATTTTTGTAGTAGGTGATAACCGCCTCGGGAGCTGGGATAGTAGACATTTTGGTTTTGTAAAAGCTGATACAGTTGTCGGTAAAGTTGATTTACGATATTGGCCAATTCAAGAGGTGCAAACGAATTTTTCAAAAGGTTGATATAATAGGTAGAAGTATAGAAAAAGACAAACTACTCCGTTTGTCTTTTTTCGTGTCCTATAATACAATTATAATAGCAAACTAACGTTCGTTATGTAAGTGAAAGGTGGGGTTACATGTCACTTCGATTTGTGATTGGTAGAGCGGGAAGTGGAAAAAGTACACTTTGTTTACACGAAGTGCAAGAAGAGTTAAAACAGCGCCCAAGAGGGGAAACAATATTATATCTTGTGCCAGAACAGATGACATTCCAAACGCAGCAGGCGTTAATTGGTAGTGAGGATGTTAGAGGTTCTATTCGGGCACAAGTTTTTAGTTTTTCACGATTAGCGTGGAAAGTATTGCAAGAAGTTGGCGGAGCGAGTCGTCTTCACATTGATGAAGCGGGCGTACATATGTTACTTCGTAAAATTGTAGAGTCTCGTAAAGATGGATTATCGGTATTCCAAAAAGCAGCGGAGCAAAACGGTTTCTTTGAACATCTTGGCAGTATGATTGCGGAGTTTAAACGATATAACGTGACGCCATCAAACGTATATGAAATGTGGCAACAATTAGATGCGCATAGTAGCAGTGCCGAACAAAAGCTATTAGCGAATAAAGTGTATGATTTACAACTACTATATGATGATTTCGAGCGTGCTTTAATCGGAAAATATTTAGATTCAGAAGACTACTTACAATTGCTAGTAGAAAAGCTTCCGCAGTCTGAATATGTAAATGGGGCTGAAATTTATATAGATGGATTTCATTCATTCTCACCGCAGGAGCTAGAAATTGTAAGACAGCTTATGATTTGCGGAGCGAGAGTGACAATCACGTTAACGCTAGATGAAAAAACGTTAGCACAACCAGTAAATGAACTAGATTTATTTTATGAAACGACGTTAACGTATGAAAAAATAAAACAAGTAGCACGTGAAGAGAAGATAGAAATTGAAAAAACGATTCCACTTATGGAACAGCCGCGTTTTCATTCGCAATCATTAGCGCATTTAGAAGCGCACTACGAAGCACGACCAAATGAAAAATTTCACGGAGAAGCAAGTGTAACGATTCATACAGCCGCGAATTTACGAGCTGAAGTAGAAGGTGTTGCACGTGAAATTCGTAGACTTGTGGCGGACGAAAACTACCGTTACCGAGATATTGCGGTTCTTCTTCGTAATGGGGAAAGTTATTACGATGTGATGCGAACGTTATTTACAGATTATAATATCCCGCACTTCATCGATGAAAAACGCCCGATGTCACATCATCCGCTAGTAGAATGCATTCGTTCTGCACTCGAGATTATTAGCGGGAATTGGCGTTATGATGCAGTATTTCGCTGCGTGAAAACAGAGCTTTTATATCCATTGGACGTAAGAAAAGAAACGATGCGCGAAGAGATGGATGAGTTTGAAAACTACTGTTTAGCGTACGGTGTACAAGGAAAGAGATGGACTTCTGAAGATCCATGGATGTATCGTCGCTATCGTTCTCTTGACGATACGGACGGGATGATTACAGACAGTGAACGTGAAATGGAAGAGAAAATAAATCGATTACGTGACGTTGTAAGAACGCCAGTTATTCGTATGCAAAAAAGACTGAAGCGTGCGGGAACGGTTATGCAAATGTGCGAAGCTGTTTACTTATTTTTAGAAGAGCTTGACGTTCCGAAGAAGTTAGAGGAATTACGTATTCGTGCAGAAGAGAGCGGAGATTTCTTATTTGCGACAGATCATGAACAAGTATGGGAAGAAGTTATGAGTCTTCTTGATACGTTCGTTGAGATGCTTGGCGAAGAGAAAATGTCACTTTCTATGTTCACAGACGTTATGTCGACAGGTCTTGAGGCGCTTCAATTCGCAAACATTCCGCCGTCATTAGACCAAGTGTTAATTGCGAATATTGATCGTTCTAGATTATCAAATGTGAAAGCAACATTTGTCATTGGCGTGAATGAAGGTGTGATTCCAGCAGCACCTATGGATGAAGGTATGCTTTCTGATGAGGAAAGAGATGTTCTTAGCGCTGCAGGTATTGAACTCGCACCAACGACGAGACAAACTTTATTAGAAGAACAGTTCGTTATGTACCAAATGGTAACGAGAGCAACTGAAAAATTGTATATTTCATGTCCGCTTGCAGATGAAGAAGGAAAGACTTTACTTGCATCTAGCTTTATTAAGAAAATAAAAAGAATGTTCCCTGATGTGAAAGATACATTTATTACGAATGATGTAAATGATTTATCACGTTCGGAACAAATTTCATACGTAGCAACGCCAGAAGTAACATTGTCATATGTTATGCAGCAACTTCAAACGTGGAAGCGATATGGATTTGAAGGGAATTTAGACTTTTGGTGGGATGTATATAATTTCTACGTAACTTCGGATGAATGGAAGCAAAAAAGTAGCCGCGTATTATCAAGCTTATTCTACCGAAATCGTGCGCAAAAGCTAAGTACAGCTGTAAGTAGAGATTTATACGGAGATAAAATAAAAGGGAGCGTCTCTCGTATGGAGTTATTTAACCGTTGTGCGTACGCTCATTTCGCGCAGCACGGTTTATCGTTAAGAGAGCGTGATATTTTCAAACTTGATGCGCCAGATATTGGGGAACTATTCCATGCAGCACTGAAGAGAATTGCGGACAGGCTATTACGTGAAAACCGTACTTGGGCGGATTTATCAATAAAAGAGTGTGAGCATCTTTCTGCTGTAGTAATAGAAGAAATTGCACCGTTATTACAAAGACAAATTTTATTAAGTTCAAACCGTCATTTCTATTTAAAACAAAAACTACAACAAATCATTTTCCGTACGTCAATCATTCTTCGTGAGCACGCAAAATCGAGTGGTTTCGTACCAGTTGATTTAGAAGTACCATTCGGTATGGGCGGTACAGGATCGCTTCCGCCAATGGAATTCTCATTACCAAATGGTGTGAAGATGGAAGTAGTTGGTCGTATTGACCGTGTTGATAAGGCAGAAGATGAAAACGGAACATTCCTACGTATTATTGACTATAAATCAAGCTCAAAAGCGTTAGACTTAACGGAAGTGTATTACGGATTAGCACTTCAAATGTTAACGTATTTAGATGTTGTTACTTCAAATGCGCATACGTGGATGAAAAAAGGCGGCACGGCATCACCAGCTGGTGTATTGTATTTCCACATTCATAACCCAATTGTGGAGGTAAAAGGTGACGCATCTGAAGCAGAAATTGAAAAGGAAATTTTAAAGAAATTCAAAATGAAAGGTCTCGTACTAGGAGATGCTGACGTTGTTCGTTTAATGGATAACAAACTTTCAACAGGAAGCTCTGATATTATTTCTGCTGGTCTGAAAAAAGACGGTAGTTTTAGTGCGCGTTCAAGTATTGCCAGTGAACAAGAGTTTAACGTCCTGCAAAAATACGTACACCATACGTTTGAAAATATCGGGAAAGATATTACAGAAGGCGTTATCGATATTGCTCCTTACAAAAAGGGGAATAAAGCGGCGTGTACGTTCTGTAACTTCAAATCGGTTTGCCAGTTCGATGAATCACTTGAAGATAACCAGTTCCGTACGTTAAAAGATATGAAAGATAGTGAAGCGATGGAGAAAATTAGAGAGGAGGTTGGCGGAGAATGATGGAAAATTGGCCTGAAAAACCAGAAGGTAGTCAATGGACAGATGACCAGTGGAAAGCCGTTGTAGCGAATGGGCGTGATATTTTAGTCGCAGCAGCAGCAGGATCAGGGAAAACAGCGGTATTAGTTGAACGTATTATCAAAAAGATAATAAATGAAGAAAACCCAGTCGATGTGGACCGCCTGCTCGTTGTAACATTTACGAATGCAGCGGCGCAAGAGATGAAAAACAGAATTGGGGAAGCGTTAGAAAAAGTATTAATTGATGAGCCTGGCTCTCAGCACATCCGAAAGCAGCTGAGCTTATTAAATAAAGCTTCCATTTCAACGATCCATTCATTTTGTTTACAAGTTATTAGAGGATACTATTACATGCTTGATGTTGATCCTCGTTTCCGCATTGCGAATCAAACTGAAAATGAATTGTTAAAAGAAGAAGTGCTAGATGACATATTAGAAGAAGAGTATGGAATTGAAGATAATACGATATTCTTTGAACTTGTTGATCGTTATACGAGTGACCGTAGTGACGATGATTTACAACGTATGATTTTAGCGCTTCATACAGAATCAAGAGCACATCCAAATCCGGAAAAATGGCTTGATAAATTAGTAGAAGCATACGATGTGGAAGGAAAGACAATTGAAGATTTAGTGTACGCTTCCTACTTATTAGAAGATGTGAAATTCCAGCTTGAAACAGCAGAACAGCATATTCGTAAAGCGACAGAGCTCGCAATGCTCCCTGACGGTCCAGCGCCTCGCGTTGAAACACTGCAAGCGGATTTAGCTTTACTTGGAACGTTATCATCAGCTGCTCGTGAGTCATGGACAAGCGTGTATGAAGCGATGCAAAACGTATCGTGGCAAACGTTAAAGCGTATTAAGAAAAGTGATTATAACGAAGACATTGTCAAACAAGTAGACTCTCTTCGTAATAAGGCGAAAGATGAAGTGAAGAAACTACAAGAAGAGCTATTTAGCCGCAAACCTGAAAGTTTCTTACGAGATTTTCAAGATATGCATCCTGTATTAGAAAAGCTTGTTCAGCTCGTAAAAGTATTTACAGAACGTTTCCAAGCGATGAAACGAGATAAAGGAATGGTTGATTTTACAGATTTAGAGCATTTCTGTTTACAAATTTTAAGTGAACAAAGTGAAGACGGTGAAATGAAGCCATCAGCTGTAGCGCTTCAATATCGCAATAAATTTGCTGAAGTATTAGTCGATGAATATCAAGATACGAACTTCGTACAAGAATCGATTATTAAGTTTGTAACGAAAGATTCTGAGAGTGAAGGAAACTTGTTCATGGTAGGTGACGTAAAGCAGTCGATCTATCGTTTCCGACTAGCAGAACCAGGATTATTCCTAGGAAAGTATAAACGCTTCACGCAAGAAGGATTAGGCGGCGGAATGAAGATTGATTTAGCGAAAAACTTCCGTAGTCGTCATGAAGTGTTAGCGGGTACGAACTTTATTTTTAAACAAATTATGGGTGAAGAAGTTGGGGAAATCGATTACGATGCTGACGCTGAATTAAAGTTAGGTGCTACCTATCCAGAAGGTGAAGATGTAGCAGCTGAACTAATATGCATTCAGCAAACGGAAGAAGAAGTATTAGACGGTGAAGAAGGTGCGGAAGTAGAAAAGGCGCAGCTTGAAGCTCGTCTTATGGCGCAGCGCATTAAAGCGATGGTCGATTCGGGTTATGAAGTGTATGATCGTAAAACGGATAGTATGCGCCCTGTACAATACCGCGACTTCGTTATTTTGCTTCGCTCCATGCCGTGGGCACCGCAAATTATGGAAGAGTTAAAGCTGCAAGGAATTCCAGTATACGCTGATCTTGCGACTGGTTACTTTGAAGCGACAGAAGTAAATATTATGATGAACGTCTTCCGCGTTATTGATAATCCGATGCAAGATATTCCGCTTGCAGCAGTGCTTCGTTCACCAATTGTTGGACTAAATGATGAAGAACTTGCGACGCTTCGTGCTCATGGGAAGAAAGGCTCGTTTTATGAAGTAATGAGCTCATTCTTAAAAGGGGCACCGCTTGAAGAAGAAAAAGAACTACATGATAAATTAGAATGGTTCTACAACTTACTGCAAGGATGGCGTGCATTCGCGCGCCAACAGTCTCTTTCTGACTTAATTTGGAAAGTGTACGGTGAGACAGGTTATTACGATTTCGTTGGCGGTTTACCAGCTGGAAAGCAAAGACAAGCAAACCTGCGTGTACTATATGACCGCGCAAGACAATATGAAGCAACGTCGTTTAGAGGATTATTCCGCTTCTTGCGTTTTATTGAGCGTATTTTAGAACGCGGTGATGATATGGGTACGGCGAGAGCTTTAGGTGAACAAGAAGATGTCGTTCGCATTATGACAATTCATAAAAGTAAAGGACTTGAGTTCCCAGTCGTATTTGTCGCTGGACTAGGTCGCCGCTTTAATACACAAGACTTAATGAAACGTTTCTTACTGCATAAAGACTTCGGTTTTGGTTCGCAATTTATCGATCCTCGTAAACGAATTAAATATACGACATTATCGCAACTTGCGATTAAGCGTAAAATGAAAATGGAATTAATTGCGGAAGAAATGCGCGTATTATACGTAGCATTAACACGTGCAAAAGAGAAGTTAATTTTAATCGGAACAGTTAAGGATGCAACTAAGGAAATGGAAAAATGGCTGGATGCGAGGGAGCATAGTGAATGGTTATTACCAGATCATATACGTGCCGGAGCGTCTTGCTACTTAGACTGGATTGCACCTTCATTATATAGACACCGTGATAGTGAAATACTTCTTGAATTAGGACAAGGGAGCATTCCAGATGAAATTTATGGGTATAGTGCGAGCTGGAAAGTAGAAGTTGTTGACGGAAACACGTTACTTGCGCCAGAGCCCGTTCAAGAAGAGAAACAAGAATTGTTAGAAGCACTTCGTGAGAAAAAGGCCGTTCCGTTAGAAAGTGAACGGAAAGAAGAGGTGTACGATAGATTAATGTGGAAGTACGGATATGAGGAAGCGACATCTCATCGTGCGAAGCAGTCTGTTACAGAAATAAAGAGAAATTATCAATCTGAAGAAGGTAGCGATAATGCCTTTATTAAAAAATTACGTGCACCAATTAAAACACGTCCTCGTTTTATGGAGAAAAAGGGATTAACATACGCTGAAAGAGGTACGGCAGTTCACGCTGTTATGCAGCATGTTGACTTGAAGAAGCCGATTACGGTTGAAGTTCTTCAAGAGCAAATTGCGGGAATGGTAAATAAGGAATTATTAACATTTGAACAAGCAGAAGAAATAGCAATTGAAAAAGTAATTTCATTCTTTGATAGTGACCTAGGTAAACGGGTATTAGCGGCGAAAAGTGTTGAGCGTGAAGTGCCATTTACGATGATGCTTGCAGCAGAAGAAGCATATCAAGATTGGCAAGGGAAGAGCGGGGAATCCATTCTTGTCCAAGGGGTTATTGACTGCATGATCGAAGAGGAAGACGGTATTACGTTAATCGACTTCAAAACGGATACGATTGCAGGAAAATTCCCAGGCGGATTTGATCAGGCGAAGCCAATTTTAGAAGAGCGATATAAAGTGCAGCTTTCGTTATATGCAAAAGCGCTCGAGAAAAGCTTACAACACCCTGTGAAAGAGAAATGTTTATACTTCTTTGATGGCAATCATGTTGTAAAAATCGAAGAATAGAGGAACTTAAAAATGGTAACGGAAAAAACGTTAAGAACGTGTGAAAAAGGACATGAATACTACAAAAGTAGCGATTGTCCAACTTGCCCAACCTGTGAGAACGAGAGAGCGCCGAAAGAAGGTTTTCTCGCTTTTCTTTCAGCACCAGCAAGAAGGGCACTAGAACATCATGGAATTCACACTGTAGAAAAACTCTCAAAGTATAGTGAGAAAGAAATTTTAAAGCTGCATGGTATGGGACCTGCGTCGATGCCAAAGCTTAAAAAAGCTTTGGAGGAACAAGGATTATCATTTAAATAAAAAGAGTATTATGCTCTTCTAGACGAAATAGAAAAGAGTCCATCAGTTAGATGGACTCTTTTACTATCTACCTATAAGGGGGAATCACAGGGCAGCCCTTTCATTACGCTGTTCCAATCTGATCTTGATCGGCCACATCAGAATCAAATGTATTTGTTGCACTAACACCGTTAAACGTATTCACGACAAATCCAACATTGGAAGCTCCGGAACCATTATAAGCTTTCGTATTTTCTTTCGGAGACACGTTATAAAAATCCCCTAAATTGAAAGAACCATTACTGTTTTGAACGACGAGATTTCCAACAACGGAAGGCATACCATCCACCTACTTTACTAAGCTTTTTAATTACTATATGAATTATGGAGCGGAAGGTTCATCCGTAATATATTGACGGATTTGCATAATACGAGAGTTATTAAAAACATAATCAACATTTCCAATTTGAAAGCAGCCAGAATTTAAAAGTGTTCGTAATTCAACATCATTCACTTCGATAAAAGGACATTCATTTACAATGTTTAGTTTTACATCTGTCGTTCTTTTTGGGATTGTGATGTGTTCATCTGTAAAAATTTCAAATGCATCTAAGCGACCTTCCCCTTTTATATAACAAGGGATTTCTCTGTGGACGGCAAGAGCTCTACTTTTTAATTCCATTTGATTTGCATCTCCAACTTGAAATACGGCAGCAATCCCTAAAGAAATAATAGAAACATTTTGGACAACAGACACATGATGTAACATAATTTCTCAGTCTCCTTAACCTGGAGTAGGAGGGACATCTGTGACTAATGGTACAAATGGGCCCTCTGTAACAGTTTCGAATGGTGTATCAAGAATAGAAGATAGTATGAGGAAATTTGCATCCCCAATTAAAAAGAGTGCGGACGATGATACACCGTTCATTTTAATCTGTCCGACTTTTAATTCACGATTTACAACGTTAACATTCATACATACTTACTCCTTTCGGAAATTGCCCGGTATGTGTTGAATAAAAGAGAGGAAGGCTTTGTCGATATCATGTTTCATTGCTTGAATAATGATATCTCGTAAATAATCTGGATCTGTTGAAATCCCTTCATGTGATTGCGCTTGTGATAAATAATAAGGAAGTCTATGCTCCATCTGTTTCTTTATGTCATCAACCATCATTTGTCGATACATTTCATCGAGCGGCGTTCTCTCTTCTTGTTCAAAATGGAGAATTCGATTATATGCTTCTTCATCTAAGTAACGATGCATTTCTTGAAGGATGCCTTGGTAAAAGTCTGGATTTGTGTCAGTTTCAGGGTTGACTTTCAAAGTTTCTGTATCCACTTGAAAGTCTTCAATTTGCTGTCCTTTTGCTGAAAACGGATTTAAACCAATATTTAAAGTGCCATTTAAATTTTCAACTTTTAATTGATCGAATTTGTATTCCACTTTTCCTACAGAAGAGGAGGGGCGATTTTTTAATTCGTTAAGCTCTTCTTGGAGTTGGCGCACTTGATCTTCTAAATTTAGGATGGCTGTTTGTTGTGTTTGAAGAGCTTGCTGAAGTTGGTATAAGTAAGTATATATATCTTGATTCATTTGTGAAACCTCCTTTTCAATAGGGAGGGTAAATATATTCCTGCTATATATTTATGACAAGGATGTCTTAAGAAGAACTAGTTGATGGTTTAATAGAAATAATTTGTCCTTTCGCCTGTAATGGGCGAAGGGGCTCTGTAAATCCGCCAGTATTTGAGAATTTAGATAGAGCTTTAATACTTCCAGCAGTACCAATTTGGAATACAGAAGAGGTTGTAATGCTATCAATTTTAATGCTGTTAATGATGATACTTTGGTTTACATAAAAATTCAATACAATCGCCTCCTCTAAGTTGAACCAATTATCGCTTGATCAATTACGTCTGAGTCATTAACAGTCGTTGCACTTTGATAATTGTAGACAGAAACATTATCTCCAACATTAAAAGAGCCGGCCCCGGCGAAAGCACGTGAATAACTAATAGGCCTAATCGCAAATACATCTCCAATATGAAAAATACCACTTGATCCAATATTGACGATACGAATATGTCCGACCATAGCTGGCATACAAAACACCTTTCGTTTTTAAAGTTTTCTTTTCTACTATTGTATGGGCGTTTTCAATAAAATGTGTGTTTTTTTGAAATAAAAGAAGCACACACGTTATTGCGTGTGTGTATCGAGTGTTTGATTAGGGTGAAAATCCGTATGTACATGCCAAATTACATTTAAGAGCCTGTCCAGTTCTTGGCTACAATCCACTGTTTTTTGAGAAGTCATTCCGTAGCGTTCAGCAAAATAAATCATCTTTTCACGTTTTTTTTCAATCGCTTGCTCAAACATTGAAATCGGCTCCATCTCTAAATGAAATTTTTAGTATATTATGTAGTACATATTATACAAAAAAAACATAAAAAAGAAATGCATTCGCTAAAAAAAGTAAAATTTCTACATTTTATGCCAAATGATAAAGGAGTAACAAATCGGATATAAGAAGAATATTGTAAAAATTAGCGTGTATGAGAAGGTTTTTTTCTTACGGATGCGAATACAATTAAAGTGTATGAGTTTTAGGATGGAGAGTGGAAATATTGCGTTTGGTAACGGCGAAAAAAGATGAAAAGGTATTTGTAGGTATTGTGGATGAAGAGGAAGAAAAGGTATTGCATGTAAGAGAAGCGCAAAGACAAAAAGGGGAAAAGGTTACGATTCCAATTACAATGTTAGAGTGTATTGAAAGAGGAACCGAATGTGTTGAAAAAATGTGTGATATTGTCAATTGGGCGAAGGAAAATGAAGGAACCGCGTATTACCCGTTAACTGAGGTGAAAATATTAGCACCAATTCCAAGGCCAAGGAAGAATATTTTGTGCGTTGGAAAAAATTATCGTGAGCATGCGATAGAAATGGGCGGAGTAGAGTCAATTCCAGAAAATATAATGATCTTTACAAAAGCGCCAACGACAGTTATTGGAATGGATGAAAAAATTAATAGTCATCCCCACGCAACGAATGAACTAGACTATGAAGGAGAACTAGCTGTCATCATTGGTAAGCGAGGGAAACAAATAAAAAAAGAAAAAGCACTTGAGCATGTTTTTGGTTATACCATTATAAATGATATAACTGCTCGCGACATTCAAAGGAAGCATAAACAATTTTTCCTTGGAAAAAGTTTCGATACATTTTGTCCGATGGGACCGTATTTAATTCATAAATCGATGATTAATGCGCCAAATGCGTTACACATTGAAACGGTAGTAAATGGGGAAGTAAGACAAACTTCAAATACAAATAAAATGATTTTTTCAATAGAAGAAATCATTTCAACGATAAGTAAAGGAATGACATTAGAACCAGGAGATATTATCGCAACAGGAACCCCGGCTGGTGTTGGAAAAGGTTTCACACCACCGAAGTTTTTGCATGCTGGTGATGAAGTAGTCATTACAGTAGAAGGAATTGGTACTTTGCGAAATGTAGTGAAGTGAAGAAAAGAGCTATCTTATTAATAGATAGGTCTTTTTTATGGCCATGGAATATTGAAAAAATCTAAAATAGCGAAAATATATAATCCAATGAGTATTAATGTATAAATCCCAATTAGTATAACGGCAAGAGAACTTCTTTCGCGACCAAACCCGATAGCTGTAAGGAAAACAGCAGCCCAAAATGAGATTTTAAGTAGCATGAATGTATGAGGTGTTGAATAGTGACTAAGTAACGTTGTGGATAATAAGAATCCGATGAATGTAATGGAAATGAGAATAGTAGCTAAATAGTTAATATGTTTTCCATATTTCAAAAGCATACAACTACCCCCTTCGTAAAATAAACAGAATATTAAAATTTACTTTACGATAAACTATTAAAAAAAGAAAGAGGCTGTCCTAACATGTAGGACAGTCTCTCTATTATTACGATAATACCGCTTTAATTTTTTGGAATGCCCACTCTAAATCTTCTTCAGAGATTACTAGAGGTGGTGCGATACGAATTACATTTTCGTGTGTTTCTTTACATAATAGACCCGCTGCTTTTAGTTGTTCACAGTAAGGACGAGCTGGCTCGTTTAATTCGATACCGATAAATAAACCTTTACCACGAACTTCAGTAATCATTGGGTTATCAATTTCTTTTAATTGTCCAACTAATTTTTCACCTAATTGAAGAGAACGCTCTGTTAATTTTTCTTCTTCTAACACTTCAAGAGCTGCGATAGAAACAGCACATGCAAGTGGATTACCACCGAATGTAGAACCGTGAGAACCTGGCTCAAATACCCCTAAAATGTCGCGGTTTGCTGCAACGCAAGAGATTGGGAATACGCCGCCGCCAAGTGCTTTACCAAGTATGTACATGTCAGGAGTTACACCGTCCCAGTCACAAGCAAATACTTTACCAGTACGGCCTAAGCCAGTTTGGATTTCATCTGCTACGAATAAAACGTTTTCTTTTTTACATACTTCAAGAGCTTCTTTTAAGAAACCAGCTGGTGGGATGTTAATTCCTGCTTCACCTTGGATTGGCTCTAAAATGAATGCAGCTGTGTTTGGTGTAATAGCAGCTTTTAACGCTTCTAAATCACCATAAGGAATTACAACGATACCAGGAAGCATTGGACCGAATCCACGCTTGTACTCTTCGTTTGAAGACATAGAAACAGCACCCATCGTACGTCCGTGGAAGTTATCTTCACAAACGATAATTTCAGCACGGTTTGCTTCTACTTTCTTCACATCATAAGCCCATCGGCGAGCTGTTTTAATTGCAGTTTCAACAGCTTCTGCACCTGTATTCATTGGAAGTACCATTTCTTTATTTGTTAGTTTCGCAACTTTTTCGTACCAAGGACCTAATTGATCGCTATGGAAAGCACGAGAAGTTAACGTAACACGATTAGCTTGGTCAATTAAAGCGTTAATAATTTTTGGGTGACGATGACCTTGGTTTACTGCAGAATATGCACTTAATAAGTCCATATAGCGGTTTCCTTCAGGATCTTCTACCCAAACGCCTTCTGCTTTAGAAATAACGATTGGAAGTGGGTGATAGTTATTTGCCCCGTATGTGTCTGTAAGTTCGATAATATCCTTAGTTTGAATCATGATTGTTCCCCCTTTTGTTATTACAAGAAGTTTGTAAATACTCTAAATATTATAGCATTTAAATGTAAAAAAGCGAAACATTTCCTGAAAATAAATGAACATGTTATCATATAGAGTGAAAAAGTGTGAAAAGAGGAGGCAAGGGATACGATGGTACATATGCATATTACAGCATGGGCGTTAGGTTTAATTTTATTCTTCGTTGCGTATTCACTTTATTCAGCAGGAAGAAAAGGTAAAGGTGTACATATGGGGCTTCGCCTAATGTATATCTTCATTATTGTGACAGGATTCATGTTGTACATGAGTATTGTGAAAACAGCAACAGGTAGCATGCACATGTGGTACGGTTTAAAAATGTTAGCTGGTATATTAGTAATCGGTGGAATGGAAATGGTTCTTGTAAAAATGAGCAAAAACAAACCAACAGGGGCGGTTTGGGGCTTATTTATTGTCGCGCTAGTAGCGGTAATTTATCTAGGGCTGAAATTACCGATTGGTTGGAAAGTATTCTAATAAAGAAAATAAAACCACCTTATAATCTCAAAGACTTGGGAGATAAGGTGGTTTTTTATTTTATGTCGCATCGATATGCAACTCTTCTCCGTTCGCTTTTGTAAAACGAAACATATTTTTATTTGACGTAGCGTGACGAACGAAATGGTGCTGTAGTGTACAAATCATCTCTTCGTTATCAAATAAAAGAATATTTACTCCTTCGCATGCTTCCTCTTTCGGTAAAAAGGATAAATAATTATGACAATACATGCAATCATATAAAGAGTAATGAAGTGATTGCAATGCCTCTGTTAATAAGGCAAAGACAGAGTCAGGTAATTCCTCAAGCCATTCCGTATAGCTAAGGAGTAATTTTTTACGAATGCGTATCATTTCCCCATTTTGTAAATGGTGCTGTTCGTTGGCGATTTGTAATACATCTTGTTCATAGAAACGGGCTGGTAGCCAATTGTTATTATACAAAATTTCAAACCCATCTTCGGCAATCTCTTCTAATAAAAATGCTTCCTCATTTTCATCATCAAAGAATACCCATTCATTGTTTATATATTCTACATTACCGACCGTATGAGCGCGGGGCTGATTATATAAAATATGTTTACGTTGTATCATACACGATTTCTCCTTTATGAAAAGTAGTTATTCCTGTTATAGACAGTTCGTGCATTCTTTATAACTAGACACATATAGACATAGGTGGGCATACAATAAAACACGTTTTACTGAGTGAAAATGCTATTCCATATGTGGATAGTAGGTTATCGTCAAGTTTTTCATTTTTTTGATCCGCACTCTTAGGGTGGGGATTACTGCACGTTCAAGAAAAGAAATAAGATGGAAGGATGATTTATATGTGCGGGATTACAGGATGGGTGGATTATAAACGCTCATTAGAAGGAGAAAGAGATGTCGTTACGAAGATGGCTGAGACGTTAGCCAAACGTGGGCCGGATGATAATAAAGTTTGGATTAAAGGCAATGTCGCATTTGGACATAAACGGTTAATCGTTGTTGATCCTGAAGGTGGTAAACAGCCGATGACTTGTTTAAAAGATGAAACGAATTATGCCATTTGCTATAACGGTGAACTTTATAACACAGAAGACATTCGAAAGGAATTATTAAGAAGAGGATATACGTTCAAAGGTCATTCTGATACAGAAGTATTATTAGCTTCTTATATTGAATGGAAAGAAGAATGTGTCGATCATTTAAACGGTATATATGCGTTTGCAGTATGGGACGAACAGAAAGAACAAGTATTTATCGCGAGAGATCGATTAGGTGTAAAGCCACTTTTTTATAAATATGATAGCGGGCGCTTATTATTTGGTTCGGAGTTAAAAGCGATATTGTCGCATCCAGATGTGAAGGCGGAAGTAACGTTAGAAGGATTATCAGAAATATTCGGACTCGGACCGTCAAGAACGCCTGGCCACGGTATTTATGCTGGTATAAAAGAATTACGTCCAGGTCATGCGATGACATTTTCAAAGAACGGTTTATGTATATGGAGATATTGGAATGTAGAAAGTAAAAAGCATGAAGACTCCTTTGAAGAAACAGTAGAGAAAACACGTTTTTTATTACAAGATGCCATTACAAGGCAGCTCGTTTCTGATGTACCACTGTGCACTTTTCTATCAGGTGGTGTAGATTCGAGCGCTATTACAGCTATCGCAGCGAAAGAATACGAGAGATCGGGAAAAGGGCAATTACACACGTATTCTATTGATTACGAAGATAATGACAAATACTTTAAAGCGAATGCGTTTCAGCCAAATTCAGATGCACCATTTATTCATTTGATGACTGAAACGTTTCAAACAATCCATCATCGCTGCGTCATTTCAAATGAACAATTAGCGCAGTATTTAACAGAAGCAGTGTTCGTTCGCGATTTACCTGGTATGGCAGATATTGATTCGTCATTATTATGGTTTTGTCGAGAGATTAAACAAGATTTTGTCGTCGGTCTATCTGGGGAATGTGCAGATGAAATATTTGGTGGTTATCCGTGGTTTTATAGAGAGGATGATTTACAATCGAGTGCATTTCCGTGGATGCGCTCTACAGAAGCACGTGAACAACTGCTAAAGAAAGAATGGAGAAATAAATTAAACTTACAACAATATGTACAGCGGCGCTATGAAGAGTCCATTCAAGAAGTTCCTATTTTAGAGGGAGAAAGCCCAATTGAAGCAAAGAGACGACAATTATTTTATTTAAATATGGTATGGTTTATGACAACATTATTAGACAGAAAAGACCGTATGAGTATGGGTGCAAGCTTAGAGGTACGGGTTCCGTTTGCGGATCACCGACTTGTCGAATATGCTTGGAATATTCCTTGGGAAATGAAAATGTATAAAAATCGCGAAAAAGGTCTATTACGTAAAGCGTTAGAAGGATTACTTCCAAATGAAATCTTATATAGAAAGAAGAGTCCGTATCCGAAAACACATAATCCGCACTATACGAAAGCAGTAACAGTATGGCTACAAGATTTATTAACGGATAAAGGCTCAATTTTACACGAACTATTTGATAAAGAGCAGCTGAGCGGATTAATTGAGTCAGGCGGCAGTGCATTTCAATCCCCTTGGTTCGGTCAATTAATGACTGGTCCTCAACTTTTAGCTCATTTAGCGCAAATTCATGTTTGGTTTAAAGAATATGGGGTAAATATTAAGGAATAGAAGAAAAGCGACTTACTTTTGTGTAAGTCGCTTTTTATTAAAAAAATTGTCATATAAAATTCAAAATCATATTAGAAATAATACTTATTTAGAATAATTATTTTGACGTACTTATTATTAGTTGGTATAATTGGAAACAAATGTTCTTGAAAAAGATTCTCATTTATAAAATTGAGGTGTTATATAGATGAAAAAGAAAAAAATAGGTTTACTCGTAATGGCGTATGGAACGCCGGATTCATTAGATGAAGTAGAGGCATATTATACACATATTCGTCATGGGCGTAAGCCATCCGAAGAAGCGCTCCAAGATTTAATCGGGCGCTATAAAGCAATTGGCGGAATTTCACCGCTTGCAAAAATTACGAAAGAGCAAGCGCATAAATTAACAGACTCAATGAATAATATGTTTACAGAGTATGAATTTAATTGTTACTTAGGCTTAAAACATACTGCTCCGTTTATAGAAGATGCAGTAGAAGAGATGAAACGTGATGGAATTGAACAAGCGATTAGTATCGTATTAGCGCCGCATTATTCTACCTTTAGCATTAAGGCATATAACGAGCGTGCAATTCGTCTCTCGGAGGAAATAGGTGGTCCTGTTATTGAGCCGATTGAACAATGGTACGATGAACCGAAGTTTATTTCGTATTGGGCAGATCAAATAAAAGAAACATTTACAAAAATTGAAGATAAAGAGAAAGCAATCGTAATTTTTTCGGCGCATAGTTTACCAGAAAAAATTATTGCAGCGGGTGACCCTTATGTGGAGCAATTACAGCATACAGCGGATTTAATCGCAGCAGCTGCAAACATCCAAAACTATACAATTGGTTGGCAAAGCGCCGGAAATACACCTGATCCATGGATTGGACCGGATGTGCAAGATTTAACGAGAGATTTATTTGAAGAGCATAGATATAAATCTTTCATATATTGCCCAGTTGGCTTTGTGGCAGAGCATTTAGAAGTTTTATATGACAACGATTACGAGTGTAAAGTTGTAACGGATGAAATAAATGCTACGTATTTTAGACCGAATATGCCGAATGCACAATCTATATTTATCGATTGCTTAACTGAAATTGTTTCCAAAAAAATGAAAGAAGTAGTTGACAAAGATCTAATTTTGAATAATAATTAATTTATAATAATTTCAAATAAATAATAATTACTATGAAAGAAAGAGGAGGATCCCCCTAGATGAATCCAAATAATCGCTTAACAACAAACCAAGGTGCTCCGGTTGGAGACAATCAAAATTCTCGTACAGCTGGTCGCCGTGGACCGGTATTATTAGAAGACTATCATTTAGTAGAAAAATTGGCTCACTTTGATCGTGAACGTATTCCAGAGCGTGTTGTACACGCACGTGGTGCAGGTGCTCACGGTGTATTCGTTACGAAAAATAGCATGAAGCAATATACGAAAGCAGCATTTTTACAAAATGAAGGAACTGAAACGCCTGTATTTGTTCGTTTTTCAACGGTTATTCATGGTCAAGGTTCTCCAGAAACAGCTCGTGATCCGCGTGGGTTCGCTGT
Organism: Bacillus sp. SSR7; assembly: GCF_055902415.1. Lineage (NCBI taxonomy): Bacteria > Bacillati > Bacillota > Bacilli > Caryophanales > Bacillaceae > Bacillus > Bacillus sp. SSR7. The sequence goes on along the minus strand of NZ_JBVVXV010000012.1, from coordinate 119,044 downwards.
TAAATTTTATACAGAAGAAGGAAACTATGATATCGTAGGTAATCATTTACCGGTCTTCTTCATTCGTGATGCAATTAAATTCCCTGATATGGTGCATTCTTTAAAACCAGCACCTGATACAAATATTCAAACACCAGATCGTTACTGGGATTTCATGACGTTAAGCCCAGAATCTACACATATGATGACATGGGTATTTTCTGATTACGGTACACCAGCGAGCTATCGTGAAATGGAAGGTTTCGGTGTACACTCATTTAAATGGATTAATGCAGAAGGTAAAATTGTCTACATTAAATATCACTGGAAACCACAGCAAGGTGTACGTAACTTAAGTGCAAAAGAAGTGCAAGAAGTACAAGGAAAAGACTTCAACCATGCAACTCGTGACTTGTTCGATGCAATCGAAAAAGGAAATTATCCGAAGTGGGATTTACACGTACAAGTAATGCAATTAGAAGAAACGGATTCTTTAGATTTCGATCCGTTAGATCCAACGAAAGTTTGGCCAGAAGATCGTTTCCCATTAATGGAAGTAGGGACAATGACGTTAAATCGTAACCCGAAAAACTTCTTTGCTGAAGTAGAACAAGTGGCGTTCTCTCCAAGTGCAACAGTAAATGGTATTGAACCATCTGAAGATAAATTATTACAAGGTCGTTTATTCTCTTATCCAGATACACAGCGTTATCGCCTTGGTGCAAACTACTTACAAATTCCTGTAAACTGCCCATATGCAGCTGTTCATAACCAACAACGTGATGGTGCGATGCAAATCAATCAAAACCCATCTACAATCAACTACGAACCGAGCCGTCATGCTGAAAATCCAGTTGAAGACCCAGCTTACCGCGATTCAACTATGAAAGTAGAAGGCTATGTATCTCGTGAGAAAATTGACAAACCAAATGATTTCAAACAAGCAGGTGAGCGTTACCGTTCATTCTCTAAAGAAGAGCAAGACAATTTAATTGCAAACTTAACAAATGACTTAAAAGACGTAAATGAACGCACGAAATTACTAGCTGTTTGTAACTTCTTCCGTGCAGATCAAGAGTACGGTATGCGCTTAGCACAATCATTAAATGTTGATATTACGCAATATGTAGGAAATGCTCCGAAATAAATTGGAAAAGACGACCGTTTAACGGTCGTCTTTTTGTGTAAAAGATATTTTACATGAGGGGTAAAAGGTGTTATACTCTTGTCAAATAAGTTTTACATATAAGAGGTGTATTTTGATGGCTGTTTTGATTTTTATTATTGCGTTAAGTGTCTTTTTATTTGTAGTGTTTGCTATTATAAAAATGTTTATAGCAATTGGGAAACAAGGTGATGAGCGTGCTGTATTTATAAAAAATAAAGCGATGGCAGAGACGTTTCAAATTGCAATGGGGCTAATGGTACTTGAGATGATCCCTTTTATTTATCATCGTTTTAATGAAACGGTAGGAACACCGTTTAATCCCGTTCGTTTTTTAGCTGTAATAGCGATTGCATTTCTTATTATATTAAGTTTGAATAAAAGTAAGTATGGTGATTCGTGAGTGACACGGGTGTATTTTACGTTTAAGTCATGTCGAAGTTTGTTGGTAAATCGATATCCTGTGTCGAAACGTCGATATATTGAAATAATCGCTCATATATTTGAAAAATCGTCGATATATCCGAATAATCGCCGATATATTCTACCCAATACTAGATGGGGTATTTCAAGATGCGAATATAAACACTATGTAACGGTTCCCCTACATTCAATAAAGCTAAGCAGCCTGAGTTCTACAATAGATAGGAACTCAGGCCTTTTTATGCGAAAAATTTATGAAATCTTTTTGGGACAAAACTGAGGACGAGGAAAAGTGCGATTTCACCTAAAATAGCGACAATGATATTAAATAAGAAGGTGCGAAAATTTGTAGTGATATGATTAAGAATTGCGTATTTCCAATAGGATAAGCTCATGAAAATCACTCCCTGAGGCATTTTTTATAGTATATAAAATTTGTTTCGTAAAAGTGCATGTCTTAGTTTGTGATTTGTAAAAAAACAAAACGAATTCTCAATATAATCTCAATAATTGAGCAAGAATAATGTGGAATATATTACCTGTATACTTGCATAAGAATAGAAAAGTTCACAAAACATTTTTCTGAATTAACATAAAATTTACAAAAAACTAATAAGTTGTTGAAATAATGCAAATGAAAATATATACTCGATATATACTTTTTACAAAAAAAGGATGTGACAAAATGGATTACACGTTTACTTAGCTTGGATAGGATTGATTCATTTTACAGACTCAAAAATAATGAAGTGAGGAGAAATGTACATGTTTCGATTTATGAAATCACCAATCGGTATAGCTGTTGGGGTAGCAGCAGTTATATTGGCGTCACCGAAAGCGAGAACGGGGTTAAGAAAATTAGCGGTAAAAACAGTATCTGCTTTTCTCGGTGCAAAAGAACAAATGAAAAGTGCTGGTTCAGAAATGGAAGAAGCTCTGCCGAAAGTGAAAGAAGCGGCACGAAAAGTGGCGGTAAAAACAGTATCACCGATTATCGGAGCAGTAGAAGCAGTGCCGATTACAATTTCTAAATTCCAGGAAAAATGGGCATCTCGTGTAAATGCATATCATTCGAATGAGAGTGTAGATTATGAAAGCCTACCTGTTACTCCTTAAATAGTAAGTGATGTTATTTCATTTACAAGAATAAGGAGGATGATGATGCAGAGTAAATCATTGAAAACGAGATTTATACGATCGTTACCTGGAAGAATTCGAATTGAAATATATAAACTGAAATACAATACAAATATGGCGAACTTGATAGTAGAACGTTTTCGTGACGTGGAAGGTATTTATCAAGTAAGTCCCTCTATTTCTACAGGAAGAGCCCTTATTACTTACGATATCAACAAGACCTCTCTACATACAATTTGTGAAATAATTAAACTCCTAGAAGAACAAATTACAAAGAATAATAACCTTAATAATATGGAAGAAACGAAGAAAGTAGAAGATTCTTCATCTAGTGTAATTTCTTACGAGAAAAAAGGTGAAGGTGTCCCGTTACCGTTAGCGCTTTCTGTCGCTGGATTAGGTGCATTTGGTATAAAACAATTATTTATGGGAAGGTCAGCTTTAGCTAGAAGTCCAGGGCTTTTTTATGTATCGGGTGCTTTATCCGTTGTAACAGGATATCCGTTTCTTAAACGAGGATTCAAAAAAATGGTTGCTAGCAAAAAAGTGAATTCTGATTTAGTGCTTGGCATAGGAACGCTAGCGCTAGCACTTGCGCGAGAAAATATTATCGTATTAGCGGGACTTAGTCTATTAAACTATTTAAATTGGAAGCGTAGTCAGGCGAATATAAATGAAGAAACAGATTCGTACAAAGAAAGGATTTTATCCCCGGAGATTAAAGCATACAGTGAAAGACAATCGAAATGGGGCATGTTTTTTGGCGGAGCAACATGGGCATTTACGAGAAATCCGTTACGCGGAATGGCGGTTTTATTAGCTGCGAATCCAAAACCTGCTGTTTCGTCTGCTGAGTATGCGTGGCGACAAGGGGATCTCGTTGCGCGAGAAAGAGGATACGTTATTCCAAATGAAGGGTCATTATCTCAATTGTCTCGAACGAGAACGGTCGTATTTGACGATGTGTCTCGTATATTCCGTAATGAAGCAGCGGAGATTAGCTGTGTTTCAGAGGATAAAGGGCAAATTTGGTGCACCGCAGCTTCGTTACTAGAGAAAAGTGAGCATGATTGGAAAGATGAGGTTGTGCAACGAGCGAAGCAAACAGGAAGAACGTTAAGGAAAGCTTTTGAAGTTGAAGTTGATGATGAAGGGATAAAAGGTGATATACAAGGAATTCCATCCTTTATCGGTAGTCAAGTATTTGCAAAACGAAATGGTGTAGATATAAGCCTGTATGTGTTAGAAGCGAAGAGGCTGAGCAAAGAAGGATTTAACGTTCAGTTTGTTGCTAAAGGTCAAAAGTGCCTCGGATTGTTAGTTGGATCAAAAATAGCAATTGTTCCTGAGTTTGCAGACATCTTTCTTAAGTTAAACGAAAATAAATGTGCGATAGCTGTTATGGAAAATAGTTTGAATATGAATAAGAGTGTTCTTACGCAATACGGTATTGATGTAAGTTGGCAACATAGCGATGTTGTAGAGCGTGTAGAGCGTATTCGTTCGAATGGGGAAGAAGTATTATTTGTATGTGAAAATGATATTGAATTTCCGTCTGTATCTCACCATGAAATGAAAAATATATTTCAATCTATAGCCTATGCAGAACGAATCGATTTATTGGTGAAAGAACATTTTCGAGTAGCAAAAATGTGGAACATTGCTGGAGAGATGTTGGCTGTTTGGTCTATATTTACTGCACCTGTCATCGCTTTAATGGCGAATGCTCTATCTTTAACATTTTTATCTAGGGCGAAGCGGGTGAGTGAGAAGATTTTTTCTAATAAAGAGATAGGGAATAAGAACGACTCGCCAGTGAGAGAACCTTCTACTAAATGGTATACACTCTCGCAAGAAGATGTAATAAATGATTTACAAGTGGAGAAACAGCAGGGATTAAGTGAGCAAGAAGTGCAAGTGCGACAAGAAAAGTATGGGGTGAATACAATTGAACCGAAGCAGTCTGTTCCTTGGATTGTTTCATTTATGGGCCAATTTAAAGAGTTTACATCGCTTATTTTACTTGGAGCAGCTGGAGTGTCTGTATTATCAGGCGGTGTGTTTGACGGGTTAGCAATGGGCATAATCCTCGTTGTCAATGCAGTAATTGGAACTCTTCAAGAGCGGAAGGCCGAAAAAGTAGTGGAAGCTTTAAATCAATTCCATGCGCCGAATTGTACAGTACTTCGAGAAGGAGAAGAAGTAGAAATAGCAAGTAGTGAGCTTGTTCCCGGTGATATTGTTTGCCTGCAGGCTGGAGACCGTGTACCTGCTGATCTTCGTACTATACATTCTTGGAATTTGGAAGTGAATGAAGCGATGTTAACGGGGGAGTCTCTACCTGTTGAGAAGAAAGTGGATGCTATAGGAGAAGAATGTTCGTTAGCGGAGCGGAATAATATGCTCTTTATGGGTACGTCTGTAACGCGCGGTAAAGCGAGAGCTATAGTAGTAGAAACAGGGATGAGTACAGAAATGGGCTATATGATTTCCTTGATGAAAGGAGAAGAAACAGAGCCTACACCACTCCAGCAAAAGGTGACGTCTATTAGTAAAACATTTATTAAAGGGGCTTTTGTAGCTGGTGGTATTGTACTTGTAGCGGGATTACTACGTGGTTTACCAATTACGCAAATGATTACAACGTCAGTTGCTCTTACAGCATCAGCTGTTCCAGAAGGTTTGCCGATTATGATTACAATCGCTTTAAGCGCAGGGATATTCCGTATGCAGAAGCAAAATGCGCTCGTTCGGAAGCTTTCCAGTTTAGAAACGTTGGGTAGAACAACGGTTATTTGCTCTGATAAAACAGGTACTCTTACGAAGAACGAAATGACGGTTAAAGTGATCGCTACACCAAATCGTGTATGGGGTGTATCTGGTGACGGATATGAACCAGTTGGTAAGATTTCGGATGTAACGTCATCTAAAGTCGCTGCTGCTGTAGAGATGGAAGTAGAAGAAGCGACTTATCATGAAAGTGAAAACACACCATTAGAACATCCAGATTTAGTTCGCGTTCTGCAAATTAGTGTCCTTTGTAATAATAGTAAATTAGAACAAGAAGAGGATCAGTGGATTGTGAAAGGTGACCCGACTGAAGGAGCTTTGTTAAGTTTGGCCTCTAAAGCGGGGGTGTCACAAAAAGATATGACATCATTTGAACGACATCATGAAGAACCGTTCGACTCTGAGACGAAAATTATGAGTGTCGTTTGTAAGGAAAATGAATCAATCTATAAGTTTTCGAAAGGATCTGTAGAGGCGATTCTTACTAGATGTAAATGGTATCAACATAATGGCGAAATCTATCCGTTATGTGATCAAGAAAAAGAAGTGATTTTACAACAAAATGAAGGTTTTGCAGAACAGGCGCTGCGAGTATTAGGTTTTGCGTATAGTAATGGTGAAAATGATGACCTTATTTTTGTTGGATTAGTTGGTATGATTGATCCGCCGAAACCTGAAGTAGAAGAGAGTATTCGTGAAGCGATTGAACTTGGTGTAAAACCAGTCATGATTACTGGGGATCATCCGACTACGGCGATCTCTATTGCGAAGCAGACTGGCATTTGGAATCGTGATGATCATGTTTTAACAGGGATAGAAATTGATAATTTAACAGATGAAGAGTTGGAAAATATCGTGAAAAGCACGTCTGTGTTTGCGCGAGTAACGCCAGCCCATAAATTACGCATAGTAACTGCATATCAAGCTGACGGTCAAATTGTAGCGATGACCGGGGATGGTGTAAATGATACACCTGCTATAAAGAAAGCGAACATCGGTATTGCAATGGGGCAAACGGGAACAGAAGTAACGAAAGAGGCTGCCGATCTTATATTGAAAAAAGATCATTTCGGTTCCATTGTGGAAGGGGTAAAAGAAGGTAGAACGATCATTGGTAATATTCGAAAAGCAGTTGGGTGTTTATTAACGGGAAATTTAGCTGAAGTATTAGTGACAAGTGCAGCAGTTATTGCAGGAATGCCCATTCCGTTAGTGCCAATTCAAATTTTATTAATGAATCTCATTACGGATGCTTTACCAGCGATGATTTTAGCTGTAAATCCTGGAAACAAAACGAAGCAAACGAAACGTCAAGATATTGTTGATAAAGAGCTATACAAAAAGGTTGTAACGCGAGGCATACTGCTTGGAGCAGGTTCACTTGCTTTATTCGGTATGAGCTTAGCAGCTGGCGTGCCTCTTGCGGTAGCGCAAACATCAGCATTTGCTGCATTAGTTGCAGGTCAACTTATTCAAACGTTCTCTTGGAGACAAGAAGGATCGGACGAAACGATGCGTGATTGGTCAAAAGATCGTTTCTTTGTGACAGCGTTAGGAACGTCTTGGCTTGTATTATTATCAGCTATATATGTTCCGCCGTTTGCTCGTATATTCCATACCGTTCCATTGACATTTATGCAATGGGTACCTGTTCTTCTTGTAGCGGGCACAGTATCTCAAATTTCAAAACCTATTATTAATGTAGTTTCATATAAGAATGATGATTCAAAAAAATTGGCAGTTAATGAACTAGCATTATTAAAAACAGTGTAAAGGAGTAATGAAAATGATACGAAAAATTGTTATTGGATCTACTTTAGCGTTAGCAAGTGCCGCTTTATTACCTGTTGTAAGAAATACACTTCGTCCACTTGTTGAATCAGGGGCAAAAGGTGTGAAGTCTACTTTTGAAACGATTAAAGAAGAAGTGGAAGATATTATTGTAGAAGCGAAAATGGATAGAATGCAAAAACAATTTGAGAAAGAGCTTTCTTATGTTGAAGATGATCATGCTGAAGAGCAAGAGGTAATAGAAGCAGCTGCAAAGGTTGAGGAAAAGGAGGAAGTAAGAAATGACGCATAAAGCTGTTGAACAAAATGTAGATTACCATTTAGAAAAAGCGTTAGAGCATTTTGAACAGGCGCTAGACTTGAGTGTAAAGGTGGCATCAGAAAATAAAGAAATGCAAAAAGAGATTGCTACTAAAATGGGATCTTTTACGGGAGATATTTTTCAATCCGTTCGTGAAAAAGGAAAAGTGAATCGCATGAATATAATGAAGTGGTTCACTTTGCCTCGTTTTTAAAAAGAATTGTTAATTGAGAGGGATATAGGGAGTGTTGTCTCCCTTATCCATATTCCGTACTATGTATGTCACTTTGGATTCTGGAATGTTTAATGAATCGAAGGGGTGAACGAAATGGCAGCATGGATGATGGTCTTGGCATTAACATTTTCATCAAGTATCGATAACTTAGGGGTAGGAATTTCTTACGGCATTCGAAATATAAAAATTAGTCATCTATCAAACTTTATTATTTCGATAATTTGTTTTTTATTTAGTGTAGTAGGAATATATTTTGGCTTATGGCTGTCAAAAATTTTACCTGGGATTATGCCTGTTGTAATCGGTTCGTTCTTATTAGTGATAATTGGTCTCCGAATTATTTTACTAGCAATTCCTCGTAAAGTTCCGGTGCAAGAGACTGAGGGAGAAGTGGCAAGTACAGAAATAAATGGTTTAACGAAAAATATCGGTAAATCTGGTGAAATCGGTTTTGTAGAGTCTATTTTTCTTGGAATTGGTTTGTCTGCGAATGCACTAACGAATGGTTTAGGAGCAGGGTTGTTCGGTTTGAATCCAATTGCCATTTGTATTGCCGCTGCAGTGGGTAGTTTTATTACGGTATGGGGTGGAGTTGCGTTAGGGAGAAAGATTGCTCACGTTCGTATCGGTAAATTCACTTTAGGTCAGTTTGGAACATTGATTAGTGGAACATTATTATTAGTTATTGCGTTTGCTGCATTTTTTGATTAATTCATAGAAGGTGAGTGAAATTGAGATTACTGTATAAAAGGCTAAAATATTCGGAGTTAGAGTCGGAGTTGCAATTAGTTGAAAGTGTTTTAACTTCAGGATACTTTATTTTATTAGATTTGCTCTTTGTGTCTTTCTTATTGATGATACTAACCTTTTCTCTACATCATTCATTTTTTATGGCCATCGTCATATTCGTGAGTTCTTACATAATTTGCGGTAGTGTATTTGTATTATTACGGAAATGGTTAAAATAATTTTAAAAAGCTATCTTGAATATAAGATAGCTTTTTTGTTTGCAAAATATAAACATATAAAGGGACTTCTATCTTGTAAATGGTCAGAAAAATTTGTTAATATAAAATGTATAGTGATGTAGTTATTTTTCATATAATAACTATGGTTATTCTCGTGAATAAAGGGGAATGAGATATGTCTCAAGATCATGAAAAAAGTAATCTTGGATTGTTGTTGAAAAAATTGCTTAAGGAAAAGTCTTTATCGATGCGAAAGCTTAGTGCGCTCACTAATATTGATACCGCTACAATTTCAATGATTGTAAATGGTAAGCGAAAGGCGAATCCAAAGCATTTGCAAAAGTTTGCAGAGAGCCTTGATGTTCCGGTAGGTGATTTGTTTGTAGCGGCAGGTTATTCTATTGACACGAAACAGGAGGAGCAATCTGATATTCACGTTTCTATTAATAATATTGAACACTTACTTGAATCTGCTCAGCTATATGATCAAAAGTTTAGTATATCGAATGTAGAGCAGCAGTTAGCGAATTATGAACAATATTCGCAAACAGAAGAAGGGAAAGAAACAATTGAAAAGGGGTTTCTTGAAAAGATTCAAAAGGTAAGCAGTATTGGCCCATTTATTAATGATTTGAAAGAATTGTACGAGAGATTTTCGAAGAAGAAAGGAACGACTGCAGAACTTGCTTTAATGGGAAGTGCGCTTATTTACTTTATATTATCGGTCGATGTAATCCCAGATTATATATTTCCAATCGGCTATTTAGATGATGCGGTTGCGGTACAACTCGTTTTAAATGCACTAATGAAAAGATAAGATGTTTATATGAATAGATAGATGAAGATATTTATATACCAATAGTTTGGGATAATTGTATCGTTATGAATATACGAAAAAGGTGTACCCCGTGTTAGAACGGAGTACACCTTTTTCGTTTTAATTAGCCGATTTTTCTACATACTCATAAGCTTTCTCCCCATGCATTGAAATATCAAGTCCCATATGTTCCTCGTGCTCATCTACCCGGACAGGGAGGAAGAAGTTAATTGCTTTAATAATCGCGTACGTCATGATGATTGTGAACGCATATGTTGCGCCGATTGCTACAAGTTGTTTCAACAGTAACGCGGCGTTTCCGTAAAATAATCCGTTAGCACCATCGCCGTTTACGGCAGTAGTTGCAAATAGTCCTGTCGCAATGCCGCCCCAAGTTCCGCCGATGCCGTGACATCCGAATGCATCGAGTGTATCGTCGTATCCAAATTTTGTTTTTAAGAAAAAGACCGCTCCGAAGCATAATACGCCCCCAATTGCTCCGATAAGAAGAGCTGAGAAAGGTGTAACGAACCCGCAAGCTGGCGTAATAGCGACTAGACCGGAAACGACGCCACAAGCAGCTCCCATCGCAGTCGGTTTTGATTGGAAGAACCACTCTGAAAGCATCCAAGTTAATGCAGAGGCAGCGGCAGCTATATTTGTATTAATAAATGCAGTTAAAGCTACATCATTTAAAGATAATGCGCTTCCGACGTTAAAACCGAACCAGCCGAACCACAGTAAACCAGCTCCTAACATCGTAAATGGTAAATGATGAGGAGAAGAACCGTTTATGTTTTTTCGTTTTCCAAGGAAAATAGCTAATACAAGGCCAGCCACGCCAGATGTAATATGAACGACATTACCACCAGCGAAGTCTAACGCACCAATTTCTCTTAGCCATCCGCCAACGCCCCATACCCAATGAGCGACAGGATTGTAAACGATTGTTGTCCATAGAAGGATGAAAATAAGGAAAGCTGAAAATCGCATTCTTTCGGCAAATGCTCCTGAAATTAAAGCGGGAGTTAAAATAGCGAACATGAGTTGAAACATCATAAATAAATTGTGAGGAATGGTAGATGAGTAGTCTGGATTTGGTGCGTAGGTAACTCCGTTTAAACCGAACCAATCGAGTGTGCCGATAAGTCCGTGCCAATCTGGTCCGAATGATAAAGAATAACCAATTATAATCCATTGAATCGAAACGATAGCCATTGCGCTATAACTATGCATTGTTGTACTGAGTACGTTTTTACTGCGAACCATACCCCCATAAAAAAGTGCTAATCCTGGTGTCATTAACATGACCATTACTGTCGCTACAAACATAAAAACTGTATCTCCCGTATTCATTCTCTCTCCTCCTGTAATGTTAGAAAAAATAACATCAATTTGTTATGTTTCATATCATATTCGAAATGAAAGGAAAAATCAACTAAAAATTCAGAAAGCTTTATGTATCATGTTAGGAAATCTAACATGGAGTATTTTGAGAAGAGTGAAATCAACGTATGCGATTCGTTCGGATAATTGGTATAATATTCTTATAATTAAAAAACATGGGGGATGCGTGTGGGGAAAATACATACTAGGAAATTATTCATTTGTTTTTGTTTAACTGTCGTTTTGTTTGTACCAATACATACATTTGCAGACGAAAAAAGAGAGTGGCGAGACGAAGTTATATATTCCATTATGATTGATCGTTTTAATAATGGGGAACCAAAAAATGACAAACAGTTAGAAGTTGGCAATTTAGAAGGATATCAGGGCGGAGATATAAGAGGCATTATAAAAAGACTGGATTACATAAAAGAAATGGGATTTACCACTGTTATGCTTTCGCCGCTTTTTGAAAGTGTAAAATACGATGGGTTAGATGTGCGCAATTTTCAGAAGGTAAATGAACATTTCGGAACAGAAAATGATGTGAAAGAACTTGTGCAAGAAGCTCATGCAAAAGGAATGAAAGTTGTATTTCAATTTCCACTTGGAGAAAACGAACAACAAGTAATCGACTCGATGAAATGGTGGATCAAAGAAGTTGATTTAGATGCAAGTTATGTAATACATAGTGAAAAAAAGTCGCCTGCTTTTTGGGATGATGTGCAAAAAGATATGCAAGTGATAAAGAAAGATTTTCGAGTTATGACAAAAGAAGATAGTGAATACAACGAAAAAATAGTAGATGCGTTTTCCAAAGCGGACGTATCGGTGAAACCTTTATATGATGTGAGTAAAAAAGACGGAGCAGCCGCTACATTTTTAGATAATCAAGATACAAAAAGATTTGCTCGTATTGCAAAAGAGAATATGAATTATCCACCATCTCGTTTGAAACTCGCTCTTACATATTTATTAACAACACCAGGTATTCCGAATTTTTATTACGGAACTGAAATTGCATTGGATGGAGGAGGTACGCCAGATAATAGACGATTAATGGACTTCAAATCAGATGAAAAGTTTATGCAACACATAACGAAACTCGGTGAGCTTAGACAAGCGAGACCATCTTTACGCCGCGGTACGTTTGAGCTTCTATACGATAAAGATGGAATGAGTGTACTAAAGAGAAAGTATAAAGATGAAGTGACAGTAGTAGCGATTAATAATACGAGAGAAACACAAAAAGTTGCTTTACCTGCAAGTGCGGTTGGTGAAAAACAAGAGTTAAGGGGATTGTTAGAAGATGAAATTATAAGAGAAGAAAACGGAAAATTTTATCTCGTTTTAAAGCGTGAGGAATCAAATGTGTATAAAGTTAACGGGGAAACAGGTGTGAATTGGCTATTTATTTCTTTAATCGTCGGTGTGAACGTATTGTTTATTGCTTTTTTAATTGTGGTTAAAAAGAGGCGGAAATAAGGGGATATTCTCTTTTGTGTTCAATTAAAAGTGCGTGATGAGGTGAGATGTTTGAGTCTTCTTATCGTATTCGTAATTCTGTATTTTGTGGATAACAGTGACGATGGGGAATTTGTTCGGTGGGACAGGTTAAGGAGAAAACTTTCTCCCTAGTCTGTTTTTCTTTGAAGTAAGACTCTCACCTCGAAATGCAACTGAGCAAAGAAGTAAAAAAATCGATAGAAGCAACAATAATTGAAAATATACTAATTTTACATTACATTAAAGGGTGAAAAGTTTTTTGTTACTCATTGAGGGTTATATTTGAGGAGGAAAAATGGAATTTTACGATTTGGGTATTACCATTAAAGAACTTAGAATGAAAAAGAATATATCACAATCTGAATTGTGTCATGGAATATGTTCGCAAAGTCAAATTAGCAAAATAGAAAAAGGTATGATTTATCCATCTAGCATATTGTTATATCAATTATCTGAAAGACTTGGTATTGATCCAAATCATATTTTCGCACTAACTCAAAACAAAAAACTAAAATATGTAGAAAATGTAAAATGTGTAATGAGAGATTGTACAAAACAAAAACAATATAATGAACTTTATGAAATAGTGAAACAAGAGAAAACCGAAAATAATTTCCAGTTAAAAGAAGATAAACAATTTCTAATATGGCATGAAGCGATTGCTATATTTTATGTGAATAAATCAATAAAAACTGCTTTAAATCTTTTAAATAAGGCACTAAAACTAACTGTAACGAATGGTGATTTTTTATCAGAAAGAGAAATAGATATTATGCAGTCGATGGCTATATTTCATTGGGCAAATAAAGAATATGAAAAGAGTATTACTATATTAAGAAGATGTTTAACTAATTTTAATAAGTTAGATTTCCCTAGAGATAAAGAGGTTAAATTAAAAATCATTTTTAATTTGGGGAAAATGTTAGGTCATGTAAATCAACATGAAGAGGCAATAAAATACAATGATATGGGTATTAAATTAGCTATTAATCTAAATACTTTATATTTATTAGGCGAATTATACTATGGAAAAGCTTGGAACATGCTAAAGCTGAAACAATGTAATGAAGAAGATGTAGCTGATAATATGAAAAAAGCATTATTTATCTTTGAACTAACAGAAAAAGAAGATCTGATAAAAATAGTTAAAGAAAAATATTTTGAACAACAAAATAAAAAAATCACTCATAATTTCTGATGAACATCTTATTATTCTCTATAAAAAAAGCACCTTATGGTGTCTTTTTTATGACTTATATCATCAATTATTACAGTTCGTAGGTTTCTTATACCAAGCTTTGTTGATGTATTTACAATTCGCAGGTGTTGAAGTTTTAGATGTATCCCCAGGTGTAGTTATATTATTAGAACACCCTGCAATATATAGACAGAATGTAGTTAATAAAAAACATAGTATTAATTTCTTCAAATAACCACTTCTAACTCTTTTTAATTAACATTTTTCATAAAATAAATTCTTTACTAATTTTACATTACAGGAAAGGATGGAAAATATTCTTATACTCATAATTTGTTACATTTGATTGGGGAGGGAGGTTTTTGTTCCGATTTTTAAAAGGGTCTTCTTCATTTATGCATAAAATTTATCCGATTGCCCGTAAGCCTAGACTTTTACACGCTAAAAAGAAAAACATCCTCTACATAGAGGATGTTTTTCTTTTTAGCGGTAGTTAATAAATTGTACGTCAATCGGTAAATCAGCGCTACGAACTGCTGCGATAACTGCTTGTAAGTCATCACGGCTTTTTGCTGTAACACGTACTTGATCATCTTGTACTTGTGTTTTTACTTTTAATTTCATTTCTTTAATGATGTTGTTAATTTTTTTCGCGTTATCTTTATCGATACCTTGTTGAAGTGTTGCGCGTTGGCGAACAGTGTTACCAGCTGCCGCTTCAACTTTGCTATAATCTAAGTTCTTAATTGGAACGTTACGTTTTACAAGTTTAGAAATAAGAACGTCTTTTACTTGCTCTAATTTGAACTCGTCGTCAGAAGTTAAAACAAGTACTTCTTTTTCAAGTTTAATATCACTTTTACTTCCTTTAAAGTCATATCGGTTTTGGATTTCCTTTAATGCGATATTAATTGCGTTTGTTACTTCAGGTAATTCTACTTTCGAAACGATGTCAAAAGAACTATCTTTTGCCATAGTTAGCACCTCCAAATATATTTCTAATCTTTTTATGTACTGTACATACTAAAGTATAGCTGAAAACGAGCTTAGACTTAAGTGTTTTCATACTTATAATGATGTAACCTCATTTTATTATAGTGAATTTTGGGCAGTTGGACAAATAAAGGAAAAATCGTGTTATAATTAACTTTTGTTTGGAATGATAAAAAGATAAAAAAGTTAATTTTATATATATAGAAGGGAATTAAAAAATATGTATTTACAAATAGGATCGATTGAACAGGTAACTGTTTTACGCGAAACGGAAATCGGATATATGGTTGGAAATGAAGAAGAAGAAATTTTTCTACATAAAAATGAAGTAGCTGGAGAAATTGAAGAAGGCGATACGATTGATGTATTCTTATACCTTGATCACCAAAATCGTATTTCGGCAACAATGAAGGAACCAATTATTACAACGTATGATTGGAACTGGGTAAAGGTTGTAGAAGTCATTCCTAGTCTAGGTGTGTTTGTTGACATTGGTGTATCAAAAGATATACTAATTCCAGCTGATGAATTCCCAATTTATATGCCAGTATGGCCAGAAGTTGGAGACGAATTATATTGTACGTTAAAATTAACGAATCGTGATCGTTTAATTGCTCTTCCAGCAAGAGACAGTGATATGCAAGAAATCGTTGTAGATGCAACGCCATCTATGCGTAATAAAAACGTAAATGGACGTGTATATCGTTCACTTCAAGTTGGTTCATTCGTCTTAACAGATGAGCATTTCCGTGCATTTTTACATCATACAGAAAGAAAAGAACAAGTTCGCATCGGTCAGCGCGTAACGGGACGAATTATTGATGTAAAAGATGACGGCACAATTAACATTTCACTTCTTCCTCGTAAAGAAGAAGGAATGGAAGATGATGCTGCAGTGATTTATGCATATATGGAAGAACGAGGCGGAGCAATGCCATTTTGGGATAAGAGCTACCCAGAAGACATTAAAGAACGTTTCAATATGAGTAAAGCTGCATTTAAGCGTGCGCTTGGTAAGTTGATGAAAGAAGAAAAGGTTTACCAAGAAGAAGGTTGGACGTACTTTAAGAAATAAAGGAAATAAAAAGCACCACCTTATATTTTACCTATAAGGTGGTGCTTTTTTAATTTCCTTGCTCATGTACAAGAGTGAACGTATCTTTCAATTCACTATCATTTATTTTAATATTTGCTTTTTTTAATTCATTTTGCAATAGTTTTTTGCCGAATATAGGGTCAGAGATACGTTCTTCTTCTAAGTTTTTGCGAATAGAGTCTTTCACTTCATCATAAGGCTTTAAAGCTTTTTTATCAGTTAATTTAATAATATGATAACCGTTTGGTGATGCAACGGGATTGCTAATTTGTCCGACCTTTAGTTTATAGGCAGCAGTTTCAAATTCAGGTGCCATTCTACCTGAATTGAAGTATCCAAGGTCTCCGCCTTTCTCTTTTGATAGCAGGTCTTGTGATTCTTGTTTTGCTAGTTCTTCAAATGAAGCACCAGCATCTAATTTTTTCTTTATTTCTTTCGCTTCATTTTCGTCACTTACTAAAATGTGGCTTGCTTTAATTTCTGGTTTATAGTGGTCTTTTACGTCTTTTTCTGTAATACTTTTCTTAATCGCTTCATTCATAGCAAGTTTGAACTTAATTTGATTTTTGAAATCAGCTTCATCTTTTAAACCATTGTTTTTCAATACGTTTTTAAATTGGTCTCCGTATTGATTTTTCGCTTTTTGTACTTCTTTATCTACATCATCGTCAGATACTTTATATTTTTTCGTGATAACGTCTTGTGCCATCATTTCGTATAGCATGTCTTTTCCATAACGATCTTTTAACTGTTTTTCGAAGTCGCTCTTCGTAATGGTTGAGTCTGTTGCTGTAGCGACTGTATCTGAGTCGTTTTTTTGTCCACAAGCAGATAGCATTAATATACTTAGTAGTGCAGTAATAATGAAAATGTGTTTCCCTCTCATGCTAACACCTCATCCGAATATGTTATCGCTATTGTAGAATATAGAAGTGAACATGAAGTGAATTTTTAATGTTTTTTCCCTGTAAACTGTAAAAAAAGTACACCAACAATATTGTTGGTGTACGATGGAATCAAAGGTGATCGGTCTTTTTAGAATAGGCACGCTTACCTTGCTCTATATTCTTTTGTTCTTGCTCATTTTTTTGCGCGCGTTTTGCATTATTATCGCGTGCTTTTTTGTCGTTATCACTCGTATGTGGCATATGTATCAACTCCATTTCTAAACGTTGTACGTTTATCATTTCCTTTTTCGTAAAGACTATGTATAGCAGTGTATTCATGAATAATGAAGGTGGATTGGAAATGGATTTGAAGTTGAATTATACCGAACTTATAAAGAAGTTAATCGTTGTAATCGTCGCAGGTTTGTTAAATGCGATTGGAATGAATTTATTTTTAACGCCAGCGAAAGTGTATGCAAGTGGCTTTGCTGGATTGTCTCAATTGCTATCACAAATATTAGGTGATTTTTTATCTATTCACATATCAACCGGTATATTATTTAGCTTGTTTAATATTCCTGTCGTTATTTTAGCCTGGAAAAAGGTTGGAAAGGCCTTTACTTTCTTTAGTTTTCTTTGCGTTATCTTTATGACTATGTTTTTAGAAATTATCCCTGTTAGGGCAGTTTCGAACGACATCATATTAAATGCGATTTTTGGCGGGCTTATTTCAGCAATCGGGGTAGGGATTGCGTTGAAGTGGGGGGCTTCTACAGGTGGTTTAGATATAATCGCCATGATTTTATCAAAGATTAAAGACAAGCCTGTCGGTACGTATTTTTTCTTCTTTAATGCACTGATCATTATCGCTGCCGGCTATGTGTATGGATGGGAAAAAGCATTATATACTTTGGTGACTTTGTATGTGTCAACGCGAATCATCGATGCAATTCATACGCGTCATGTGAAGATTACGGCATTAATCGTTACGAAAAATGGGGCGGATGTAAGAAAGGCGATTCACTCACGCTTAGTGAGGGGGATTACAACTATACCGGCAACTGGTGCTTATACGAATGAAAATAAGGAAATGTTAATGATTGTTATTACTCGTTACGAACTGTATGAATTAGAGAGGGTTATTAAACAAGTAGATCCGGGGGCATTTACAAACGTTCTGCAAACGGTTGGGGTATTCGGATTGTTTCGAAAAGATTAAAGAGGACCAAAGCTGGTCCTCTTTTTTAATGTGCATTCGTAATGTTTTGCAACTGCTCTTGCATTTCACGTAGCTGAGCTTTTTCAGCTGTTGAAGAGTTTGCGTAAGCAGAGTGCAAAGCGTTTTTTGCTCTATATACGAGATCTTGTTGCTCGGTGCCGCTTGAACAAGATACGGCATTTGCAACAGCATCTCTAGCTTGTTGAAATAGTAAATTCCCCATTTAGACCCCTCCAAAAGAAGAGTTACTTCTCGCTTTTTCTGCCTCAGCTAATGTACCTCGGTACGGGAATCTTGCATCATGCTTCATAACAGCATCGGCTCCTTGTTGGATAAAACGTTTTGATTTATTCTTTTTACCCATTCGAAAAACCCCCTTTATTTAGCTGAAAACAATCGACGCGCTAACTTTTGCGTCTAATGATAGTATGAGCGTTTGGCGAGAAACTATAAGCAGGGAATTTTTAGATTACAACCCAAGAACCTCTTCTAAATATAGTGCAATGCCATCTTCTTCGTTCGTTAGCGTCGTATGGTTTGCGAGTGATTTTAATTCAGGGATGGCATTGCCCATTGCGATGCCGTGACCAGCAAATTCAATCATTTCAAAGTCGTTATCTTCATCACCGAAAGCGATAATTCGCTCTTGTGGAATGTTGTAATGACTAGAAATTTTTTGTAGTCCAACAGCTTTATTTAGTCCGCTTTTTACAATTTCAATAATCGGCCAAGGTGCGCCCCATTTTCTATGGTCAATTACTTCAGCATGCATATCAGTTAAATGTTGACGAATTGCACTGGAATGCTCGTCATGTGCGTCAATTAATAAGCAAGTTGGATGATCGTTTAAAATATTTAATAAGTCTCCTGTAAAAATGTTTGGAGAACCGAATTCAAAAATATGTTTTTTATCTTCATCAATTTCACGAACATACACATCGTCCATTACTTCAGCGTATATATTTTTTACGCCAAAATCAAAGCAAGCTCGGACAATTTCTTGTGCTGTTGCTAGCTCAAGAGGAGAGTGATGTGTGCCCCACTTTGAATCAAGAGGGTGATGTACGTAAGCGCCATTAAAGTTTACGATTGGTGTATTCAGACCAAGTTCTTTATAGTAATCATAACTAGCGCGGAATGGACGTCCTGTTGAAATAACGACAATATGTCCTTGTTCCTTTGCTTTTGCAATTGTATGTTTCGTTCGAGTGGAAATTATTTTGTTGTCTGTTAATAAAGTGCCGTCTAAGTCTAGTGCGATTAAATGCTGTTTGTTCATAATTTCACCTCTTATAATAATTTATTTTTGTTTCTATCTGTATTTCCGTTTTAATATGCAGAAATAAGAGGTTAAGCTGGGTGAGACCACCAAAGATGGAAACTTCACTATATATCCATCTTACGTCGCAAAGTGTTACGGTGTCTACTATTTCTCGCTGGAAATTAAGAAAAGTCAACATCTTTTTAGAAAGTTCAAACAATGTTTCTTTCATTATGGACAAAATGTGAAAAGGGTTACATTGTTCGTAGGATGAGGCTTATAATGAACATGTAATCTTCTCGTATATGTTTGACTCTCCTTTGAAACTGGCCTATAGTAGGTTGGTTTCTTTTTTTTTACAAATAGGAAAGAAATCCCTGCTTTAAGCTTGTGTCATTCATGTATATGTACAAGAATGAAATGTAGTACTTGTTTCCTAAACATGACAGACAAGCTTTCTTTTAAAATGGATATACTAATGAGGCAAAGATGTCATGGAAGGAGAATGGAAATGGGACAAAATCGTAGGTTTCGTTCTGGACAAAAAGCGCCGAATGATGGCATTTACGTAGAAATTGGTGAAACGGGAAGTATGGTGAAAGATCCGCAAATGGTAAAACTAACTGCTGGTGAAAAGTTTCCAGATAACACAAATCATAACCGCCAGTGGACATATAAAAGAAAACCGTAACAAAAGCCGCAATCATTATTGCGGCTTTTTTGTCGTTATCCATTTTAATTTCATTTACCGTATATTTTTCAGTCGTATCATGCATGCTCCCTTTTTCTTTTTCCAATAATAAGTTTGAAATACATAAGCAAAATTATTGTATAAAAAAGTCAGTTGGCGTATAATCAAATCAAAGGTCAAAGAAAGTCAAACATTTGGAGGACTGTAAAGATGGACTTAAATCAAATGACAACAAAAACACAAGAGGCGATTATGAGTGCTCAATCTTTAGCGGTATCTCATCATCATCAAGAAGTAGATACTGTTCATCTCTTGTTTACATTATTAGAAGAGCAAGATGGGTTAGCAGTACGTATTTTTCAAAAAATGAACGTCGATATAGAAGCATTAAAACAAGGCGCCGAAAATTTAATTAAGAAAAAGCCTTCCGTAACAGGAAGCGGTGCAGAAGCAGGTAAATTATATATAACAGGTGCTTTGCAACAACTACTTGTAAGGGCAGGAAAAGAAGCAGAGAAATTGCAAGATGATTACATTTCAGTTGAACATGTATTACTTGCTTTTACTGAAGAAAAAGGCGATATAAACCAATTATTTACAAGATTTCATATTACGAAAGATAACTTATTAAAGTCTTTAATGACAGTTCGGGGGAATCAAAGAGTGACTAGTCAAAATCCAGAAGCAACTTATGAAGCGTTAGAAAAATATGGTCGTGATTTAGTGGCGGAAGTAAGAGCGGGGAAAATTGACCCTGTTATCGGACGCGATAGTGAAATTCGCCGCGTAATCCGCATTCTTTCACGTAAAACGAAAAACAACCCGGTTTTAATCGGGGAGCCCGGTGTAGGTAAAACAGCAATCGTTGAAGGGTTAGCACAGCGTATTGTAAAAAAGGACGTACCAGAAGGATTAAAAGATAGAACAATCTTTGCATTAGATATGAGTGCGCTTGTAGCTGGAGCGAAATTCCGCGGTGAATTTGAAGAGCGTCTCCAAGCTGTATTAAATGAAATTAAAAAGAGTGAAGGACGCATTTTATTATTCATTGATGAACTTCACACAATCGTCGG
Organism: Bacillus sp. SSR7; assembly: GCF_055902415.1. NCBI lineage: Bacteria > Bacillati > Bacillota > Bacilli > Caryophanales > Bacillaceae > Bacillus > Bacillus sp. SSR7. The sequence continues at coordinate 98,128 of NZ_JBVVXV010000012.1, read as the reverse complement.
CGCTGGTAAAACAGAAGGCGCAATGGATGCAGGAAATATGTTAAAACCGATGCTTGCGCGTGGTGAACTGCATTGCATTGGGGCGACGACGTTAGATGAATATCGTAAATATATTGAAAAAGATCCAGCGCTAGAAAGACGTTTCCAACAAGTATTAGCAGAAGAACCAACTGTTGAAGATACAATTTCCATTTTACGTGGTTTAAAAGAGCGTTTTGAAATTTATCACGGTGTAAATATTCATGACCGCGCGATTGTAGCAGCATCAGTTTTATCAGATCGATATATTTCGGATCGTTTCTTACCGGATAAAGCAATTGATCTTGTTGACGAAGCGTGCGCAACAATTCGTACAGAAATTGATTCTATGCCAACAGAATTAGATGAAGTAACGCGCCGCATTATGCAGCTAGAAATTGAAGAAGCAGCTCTTGGAAAAGAGAAAGACTTTGGTAGCCAAGAACGTCTAAAAACATTGCAACGTGAATTATCGGATTTAAAAGAAGTGGCAAGCGGTATGAGAGCCAAATGGGAGAAAGAAAAAGAAGATATTCACAAAGTTCGTGACTTACGTGAACATTTAGAGCGTCTGCGCCGTGAATTAGAAGAAGCAGAAGGTAATTACGATTTAAATAGAGCAGCGGAACTTCGCCACGGAAAAATTCCTGCAATTGAAAAAGAGTTAAAAGAAGCAGAAGAAATGGGCGCGAATAATAAACAAGAAAACCGTTTATTACGTGAGGAAGTAAGTGAAGAAGAGATTGCTGATATTGTTTCACGCTGGACTGGCATTCCTGTCGCAAAACTCGTTGAAGGTGAACGTGAGAAATTATTACGATTAGAGCAAATTTTATCAGAGCGTGTCATCGGACAAGAGGAAGCAGTAAGCTTAGTATCAGACGCAGTTCTTCGTGCACGCGCAGGTATTAAAGACCCGAACCGTCCAATTGGTTCCTTCATTTTCTTAGGACCGACTGGTGTTGGTAAAACAGAACTTGCAAAAACGTTAGCGCAGTCTTTATTTGATAGTGAAGAGCAAATGATTCGTATTGATATGTCTGAGTACATGGAGAAACACGCTGTGTCACGCTTAATTGGTGCACCTCCTGGATATGTTGGATATGAAGAAGGCGGTCAATTAACAGAAGCAGTAAGACGTAAACCGTATTCCGTTATTTTGTTAGACGAAATCGAAAAAGCACATCCAGAAGTATTCAACATTTTATTACAAATGTTAGATGACGGACGCATTACGGATTCGCAAGGACGTACAGTAGACTTTAAAAACACGGTTATTATTATGACTTCAAATATTGGATCTGCTCATTTATTAGATGGATTAGAAGAAGATGGTTCCATTAAAGAGGAATCAAGAGAACTTGTCATGGGACAATTAAGAGGACATTTCCGACCAGAGTTTTTAAATCGTGTCGACGAAATTATTTTATTCAAGCCTCTTACAACGAATGAAATTAAAGGTATTGTTGATAAAATTGTAAAAGAATTACAAGGCCGTTTAGCTGATCGTCATATTACGGTACAATTAACAGACGCAGCGAAAGAGTTTGTTGTCGAAGCTGGCTTCGATCCAATGTACGGAGCTCGTCCGTTAAAACGATATGTACAGCGTCAAGTTGAGACAAAATTAGCGAGAGAATTAATTGCAGGTACGATTACTGACAATAGTCATGTAGTGGTTGATGTAGAAAATAACGAATTAGTTGTTCATGTGAAGTAAAATAAAAAAGAGTTCGGATAAAATCCGGACTCTTTTTTTAGTGTTGTTCTACTGGCTCGTTTGGAATTGCAGCTGAAATTGCTAGTACTAATACCGCAAGAACAACTGAGAAAATAGACGCTTGGTTAAAATCGTATGTACCGCCAGTCATAGAGCCGATTACGTAGCTCATCATATGTACAAGCAAGAACGACCAAATTAATGCCCAAATGAAACGCATATTTTACACCTCTATTCGTTCAATCTGTCCTTATTGTAACACAATTGAAAAAAGAATATAGAAAAATATTTGTAGATTTTTCAACGCAAATTTGCATTCCGTTCATACATTATAAAAGAGTACTTTTATACGTTTAGAAAATAAGGCGGGGGAAAAATGAGTATTACGGAACGTTTTTTTTACTTAGAAAAAGAACCATGTGTCATTTATTTACCGGAGAAGCCAAATGGATTTTCTGTCATGCTTCTAGGTGATTACAACTACTTTATTGAGAATGGTACAAGTTTATGGACACAGCATGCGGGTAGATCTTATTTTTTACATGGCCTTATTGAGGAAGGCTATACAGTCTTTTCTTCTAATTTATACGGAAGGCATTGGGGAAACGATCAATCTGTTCGTCTAGCAAAACGCCTATATGACGTTGTTCTGAGAAAAGAGACATTGAATGCGAAAATGCACATTATGGCAGATGGTATGGGGGCACTTGTAGCGCTTGAAATGATGAATAAATACCCTGAATGTATACGCTCTGTCATTATGCTAAATCCGTGTTTAGATTTACCAGAATATGTCGAGTTTGAGAAAGAGCATAAGTTTTTTTACAAGAGACTCGTGAAGGAATTATGTTTAGCGTATGATTCCAAAGAAGAAGAATTAGAATCCAAAATAAATAAGAAATCATTTACGCTTCTTCCGTCTTGTGTACCTGTTAAAGTTTTCGTATCAACACAAGAAAAAAGAGGAAGAAAACAGTTGTTACGTAAATATGAGAAAATGAGGCAATTCAATCAATGTGATACTTCTGTCTTATTCCATCTGCAAGATGTGAAATATAAAATGGTTAGGCAAACGACTGATTTCTTTAAAAAATATGAAGAAGAATTGTGAAGCTCCCATATACATAAATGAGGAGCTATTTGTTTCAAGGGGAAAGGGTTGGTGGTATGGAACGCGTGCTAATTATAGGTGCACTTACGTTTGTAGGTTATCACCTTGTGAATAAAATGATTGCAGAAGGAGTAGAAGTATATGGTCTTGATTTTGATGAATTTGATAGTATGACAAAAATTAATGAAGAGAAGTTATTGTTAATTGGGCGAAATGCGTTATTTACGTATTATTCGATAAGAGATGAAGACGGATGGAGATCCGTAGAGGAAGAGAAATTTGATGCCGTTTACTTTTGTCTGTATGAGCCTAACCAACAAAGGGGCTTTCGAAATGAAAGAGTTATATTACAGTATTTAAAGCGAATTATAAGACTGTGTGAAGAACATAAAGTGAAGTTAAATCTAATTTCTTCTATTGAAGTAGGAAACGCAGATAAGTCCGAAAATAAACGTTTATTTTCGAAAGTGGAAGAAGGATTGAAAAAAGGAGAGGTACAATATAGTGTATTTCGAGTTCCTACATTATATGGTCCATGGCAACCATCTTTTATGATGTATCATCAGCTCATTTTATCAGAACTGGGTGAGAAAGAGTGCCATTATGCGAGTGAGGAAAACGCCAGTGATCTACTGTACGTTGAAGATGTATGTGAATACTTATGGGAAAATGGAAGGAACGAGGAGCATCTCGGTATATATAATTTACTTAGTGGCAAAAAATCATTATGGAAAAAAGGTATGAACCTTTTACGCGCAGAGGATAAAGTGAATAAAGAGAATGCGGAAGAAAGAGATGGAGCGGCCGAGGATATTTCAATAAAAAGAAATACCCCGTTAGAATACGGTTTAAATAAACAATTGGCACATATGAAAAAATATAAAGAATTATACGAAGGATAGCGAGCGTGTTACACTATGTATGTGAAAGTTTTAATGGAGAGGAAGAACATAATATGAATGAGAAAAGCATGCAATTTTTACAAATCGCAATGAAGCACTTACCAGAAGCAAAGGCCATTTTAGATGATAATGGAATTGCGCTTGATATGGAGAAAGCTCAACCAGTATTAGAGTTATTGATGAAAGTTATGAACGAAGCATATGAGCTTGGGAAAGCAGATAAAGAATAAAAAGCATCTTTTTAAGATGGAAGAGAGGCCTGAACCGTGGATAGAAGCGGTTCGGGCCTTTTTATATTTCGAAAGAACAGGGAAAGGTATGTTTCCTTTTCTTTTCATAAACAATAAGGTGAATAATGCGTTAGCTTTATGTTTTAGCTGAAATATATTCTAGACAAAAATACATTTATGTTTTAAAATTAGTACCAAGTCATAATAATTGATATAAAACGGAGGGCTGCGATGTGAACGTGGGCATTTTAGGGATCGGAAGATATGTGCCGGAAAAAGTAGTCACAAATCACGATTTAGAGAAAATAATGGATACATCCGATGAATGGATTCGTACGAGAACAGGGATTGCGGAAAGACGCATTGCCGATGATACAATAGATACTTCATATATGGCCGTAGAGGCTTCTAAAAAAGCGCTTGAAGATGCAGGGGTTAGCGGAGAGGATATCGATCTTATTTTAGTGGCAACAGTAACGCCAGATCGTGCTTTTCCAGCAGTAGCTTGTGTTATTCAAGAAGCGATTGGCGCAAAACATGCAGCCGCAATGGATTTAAGTGCAGCGTGTGCTGGTTTTATGTACGGAATGATTACAGCACAGCAATTTATTCAAACGGGAACTTATAAAAATATACTAGTAGTTGGTAGTGATAAACTATCTAAAATTGTAGACTGGAACGATCGAAATACAGCAGTACTATTTGGAGACGGAGCCGGTGCGATCGTAATGGGAGCTGTTTCAGAAGGTAAAGGCGTTCTATCTTTCGAATTAGGAGCGGACGGAAGTGGCGGTAAGCATCTTTATCAAGATGAGTATGTTATGATGAATGGCAGAGAAGTCTTTAAATTTGCTGTTCGTCAACTTGGGGATTCTTGTCTTCGCGTTCTAGATAAAGCTGGTCTTACGAAAGAAGATGTGGATTTCTTAGTACCGCATCAAGCGAATATTCGTATTATGGAATCTGCAAGAGAGAGATTAAATTTACCACAAGAAAAAATGAGTATGACAATTGAAAAGTTCGGTAATACATCAGCTTCTTCCATTCCGATTGCGATGGTAGAGGAATTGCAAAACGGACGTATTCAAGATGGTGATTTAATTATACTTGTTGGTTTTGGCGGCGGATTAACATGGGGAGCAGTCGCTCTTCGTTGGGGTAAATAAGGACTGAGAGAAAAAAAGGAGTGTATTTTGTATGGAAAAAAAGAGGGTCGTAATTACAGGACTAGGAGCTGTTACACCGGTCGGTACAGATGTTGAAACAGCATGGGAAAACATAAAAAAAGGTGTATCTGGAATCGGACGACTTACAAGAATTGATCCGGAACTATTTCCAGCAAAAGTAGCAGCAGAAATTAACGACTTTGAAGTCGAGAAATATATTGATAAAAAAGAAGCGCGCCGTATGGATCGCTTTACACAATATGCAGTAGCAGCAGCGAAAATGGCAGTTGCAGATGCAAAGCTTGAGATTACAGAAGAAAACGGACCTCGAATTGGTGTATGGATTGGTTCTGGTATTGGCGGTATGGAAACATACGAAGAACAATTTAAGATTTTTACTGAGAAAGGTCCGCGCCGCGTGAGCCCATTCTTCGTACCAATGATGATTCCAGATATGGCAGCAGGCCAAGTATCAATCGCAACTGGAGCAAAAGGAATTAACACTTGTTCTGTGACGGCTTGTGCATCTGGTGCAAACTCAATTGGTGATGCGTTTAAAGCGATTCAGCGCGGTGATGCTGATGCAATGATTACAGGCGGAGCAGAGGCGCCGTTAACAAGTATGGCATTCGCAGGATTTAGCTCAGCAAAAGCATTAACATTCAATGAAGATCCAGCAACAGCTTGCCGTCCATTCGATAAAAACCGTAGTGGTTTCGTAATGGGTGAAGGTTCAGGTATTTTAATTCTTGAAGAATTAGAGCACGCATTAGCTCGTGGTGCTCACATTTATGCGGAAATCGCTGGTTACGGTGCAACTGGTGATGCGTTCCATATTACAATGCCGGCTCCTGGCGGTGAAGGTGGCGTGCGCGCAATGCGTCAAGCTTTAGCAGATGCAGGTCTACAGCCAGAAGATATTGATTACATTAATGCGCATGGTACAAGTACGGATGCGAATGAAAAGTATGAAACGATGGCAATTAAAGAAACGTTCGGTGAGCATGCGTATAAAGTAGCAATTAGCTCAACGAAATCAATGACAGGTCACTTATTAGGAGCAGCTGGTGCTGTTGAAGCGATCTTCTCTATTAAATCAATTACAGACGGAGTAATCCCTCCAACAATTAACTATGAAACACCAGATCCAGAATGTGACTTAGATTACGTACCGAATAATGCGAGACATCAAGAAGTAAACGCGGTGTTAAGTAATTCATTAGGATTCGGTGGTCATAACGCAGTATTAGTATTTAAAGCGTATAAATAATAGATGAGATAAGGAGTTTTTTCGCGATATATTGCGAAAAAACTCCTTATTTATTTTTACGTCTTTTTCTCCTTTTGCATATACATAAGAAAAAGGAGGGATAAAGATGGGGATTGTTGAAACTGCTGAGTGGTTACATCTATATTATGGACGGCCAGAAAAGCTGTGTGAGAAGTTTACGAAGTATATCCCGCTGCCAAAAGAAAGGTTGTATCGCTTTTTAATTTCTAAAGGTATGTATCGCCCTGTTATGCGAGGAGAACGAGAAATTAAAGAGTTAGAGAAAAAGGAAGTTTGGAAAGAGTTACGTGCGGAGTATGAGAAACTGAAAAATTGGTTAAAAGGTCCAGATGTCCCTGTCTTTATTCTATTATCAGATTCCTATAATCGAACTGTACAAGAAGAGTATAACGGCAGGGCTGGATTATCTATGCGTCACGTTATTTTCTTATTTGTATGTGGACGGAATTCGGTGGAAGAATTAAAAGTGTTACTAGCGCATGAATATCATCACATATGCAGGTTGCATCAAATTGAGACGAAAGAAACGGAATATACATTACTTGATACGATGATTATGGAAGGGTTAGCTGAGCAAGCGGTAACGGAAAGATATTCAGAAAAAAACAATGCACCGTGGACGACGTATCTTTCAAAAGAAGAGGCTATATATTATTGGAAAAACGTTGTACATGAAAGAATAAGTATAAAGCGAGGAACAAGGGAGCACGACATCTTATTAAATGGATTTCATTCTTATCCGAAGATGCTTGGCTATGCGCTTGGATTTCATATTGTCAAAGATTGTGTAACTTTGGAAGGAGAAGATACACTTTCTTTATTGCCTATAGATGCGAAAGAAATATTGAATAAAGCAAATACATTTCATATATAAAAAAACAGGAGCTCTCTTTCCTGTTTTTTTAGTATTAATAGAAGAAAAAATAATAATTAGAATATATTTCCTTAGGTGGAATAAAGTTAAGAAAAATTGAACATAATGATGGATACAAACAGTAGTGAAGTGAGGGGTAGTGAATGTTATATCTACATGATGTATGGGTAAATTGGTTTGAAGGTGAAGAAAATGGGTATAACGTTTGTCATTTTTACGAATGGCGGAAAGATGATACGATTGAGCTATTAGATCAAGTGCCATTATTAAAAGTAGATGCCACATTATATCATTACATCGAGAACGAATTGTTAGAGCTTCCGCAAAAAATGTTGGAAGACGTACATCATAAGGCTTATATTCGTAAAAATCATGAACGTTTGCAGCAAGAGTATTGCTTTGTAGTTACAGATGGAAAAGGAATTATTGCGATTGACACAATTGGTTACAATGTACCGATTCGAAAAAGTAGACTTATACCGCGCCAAGAGCAGATGGTATATGAGATGGTAGAAAACGTACAAGCAGAAAAGTATGAGTTCCAAGTAGAAGAAATAGAAAAAGAACATCATATTTTATCACCATCACCATTCATTATGAATGGCTTAACTCGTAAAGAAAGACAGCTTAAACAATTATTATTTATGGCGTTAGATCAATTACATACAACGAAAAACACAGCAGAGATTCGCTATTGGTTCACAGAGTGGGATCCATCAGCATACGGAATGGTTCAACATATGGAATTTGAAGATATTTGGGCTAAGCTGTATGAGGAAGCGAAAGCAGGTTGGTCTGAGAAGCACGAACAATTATGCGAGCGTCTCGTAAAAGGACAACCATTTTTTGAAAAGTTATGGGAAATGGAAAACGAGCAAAAGGTAAATTAAAAAAACCGCCAATTGGCGGTTTTTTTTAATTTGGTATAACTTAGCTTCAGCAACAAGCTCTTCGTGTCTAAGAACCTTCCGCATAAGAAGACAAAAAGCGTCTTCTATGCGAAAGAACCTTAGCCGTCAGGGCTAAGCAGTCGCCTCCGCTTTATATGTTACCTACGTTTTCTGCTTAGTCCCATTGCGTTTTCTACTTTGCGTAGTTGTTTGAATGCGACGCGGTTTGCTTTTTCAGCACCTTTGTCTAGAATTTCGTCTAGTTCTGGTGAGTTGATTAGTTCGTTATATTTGTCTTGGATTGGACGAATCGCTTCTACGACTACTTGTGCTAGGTCGCCTTTGAAGTCGCCATATCCTTTTCCTTCGTACATTGCTTCGATTTCTTCAACTGTTTTTCCAGAGAATGAAGAGTAAATTGTTAATAAGTTAGAGATACCAGGTTTGTTTTCTTTATCGAATTTCACGATACCTTCAGAGTCAGTTACAGCACTCTTAATTTTCTTTTCAATTGTTTTTGGTTCATCAAGCATACTGATCATTGATTTTGGATTCGGATCAGATTTACTCATTTTTTTCGTAGGCTCTGTTAGTGACATAACGCGAGCTCCTACTTTTGGAATGCGAATTTCAGGAATTGTGAATACTTCACGGAAGCGTTTGTTGAAACGCTCTGCTAGGTCACGTGTTAATTCCATATGTTGCTTTTGGTCATCACCAACAGGCACGATCTCAGTGTTGTAAAGTAAAATATCAGCAGCCATTAATGGTGGATAAGTTAGTAATCCAGCTGGTACTGAATCTCTACCTGACGCTTTATCTTTATATTGCGTCATACGCTCTAATTCTCCAACGTAAGCAACTGATTGCATAATCCATCCTAGTTGAGCGTGTGCCGGTACTTCTGATTGTACAAATAAAGTAGCTTTTTCAGGATCGATGCCGCATGCTACATAAAGTGCAGCAAGACTGCGGATGTTTTTACGAAGCCCGACGGGATCTTGAGGTACTGTAATCGCATGTTGATTTACAATACAGAAATAACAGTCGTGTTCATTTTGAAGCTCTGTAAATTGCTTCATAGCTCCTAAATAGTTTCCAAGTGTAATCGTTCCACTCGGCTGAATACCAGAAAAGATAACTGACATAAGTAATTCCTCCTAAATTTGAATGCGTGATAGGGAAGAGAAGGCAAACAAAAAAGCCCATTCATCCCAAAAAACTATAGGGACGAATGGACCGCGGTACCACCCTAATTATTTCACTACTGTGAAATCTCTCTAATCCATAATAACGTTTGGATATAACGCCAAAGCCTACTACTCTCGGTTCGGTTTGGAGCTCAAAAGCCCATTCCATACTGTACAATTACTTGTTCACACCAGCCACAAGCTCTCTGAAATTGCCTCAATATGTACTCTTCTTTATCATCGCATACATATAAATTTATTTATTGTTACCTGAGCTCTTTTAAATATGAAAGAACTAAAGTTTTATAACAAAATGTTTTGCTGATTATTATATCATATGGGATAGTGTTTGCAAACTACATCAAAATAGTAAAGCTAATGAAGGTCGAGAACAATCCAAGAACGATACCTGTAATGCAAATTGGATACGTCCATTTGAATGAATATGTTTTATAAATACGTTCTTTCTTATCGACAGGTTCCTCTACTTCTTCAATTAAAGAGTCAATTTTTTTGTTCGTACCAAATACTCTTTGGAAGGCGTAAATTGTTACGTTAAAAAATCCATTTTGAAATATGAATAAAAAACCGCCTATAAGAATAAAAAATAGTGCAATATAAAACGAGATGTTGACAAAATTCAACAAAAAATGCGATGAAACGAGGAATGCGCCAATACTAGAAGCGATTATCGCTATGAAAATTAGTATACAAGTATGAAAAAAAACTTTATTCAAAATGTTCCCCTCCGTCAAAATATTACTAGAATTATTATACTATAAAAGCTATAATATGTACTAGAACTAATTTTTTGAAAATTATACGCAATTAAAGGTCTGATTGCAAGATGATGGTAGCAATGTTAACGTATCCCTTTACAAAAAAATAAAAATATAAACATTTTATTAAAAATTTTAACAAAAAAACAAAAAACTATATTCACAATTGTTGTATTATATGTATAATGAAAATTGTAGAAACTTGGAGATTATTCTTTCAATTCTACTTTTTTACAAGTGAGGGTACAGGAAGTGCAATTAGGGGAGGCAACACAACATGAAGAAAAAGATACCGTTATTACTTGCATCGACGTTGACTGTCAGTATGTTAGGAGCTTGTAGTTACCAAAAAGAGGATAATAAAGCAGGCGCAAAAGAAAAATCCTCAAACAAGCAAGTGTTAAATTTAACTGAGACAGCTGAAATTCCAACTATGGATACGACGTTATCAACGGATGCAGCATCTTCTAACATCATGAATAACACAATGGAAGGGTTATATCGTCTGGGGAAAGATGATAAACTTGTTCCGGGTGTCGCTAAATCTTATGAGAAATCAGAGGATGGCAAAAAGTATGTGTTTAAGTTACGGGAAGATGCGAAATGGTCTAATGGTGAACCTGTAACAGCGAAGGACTTCGTTTATTCTTGGCGAAGAGCTGTAGATTCAAACACGGGTGCCAAGTTTGCTTACATACTATTTGATGTTAAAAATGCGGAGAAAGTTAACAAAAAAGAGTTACCAGTTGAAGAACTTGGTGTAAAGGCAATTGATGATCATACACTTGAAGTGGAATTAGATAACCCTGTTCCTTATTTTGTAAGTTTAACAGTCTATCCAACATTGTATCCTTTGAATGAGAAGTTTGTAACAGAACAAGGAGCAAAATTTGGATTAGAATCCAATACGACACTTTATAATGGTCCATTCGTATTAAATGAATGGAAGCATGAACAAAGTTTCCAACTTAAGAAGAATCCAACGTATTGGGAAAATAAAGAAGTAAAACTTGAGGAAATAAACTTCAATATTGTTAAGGATCGTTCAACTGCTATAAATTTATATGAAACGAAAGCAATTGATCGTGTAGTCTTAACATCAGAGTTTGTAGATAAATACAAATCAGATGCTGACTTTAAAACGATTAAGAGACCATCTACACAATTTATTCGTTTAAATGAAAAGAATAAATTTTTAGCAAATAAAAATATCCGAAAAGCAATTGCAATGTCCTTTGAACGTGAAAACATCGGAAAAGTGATTTTAAACGATGGTTCAGAGGGGATATATGGTTTTGTTCCGAAAGGCTTAGCAAAAGGTCCGAATGGGAAAGACTTCCGTGAAGAAAACGGAAAGCTTATAAAAGAGGATATGAAAGAAGCACAAAAATACTGGGAAGCTGGTAAGAAAGAACTTGGTGTAGAAAAAGTAGAGTTAGAGCTATTAAACTTTGATACTGATGATGCTAAAAAAATCGGAGAGTATTTAAAAGGCCAATTTGAAAAGAACTTACCAGGTTTAACAGTTCCAACAAAAATGCAGCCATTTGCACAAAAATTAAAACTTGAAGCGAGTGGAGATTATGCAATGTCATATGCGGGATGGAGTCCAGATTATATGGACCCAATGTCATTCCTTGAAATGTATACGACAGGTAATGCGCAAAACAAAGTACATTACGCAAACCCAGCGTATGATGATTTAATTAAAAAAGCAAAAACAGAAGTTGATGTACAAGCTCGTTGGGAGGCATTATTACAAGCAGAAAAACAACTGCTTGAAGATGCAGCAATTGCTCCAGTATATCAACCAGGAAAAGCTTATTTACAACGTGGCTCAATTACTGGCCTATTAGAACATAAATATGGCGGGGAATTTAGCTATAAGTGGGTTGAACTCAAAAACTAAAAATGGTTTCCATCATGAATAAGGGTATATGCCTATGATGGGCATGTACTCTTATTTTAAAAAAATAAAAGTAAGAATATTTAAAACTATCTTATTGCTTTTGAGAAAAACGGGGAGGTGCTTGACTATGGGACGTTATGTATTAAAACGTTTCGTGTACATGGCTTTGACATTATTTTTAATTACTACACTGACTTTCTTTTTAATGAAATTACTTCCGGGTTCTCCGCTTAAAAACCAGGAGAAGTTATCACCGGCACAAAAAGAAATCATTCTTGAAAAATATGGCTTAAATGATCCAGTACCAGTTCAATATGCACGTTACTTAGGTAACTTAGCAAAAGGTGATTTAGGGGTATCATTCCAATATGATAACCGTCCAGTAACAGACATGATTGTGGATCGCATTGGACCATCAGCACAACTTGGTTTACAAGCGATTATATTAGGTACATTTATCGGTTTAATTTTAGGAATCGTTGCGGCACTTCGTAATAATACGTGGGTCGATTATGGGGCGACAATTATTTCCGTACTCGGGATGTCGGTACCATCATTCGTATTCGCCGCATTACTACAATATTTCGTAGGGGTAAAACTTGGATGGTTCCCAGTAGCATTCTGGAAAGGACCAGAGTTTACAGTAATGCCTACAATTGCTTTATCGATGGCAGTTATCGCAACAATCGCACGTTTCGCTCGTGCAGAGTTAATTGAAGTTATGCAAGCTGACTACATTTTAACAGCGAAAGCGAAAGGAATTAGCCAAGGCGTTATCATTATTAAACACGCACTTCGTAACGCATTAATTCCAGTTGTAACAATTTTAGGACCAATGGTTGCAGGGTTAATTACAGGTACATTAGTTATTGAGCAAATTTATGCTGTACCAGGACTAGGGGAACAGTTCGTTAAATCGATTACAGTGAATGACTATACAGTTATTATGGGAACTACAATTTTCTATAGTGCAATCTTCATCTTAGTTATTTTCATTGTCGATATTTTATACGGAATTATTGATCCTCGAATTCGTTTAGCGGGAGGGAAAAAATGATGAAAGATGTACAAAAATTATCTCCAGACTTATTTCAACAAGCCAATCAAAATAATGTGGATAATGAAGTCATTGCCCGTCCAAGCTTAACGTTTTGGCAAGATGTAAGAAGACGTTTGTTCCAACATAAAGGAGCGATGTTCGGTTTCGTTTTATTAACGCTTATTATCTTACTAGCGATTTTCGGACCGATGGTAAGTAAGCACTCATATAAAGAGCAAGATTTAGGACGTGCGAAATTACCACCGAAAATTCCTGTTATTGAAAATGTTCATTGGCTACCATTTGACGGTACAGATCAATACGGTGTTGACCAATATGAAAAACGTGATATTAAAGAGTATTTCTGGTTTGGTACAGATGATCTTGGCCGCGATTTATGGACAAGAACATGGGAAGGTACGCGTGTATCATTATATATCGCTCTTTTAGCAGCAGCAATTGACTTAGTAATTGGGGTTGCATACGGAGGTATTTCAGCGTTCTATGGCGGTAGAGTAGATAACATTATGCAACGTATTATGGAGATTATTAACGGTATTCCATACTTAATTATCGTTATTTTAATGGTAATCATTATGGGATCTGGTATATGGTCAATTACACTCGCAATGGCAATTACAGGTTGGATAGGGATGTCGCGTATCGTTCGTGGACAAATCCTAAAATTAAAAAATCAAGAATACGTATTAGCATCTCGTACATTAGGTGCAACAAATACACAATTAATTGTAAAGCACTTAATCCCGAACGTAATGGGACCAATTATCGTAATGACAATGTTTACAATTCCAACAGCGGTGTTTGGTGAGGCGTTCTTAAGCTTCATCGGTTTAGGTATTCAGCCGCCATTCGCGTCACTTGGTTCTCTTGTAAATGACGGTTATAAATCAATTCAAACGTATCCGCATATGATGTTCATCCCTGCGGTTGTCATCAGTATATTAATTTTAGCGTTTAACTTAATGGCAGACGGATTACGCGATGCGTTAGATCCAAAAATGCGTAAGTAAAAGAGGGGAGAGGTAAAGATGAAAACATTGTTAGAGGTAAAAGATTTACAAGTCTCCTTTGATACACATGCAGGTGAAGTACAAGCTGTACGCGGCGTTACTTTTGATTTGAAAAAAGGAGAAACATTAGCGATTGTAGGAGAATCTGGTTCTGGGAAATCAGTTACTTCTAAAGCGTTAATGGGATTAATTCCGAATCCTCCTGGACGTATTAAAAATGGTGAAATCGTATTTGAAGGTCGTGACTTAACGAAATTAACAGAAAAAGAAATGCAGCAAGTACGTGGTAAAGATATTGCGATGATTTTCCAAGATCCAATGACATCATTAAACCCAACGATGACAATTGGAAATCAAATTATGGAAGGTCTTATTAAACACCAAGGGATGAGTAAAGCAGATGCACGTAAAGTTGCGTTGGAATTAATCGACCTTGTAGGTATTCCAAATCCAGAAGCTCGTTTAAAGCAATATCCGCACCAATTCTCTGGTGGTATGAGACAGCGTGTAGTTATTGCGATGGCGTTAGCTTGTAACCCGAAATTATTGATTGCCGATGAGCCGACAACAGCGCTAGACGTTACAATTCAGGCGCAAATTTTAGAGCTTATGAAAGACATTCAGCAAAAAACAGAAGCAGCAATCATTTTCATTACGCATGACTTAGGTGTAGTGGCAAACGTTGCGGACCGCGTAGCAGTTATGTACGCTGGTAAAGTTGTTGAAATCGGAACTGTAGATGAAATTTTCTACAATCCAAAACATCCGTATACTTGGGGCTTAATCGCATCTATGCCAAGTTTAGATGGTTCAGAGGAAGAGTTATACGCAATTCCTGGAACGCCTCCAGATTTATTGAAGCCGCCAAAGGGAGATGCTTTTGCACCACGTAACCCACAGGCACTGAAAATTGATTTTGAAATGGACCCACCTTTATTTAAAGTAAGTGATACACACTATGCGGCAACTTGGTTACTTCATGAGCAAGCTCCAGAAGTAAAACCGCCGGCAGTCGTTGAAAAACGCATTCTTCAAATGAAAGCAGGTGAACAACATGACTAAACAACGTGAGAAATTAATTGAAGTAAAAAATGTAAAGCAGCACTTCGACGTGAGTGGTGGTGTTGTCAAAGCGGTTAATGATATTTCATTTGATATTTACCGCGGAGAAACATTTGGTCTTGTAGGAGAATCAGGTTGTGGTAAATCAACAACTGGAAGAACGATTATTCGTTTATATGATGCAACTGCTGGTGAAGTATTGTTCGACGGTGAAAATGTACATGGTAAAAAATCACGCGCAGAGCTGAAGAAGTTCAACCGTAAAATGCAAATGATTTTCCAAGATCCATATGCATCATTAAACCCTCGTATGACAGTAGGGGATATTATTGCAGAAGGTATTGATATTCATGGATTAGCGAAAAACAAAAAAGAGCGTATGGACCGTGTGCATGAATTATTAAACACAGTTGGTTTAAATAAAGAGCACGCAAACCGTTTCCCGCATGAATTCTCAGGTGGACAACGTCAACGTATCGGTATCGCTCGTGCACTTGCTGTAGAACCTGAATTTATCATTGCCGATGAGCCAATCTCAGCACTTGACGTATCAATCCAGGCGCAAGTTGTAAACTTACTGAAAAAGTTACAAAAAGAAAAAGGTTTAACATACTTATTCATTGCCCATGATTTATCAATGGTAAAATACATTAGTGACCGCATTGGCGTAATGTATCGTGGTCAAATCGTTGAATTAACAACAAGTGATGAGTTATATGCGAATCCAATTCATCCATATACGAAATCACTATTATCAGCGATTCCACTTCCAGATCCAGATTATGAGCGCAATCGTAAACGTATCGTATACGATCCATCTCAACATAATTATGGTAGTGAAGAACCGACAATGCGTGAAATTCGCCCAGGACATTTCGTACTATGTTCTGAAGCGGAGTATAAGAAATATAAAGAGATTTATCAATAATAAAAAATCCATTCTTCTATCAAAGAAGAATGGATTTTTTTACTATTTAAAAGAATTGTCAATATTTCTCGGTAAGTCGATATATTTAAAGAATCACAGATATAAGTTGCCTTTACTAAAGGCTACGCCTTAATTAAACGAGTATTATTGCACCTGAACAGAAACAATCTCCTCTTGTTCTTCAGGTTTAACAAGTGCGTAACGCTCCCACGCTCTACTTTTCCAGCGGAAGAACATAATAATGGCACGTGTCCATTCATCAATAGCAATTGCTAGCCAAATACCAACGAGCCCCATATCTAAATGGAAGGCGAAAAAGTAACCGAGTGGCAAACTCATTAACACCATAGAGAATGCGCCGATTAAAACTGGGTACTTTGCATCACCAGCTGCGCGAAGTGAATTGATGATGACGATATTCATCGTACGCCCTGTTTCAAGTAGTACACTTAGTAAAAGAACGCTTGCACCTAACGCAATAATGTGCGGATTATCTGTAAATAGTCCCATTAATTGTGTACGGAATGTAATAACAAGAGCGACCATACATAAAGTGACTCCAATTGCCCACTTTACACTTTTCCATACGCGTTCATACGCTTCGTCTTTTTCACCACCGCCAACGAGGCGTCCGATAATAATGGCTGTTCCCATACCGATCGCAATCGCGAATAAATAAGTGAACATAGAAATGTTTGTAGCGTATTGTCTCGCCGCTAATGATTCCGTTCCTAAGTATGTTGCATAGTATAAGAAGACAATTTGGCAAGCTTGATACATAACCTGCTCAAATGCAGATGGAATCCCGATTTTTAAAATTTTCCCGATATATTCTTTTGATAAGGTGAAGTAGTATTGTAATTTCACACGGTACTCCATAACGCGGTACAGTAACCAGAAGAAAACGATAAGCGCTATAAGTCGGCTGACAGCAGAAGAAATGGCAGCCCCTTGTACACCAAGCTCCGGAAAACCAAATTTCCCAAAAATGAGTACGTAGTTTCCAGCGATATGAATAATATTCATTCCAAGTGAAATAAACATCGCTTGCTTTGTGAAGCCATGTACGCGGATAATTGCGGCTAATGAATTAATAATAGCTTGAAGGAAAATAGCTCCTCCGACGATGGATAAATAGCTCTGTGCATACATAAGTACATCGCCTTGTAAGTTCATTGCCATCATCATATGTTTTGAAAATAAAAGAAAACCAGCGCTTATAACGAGTCCGACCACTAAATTTAATGTGACGGCTAAAGCTGATATTTTAGATGCTTCCATAAAACGTTTGGAACCGAGGTATTGAGATACGACGATAGCTGCGCCGTTCCCGATGACTTCTAGTACCAAAATAGCGATATGGAGATATTGATTCGCTGCACCAACCCCAGATACAGCATCGTCTGATAATGCACTTAACATGAAAGTATCAGCGATCCCCATCAACATAAATAGAAAAACTTCTAGAAAAATAGGCCATGTTAATAAGAATAAACTTAATTTCTCAGTAGGCCCGTTTTTTGCCTGAATTGCTGCCATGTCCGTCCCCTCTTTATCGATATCTATTTTTAGCAAAGTGTATCGTAACATACTTTCTTATCCTTTGCACTCATTTTAACCTACATATCTTTATTATGAAGGAAGTGCTATTTTATGATAAAAAGAGGAGGATAATTATGCAAAAAGTATTATGGAATATAAAATTCATTTTTTTCTAATAATTTAGAAAAATATAAAAATTATTATTTCTAACACTTTAGTAGGGGAAATCAGCAATATGAAACGTTTACAAAGGTTTATTTTTAAACAGAAAATTTTAATAAAATAGAAATATAAATATACAAAAAATATATTTGTGTGTATAATATGAATTGTTAGAACATATATATATTTCTATTTGTTTGAAAATGAAAGGGCTAACATTTTTGTGGAGGGTGGAAATATGAAAAAAAAGATGCCAGTTTTTGTAGTATCAACAGTAGCGATGAGCATGATGTTAGGGGCATGTAGCTACCAAAAAGATGAACCGCAAGCGAACGCAAAAGGGGATAGCGGGAAAAGCGGTACTAAGCAAGTTATTAACTTAATTGAAACGCAAGAAATTCCAACGATGGATCCAGCGTTATCAGCTGATGCAGTTTCTTCAAGAGTAATGACTAATACGATGGAAGGCTTATACAGTTTAGGAAAAGATGATAAGCTTGTTCCAGGTGTAGCGAAGGAATTCAAAAAGTCAGAAGACGGTAAAAAATATACATTTACATTACGTGAAGACGCAAAATGGTCAAATGGTGAGCCTGTGACGGCGAAAGATTTTGTATACGCATGGCAAAGAGCAATTAACCCAGATACAGCTGCGAAATCAGCGTACATTATGTATGATATAAAAAATGCTGAGAAAATCAATAAAAAAGAGATGAGTCCAGATCAATTAGGTGTAAAAGCAATTGATGATTATACATTAGAAGTGGAATTAGACAATTCCATTCCATATCTTGTAGATTTAATGGTATATCCAATCTTCTATCCTGTGAATGAAAAGTTCGTGAAAGAGCAAGGTACGAAGTTTGGTTTGGAAGCGAATACAACACTTTATAACGGACCATTTACATTAAGTGATTGGCAACATGAACGTAGCTTTAAAATGACAAAGAGCGCGTCATATTGGGACAATAAAGAAGTGAAGATTGAGGAAGTAAACTTTAATATTGTAAAAGATACGTCTACACCAATTAATTTATATGAAACAAACGCAGTCGATCGAGCGACGTTATTAGCGGAGTTCATCGATAAATATAAAGGAAAACCAGATTTCCAAACAGTAGAAGATACATCTGTATTCTTCCTTCGTTTAAATCAAAAAGATCCAGCGTTAGCAAATAAAAATATTCGTAAAGCAATTTCACTTGCTTTTGAACGTAAACCGTTCGTTGATACATTATTAAATAACGGTTCTAAGCCAGCAACAGGATTAATTCCTGATAACTTCATTAAAGGACCGGATAAAAAGGACTTCCGTGCTGTAAATGGAGATATTGTAAAACCAAACGTGAAAGAAGCGAAGAAATATTGGGAAGCTGGTAAAAAAGAGCTTGGTAAAAATGAAATTGAATTAGAGTTATTAAACGAAGATGTTGAATTATCGAAGAAAACGGGGGAATATTTAAAAGGTGAGTTAGAAAAGAATTTACCAGGTTTAACAGTGAAAATTAAACAACAACCATTCGCGCAAAAACTAAAATTGGAAGATGCGGGCGATTTCGTCATGTCATTCTCTGGATGGAGTGCAGACTTCCCAGATCCAATTACATATCTTGATATGTTTGTAACGGATGGATCACAAAATAAAATGAAATATTCTAATCCGAAATATGATGAGATCATCATGAAAGCGAAAAAAGATGGAAGCGATGTAAATGCTCGTTGGAAAAGTTTACTAGAAGCAGAAAAAATGTTATTTGATGACGCTGCGATTGTTCCAGTATATCAACGTGGTAGAGCATACTTACAAAGAGAATCAATTAAAAATATGTACAACCATAAATATGGCGGCGATTTAAGCTTTAAATGGGCGTCAGTAGAGAAATAAGAAAAAAGCAGGTGATTACCTGCTTTTTTTAATACGTACGTTTCTTATAAATACCTTTCCCGCCAACCTCGTTCCAGCCGGATTGTACATCCAAACTTTTATTAACAAACTTCATCTTTTCTTTTCCGCCAAAGAGTTTTTCACCAATGCTATTTGTAATGACACCAATCAATGCTGTTATTCCGATGATGAGGGCAGCAACCGTGACAAAATCAATAAAAAAAGCAATCATTTGCAAATTCCCCCTTTGCCTGTCTGTATGTTTATTGTATGAGATAAAAGATAAAAAAGAAAGAAATGTCAGAAAAATATTTAATATATTTTAGAAATCGTATAGACATGAATGAGAATGTTTGTTAAGATAAGAACAAATGTTCTTTTGATTCTCACTTATATAGTCTTACATTTCTTAATTGATTTATCAAAAAAAGGTAAGAAAACGTTCTCTTTTTCATAGAAAAGATTATGAGGAAATAACTATAAATCATATGAAAAATCTATGAAAAGCAAGTGTTAAGAGGGTTGAAGGTTATTGTTAAAGAACAGCTGAAGTAAGTGTGATTATGTTACATAGCAGTGGAATACACGGAAGAGTTTTCTCAATTAGAAGGAAATTTACTGTATATTTCTTGCAAAATCTATTGTATAATGATTATAGAAGTTACTTATTAAAAGTAATTGTTGTTTACTAAAAGTTGTTGCTTACATGAAAAGCAATTTTTGCACTTTGTTTTAAGACAAGGTATCGCGAAAAATTGCTGAATTAAGAAATTTAAACTGTAATTAGTACAGAATTTGTACTCTTTAAGGAGAGTGAGCTTTGTATGGTAACATTATATAGTTCTCCAAGCTGTACGTCTTGTAGAAAGGCGAAATTATGGCTAGAGGAAAATCATATTCCTTATACAGAACGTAATATTTTCTCAGATCCGTTAACGATTGAGGAAATTAAAGAGATTTTACGTATGACAGAGAGCGGAACGGATGAGATTATTTCTACTCGTTCGAAAGTTTTCCAAGAATTAAATGTAAACTTAGAGTCTTTACCACTTCAAGATTTATATAAGATGATTCGTGACTATCCAGGGATTTTACGTCGTCCAATTATGATTGACGAGAAACGCCTTCAAGTAGGTTACAATGAAGACGAAATCCGCCGTTTCTTACCACGTACAGTAAGAACGTTCCAATTACGTGAAGCACAGCGTCTTGTAAATTAATTATAATAATATGAAAACCTTCTACCTATTATATAGTAGAAGGTTTTTTTTAATGTTTCACATTTCGTAATCGAACTCGTTGAACGATAAAGCCGATGCATAAGATGGTAAAAATAAATAAGTAAGGAATGCCTGCAGTGAAACTTGGGTTGTTATGAAAAAAGGTTGCCAGTCTGTCTTCATGTGTGACCATTTTCCCTGCTGTATAAGCGAGAATTGCTGCCCCGCAATAAATGAGGAATGGAAAGCGTTCCATAAGTATTAAAATGAGTTTGCTGCCCCAAATAATAATCGGGATAGAAATGAGTAAACCGATTATTACGAGTAAAAATCTTCCGTGAGCTGCCCCTGCAATGGCGATAACGTTGTCAAATCCCATAACAAGGTCCGCGAATACAATTGTACGCACAGCTTGAAATAAAGTTGTTTTTCCTTGAATAGAAGAAAGATCGTTGCTATTATCAGTTAGTAAATTTACTGCAATTAATGTAAGTAAAATGCCCCCGATAAGTTGCAGAAATGGAATGTCGAGCAAATAGACAGCTAGTATAGTAAGGATAATTCTTAGTACGATTGCTAAAAGAGTACCGATCAAAATAGCTTTATTTCGTTTCGATTCAGGTAAATTTCGGCTAGCTAGTGCGATGACAATTGCGTTGTCACCACCTAATACAACATCGATACCGACAATCATTAGTACAGATGTTAAAAACTCTAAGTCCATTCGTCTGCCTCCATTTATGATGTTTTAATAAGCGAACTATATGTATGCGGTGAAAAAAGAGACTAAAGGATTTTCTCTAATAAAAGTTTCACTTTAGTACAGTGTACGGGGGAAGATGGAAATGTATGTCCAAATTTTTTATAAGTGAGAAATCGCCATAATGATATATTTGTGTATAACATCGAATGAAGATAGGTATATAACTATTTTTGTAAAATAAATCGATTTTATTTCCATTCTGGAGAATCTTATCATAAAATGAGAGTACAAGAATCTATTGATTTGTCATATGAGTGGGGAATCCCTTCATAACAATTCTAAGCAGGAAGGGAGAGTTGTATTTTGGATATTGAAAGAATTAATGATCATACGATGAAATTTTTTATTACGTACATTGATATAGAGGACAGAGGCTTTAATCGTGAGGAAATTTGGTATGACCGCGAAAGAAGCGAAGAGCTCTTTTGGGAAATGATGGACGAAGCTCGTGATCATGACGATTTCTTTATTGATGGGCCGTTATGGATTCAAGTGCAAGCAGTCGATAAAGGGATTGAAGTACTTGTAACGAAAGCAGAACTTTCAAAGGATGGACAAAAGTTAGAACTACCAATAGGTGTAGATAAAATTATAGACATTCCTCTAGATGAAGGTATTGAATCATTATTCCAGCAAGAATTAGTGGAAGAGGTAGAGGAACAAGCAGGTACAAACTTTAACGAAGATGGTACGTTTGGTTTTTTAATTAAGTTTAATGATTTTGAAGATGTCATTTCATTAAGCCACCGTCTTATCTTTGAAGATATAAAAGATGAGCTGTATTCATTTGAGGACCGCTATTATGTATATGTGGAATTCGATGAAGTGCTACATGATGAAGAAGAAATTGATCGTATTTTAAGCATTGTTTTAGAATACGGGGAAGAATCCACTTTAACAATTCATCGTGTAAGTGAGTATGGGAAACAAATTGTGAAAGAGCATGCGCTTGAAACAATTCGCAATAATTTTCCTGCTAAAACGTAGGCCGATTTCTGTAGTATGAAATCGGCTTTTTATATGAAGAATAGGAAAGCTTTCTTAGTAAGGAGGTAAGAGATGAAAAATACGTTGAAGTTGATTTTCTTTGTATTACTATTGTTTGCATTATTTGTGTCATTACGTATGTTTATTGATGTAGCATTTTATTCGGATGTAATTGGGATAAAAGATGTTTCGATTTTAGGTATTATTAGTATTTTATTTACGGTATCTGCATTTTTAATTGGCTGCGTTATTTTCTTAGAGAACCGTCATCCGTCAAAAACACTTACATGGCTCATTGTGTTAGGGATTTTTCCGGTATTTGGATTCTTCGCTTATTTATTATTCGGACAGAACTTTCGGAGGAAGAGAATGTTCCAAAAGAAGGCTTTGCTCGATGAACAAGCGTTTTTACAATATAAGGGGCATGAAGATTACGAAGAACGGATTTTGCGCAATCATAAGCATCAAGAGCTGTTATTTCGTTTAGCGGATCGCTTAGGCGCTTTAAATATTTCATTTCAAACTGAAACGAGAACATTAACAAATGGAGATGAAACGTTTCAGGCCATTTTAGATGGATTAAAACGAGCGAAACATCACATTCATATGGAATATTACATTGTGCGTGATGATAAGCTTGGAACAGAAATTAAAGATATTTTAATACAAAAATCAAAAGAGGGCGTAGTCGTACGTTTTTTATATGATGCGGTTGGAAGTTTTAAATTATCAAAATCATATATTGAAGAATTAAACGACGCGGGTGTCGAAATGATTCCGTTCTTCCCTGTGCGCTTTCCGATTTTAAACGATAAGATTAATTATCGAAACCACCGAAAAATCGTTATTATTGATGGAAACGAAGGATTCGTAGGTGGATTAAATATTGGTGATGAATATTTAGGGAAGGATAAGTACTTCGGCTTTTGGCGAGACACACATTTATATTTGCGTGGTGAAGCTGTGCAAAGTTTGCAACTTATTTTCCTTCAAGATTGGTTTTATATGACTGGTGAGGCGGTGCTAGCCCCTGAATATTTACAAGCGAAAGCAGTTGAGGGGGAGCATTGGGGAGGCGTGCAGCTCGTTGCAGGTGGGCCGGATAATAAATGGGAAACAATTAAACATTTATATTTTGCTATGATTGCTTCTGCGCGGAAATCCATTTGGATTGCAACGCCGTATTTCATCCCGGATGATGATATTTTGTCCGCATTAAAAGTAGCGGCACTTGCTGGTATTGATGTTCGTTTGTTAATGCCGAGTAAGCCTGATAAGCGCACTGTCTTTTATGCATCAAGATCGTACTTCCCAGAGCTTTTAGATGCAGGGGTAAAGATCTATGAATACGAAAAAGGTTTTCTCCATAGTAAAGTTGTCATTGTTGATTCTGATTTAGCTTCAATTGGGACAGCTAATATGGATATGAGAAGTTTTCATTTGAACTTTGAAGTAAATGCCTTTTTATATGATACAGATAGCATTCGAAAGCTTGTTCAAGATTTTAAAGACGATTTAGAAGAATCCAGTGAAATTCACGTCGATCGTTTTCATAAAAGGCGTCTGCATAGACGAATTGTTGAATCAACGTATCGGCTATTATCGCCATTATTATAAAAAGAGATGTCCGAAATTGGGACATCTCTTTTTTAAAGGAATTTGTAATAAATTGTAGAATATAAGGAGCTGAAAGGATGTGATTACGATGTTTATTGCTAAAAGAGAAAACGGAGAAAAAATTAATCTACTCTATCATCATGATGAAGAGCTTTTACACCGTATGCGGAAAAGGGAAAGTTTCTATTGTATAGCTTGTGGGAAGAAAGTACTAATGAGATTAGGAAAACAAAAAAAGTGGCATTTTGCTCATAAGAAAGAAGATTCATGTTTAGCCTTTTATGAAGCAGAATCTATGTATCATAGGCACGGTAAAGAATTGTTATATAGATGGTTCAAACGTCAAAACTTTCATGTAGATATAGAGCATTATTTACCAGAGATTCAGCAACGTCCGGATATTCTTATAGAGAGAGCAGGGAGAAAGGTTGCGATTGAATACCAGTGCGCGAATCTCTCTATAGAACAGCTGTACAAACGAACCTATTCGTATTGGCGAGCTGGTATACAGGTCATTTGGATTATCGGTGGAAATCAATTGGAAAAGCACTCTGTCTATTGGATGAAATTCTCCTCCCTTATGGCTTTCTCCTTACAATCTTACCCTCAACCACTTCTTATTTTCTTCTGTTCAAAACAAAAATCATTTATGAAATGCACGTTTATGACTTCAGTTTCTACAAGCGTCTCTTTTTCACATATTATATATTTACCAACTGAAACGACTACTTTTGAAATGCTCTTTTCTTCTGTTACTTTTCAAAAGGAGATATTAGAACGAGAATGGAAGAAGCGAAAGGACTATTTTCGAAAAAATGCTTTGCCTATTTGGAATTATAATCATAAGTCACTATTACGCCTCTTGTATCAATGTAAATGTACCCCAGCAAATTTCCCTTCTGAAATTGGTGTGCCGCTTCCGTCCTCATTTGCTTTTCAAACAAATCCATTTATATGGCAAGCTTTTTTATATATGAAGTGTATAGGTGAGCTTGCGGTAGGGGATTATATTTCCCTTCCATACGTGTGTAGTTATATAAAAAAGTATACGAAAAGGCGTATGCTCCCGTACTTTTCACAGCATATATGGAAAGTAGCAGTTACTGAATATATGACATTTTTATGCTATGTAGGTGTATTGCAGAAAGTAGGGACATATAAGTACCAAAAAAAAAGGAGGATAGTTATGCTGAAAACAGAGGAAGAAGTTATGAAATATGATGAAGTTTGCTTAGCGTATGCCTTATCTTTATTTGAGGAAAAGTACAACATGAGAGAAGGAAAAGGGGATATAATAAAGACTGATCGTGAAGGAATTACATAAGAAAAATCGAATTGTATGTAAGTAGAGATATTTAAAGGAGGGCTTAAAGGATGTCTGAACAAAACACAGCAAAAACATTACCAGATCGTAACGAGATTGAAGAATCAAGTACGTGGCGATTAGAAGATATTTTCCAAACAGATGCAGAATGGGAACAAGAATTCCAAGCTATTAAAGAGTTATTACCGAAGTTAACTGAATTTAAAGGGAAACTTGGTGACTCTGCGAACAATTTACTTGAAGCATTGCAATATGAAGATGAAATTTCAATGCGATTAGGTAAGCTATATACATATGCACATATGCGTTACGATCAAGATACAACAAACTCTGTGTATCAAGCGTTAAATGACCGCGCGACAAATTTATATTCACAAGTATCTAGTAGCACAGCATATATTGTGCCTGAAATTTTATCGATTTCAGAAGATACACTGCAAACATTCTTGAAAGAAAATAGAGACTTAAGTGTATATGAACATGCATTAGAAGAAATTACGCGCCAACGTCCGCACGTATTATCTGAAGCGGAAGAGGCTTTATTAGCAGAAGCATCTGAAGTAATGAGTGCGTCAAGTAATACATTTGGCATGTTGAATAATGCGGATTTGAAATTTCCATCTATTAAAGGTGAGGATGGAGAAGAAGTAGAAATCACACATGGTCGTTACATTCAGTTTTTAGAAAGTGATGATCGTCGTGTGCGCGAAGATGCGTTCAAAGCTGTATATGAAACGTACGGAAAATATAAGAACACATTTGCAAGTACGTTAAGCGGAGCTGTAAAGCGTAATAATTTTAATGCACGCGTTCGTAAATATGACTCTGCACGTCAAGCAGCATTAAGTAATAATAATATTCCTGAAGCGGTGTACGATCAACTCGTTGAATCTGTAAATGATAATTTACACTTGCTACATCGTTACATTGATATTCGTAAGCGTGCACTAGGGCTTGATGAGCTTCATATGTATGATTTATATACACCACTTGTACCAGAAGTGAAAATGAATGTGAAGTATGAAGAAGCGCAAGACATGTTATTAAAGTCTTTACATGTACTTGGTGATGAGTATGTTGATATTTTGAAAGAAGCATATGAAAATCGCTGGGTAGATGTGTATGAGAATAAAGGAAAACGAAGCGGAGCATATTCATCTGGTGCATATGGAACAAATCCTTATATTTTAATGAACTGGCATGATAATGTAAATAATTTATTTACACTTGCTCATGAATTTGGCCATTCTGTCCATAGTTACTACACAAGAAAAACGCAGCCGCACGTATACGGTGACTATTCAATCTTCGTTGCGGAAGTAGCATCAACTTGTAATGAAGCGCTTCTAAACGATTATTTATTAAAAACGACAGAAGATAAGAAAGAGCGTCTATACTTATTAAATCATTATTTAGAAGGATTCCGTGGTACTGTATTCCGTCAAACGATGTTCGCAGAGTTTGAGCATATTATTCATAAGAAAGTACAAGAGGGACATGCGGTAACGCCAGACATGTTAACGGAGATCTACTATGATTTAAATAAGAAATATTTCGGTGATGCTTTAGTAATTGATGAAGAAATTGGTTTAGAGTGGTCTCGTATTCCGCACTTCTACTACAACTATTACGTATACCAATACGCAACAGGATTTAGTGCAGCAACGGCTCTATCTAAACAAATTTTAGAAGAAGGGCAACCAGCAGTAGAACGTTACATTAATGAGTTCTTAAAAGCAGGAAGCTCAGATTATCCAATTGAAGTGCTGAAGAAAGCTGGAGTAGATATGGCATCTCCAGAACCAGTAAAAGAAGCATTGCAAGTATTTGAAGAGAAATTAAATGAATTAGAAGCATTATTATTTGAAGAGAAGTAATAGAAAAGACGAGGAATTTGCCTCGTCTTTTTCTTAATGTCATTTTGTCGATATTTGTCGAGAAAATAAAGTGAATTGTCTTCTTTTTTCTAAATTAGAAGGCAGTTTTACAGTCCATTAAAACCCTTTAAATCGTTTCTTATGGTTGAAATAAGAGAGAGCGATGACAATGACTCCAAATAAAAGAGGGAAGGCAATCATTTTAGGAAAAGCTTGTAGTAGAGAGAGGATGTACAAGAAAAAAGAAACAATGATAGCTAGAATGATAAGTAAAATATACGTTTTTTTCATACAGAACACCTCCAAAATAGCTTTTTTATAGCTTATTCAAAAATGAAAACGTTTAGAATGTGACAAAAGTGTGAAATTCGACAAAAGGGGTTGTCATCTGACGTCGAATCTTGTAATATAATAAGCGTGAACGAATTCACATACAAACATATACCCCTTTGTTTGAACGTGAAAATTTCTCCCATCCCCTTTAATATTTTTATAAGCCGTAAAGAAAAAGACCTGGTGTTTACACCAGGTCTTTTTCTTTTGCTATCCATTTCCAATAACGCTCACATTTTACATCAATCATTTGTACTTTTCGTTTCAGTTGTAATTTTTTTAGTTCACGCTCAATTTCTTGCTTCGAGCAGTCATATATAAATGCTACTTCTTTTGAAGATATAAATTGCGTTGCTTCTAGTAATACCTCTAAAGATGGTAATGGTTCTGGCTCAATTTCACATTTTACAAGTTCTTTTAATAATTGTACGTATACGTCATAGGAATACGTTCCAGCGATTTTAATACCTTCTTCATCTGAATTTGCATGAAAAAATACGAGAGAAGGTATTTCTGTAATATGCATCTCATTTGTAAATTTCAAGTCACATTGGAAAGCTTTTTTTGCGCTAGCTGAATATAGGTCTTTTTTAAATTCTTCTACATCAATATCGCTATCTTTTGCGCATGCAAGTAATAATTCGCAGTTAGGATTTGATACATTTTCAAGGAAAATGTATTCTTGGAGTTTTCGCAAAAACTTCGAACCTGCTTTTCGGCCTTGCAACTCAGCTGCCTTAATTGCCATCGAAACTAAATATGGTGTTGACGATGCCTCTTGCATATGTACCTTTCCATCACATGAAAAACCTTGTAAACTTGTTGTCTTTTCCCACACAAATCGAATATTAGCAGGTTTATTCCATTTGTGTGAGGAAGCGTTCGTTCCGTCCACTTTTCCTGTTACGATATGACGAATAGAGAAGTATTTCCCATATTCAAGCCATAGTTTAATAATAAAGGGCTCAATTTCCCAGCAATCTTTACAAAGTGGATCAATAAATAAATATGCTTCTACAGACTTATGCTCACATGCGGAAGGAGATGGCATATTGATATGCTTTGCTTCCTGTTTATCCATTATATTTCACCTGTTTCGTCTGGAGTATTAACCATATGCTGAGCAGTTAATGCTAAACGTTCAAAAACGAACTCTCTTATATGACCGTGCACTCCTGTATCATCCATTGCTTGCTCCATGCACGATAGCCAAGACTCTGCTCGTTTTGGAGTAATCTCAAACGGGAGATGGCGTGCTCTTAACATAGGATGACCATGTTCTTCAGTGTACAAATTAGGACCACCTAAATATTGTGTTAAAAATTGCTTCTGCTTCCTAGCTGTTTCTGTTAAATCATCCGGGAAGATGGGAGATAGGTCAGGGTGTTTACTGACATAGGAATAAAATGTGTCTACTAATATTGCAATGCATTGTTCACCGCCAATTGCTTCAAATGGTGTCATCGGTTGCTTGCTCATCCTTTTAAACTCCTTTTTCCATGAAATGTATATCTATTGTAGCAATGGAATGTTAGGGAGGGCAAATAAACAGCCTTCATAACGTTCTTTGCTTATTCTACAGATGTAAAAGAATCTTTTCTTTTTCAAAAAGTGAGATGTATCCACTAGTAGAACGTATTCACTAGTGGAATTTTCACTTTAGCGTGCTTTGTTTTGTTTGGCAAGGAAAAAGCGTTTTACTTTATTATTTGTATGACGGATTGGTATGTCGTGTTGCTTTAACAAATGAATAAATGCAGCTTTGCCTGCTTCTTCATCTTGCACTTCAAATTCAATTTCATAATCATCGTGATTGTAATAGAAACTATGATCAAAGACAAGCGTTCCGCCTTCAAATAGTGTTTCGGCTCTTTCAGTTGTTAAACTACCCATATAAGTTAAAGCAGAAACAGGAATTTGTAATTTGTGTAGTTGATCTACTACAGCGCCTTGAATAATTGTATTTGTTTCCATCATCAATCTTGCTTCATCTGCTGTTATAACTTGATGCGTTTCCAACAAGCCGACTTCTGCAGGTTGTTTCAATGTTAATGTATAAGTTTCTCCTTTATGACGAATACGAAGTGCAGAGCCAGCTTCTTTTAATGAGAAGTTGGGTGTTTCAAAGTAGTGATTCACCTGTTTCATAAATCCTTCAATAGAGAATGATTTACATAATGTATTGAATTCTTCTTCTGTAACAATATTTTTAAATTCAATTTCAATTTCTTGTGTCATTGTATGCGCGCTCCTTTTGAAAAATAATTCTTTACACATTATCGCTTTTTCGCAAATTTGGTTCAATGTTTTATTTGTTTGCGTCCATGTTATGATACAATAATACTGTTAAGTAAGACAGGAAGTTGAGATGGAGGAGTTAGAGCATGCAAAATAAAATCCAAGTTAAGAGCGTAGAAAAGAGAGAGAATGCTCTTATTTTTTGTGCGGAAAATAGTGAAATAGCGGTAAAGGAGTTAAGTGCGCGTAATCACGTACTTGTAGACTCAGATAATTTATCATTTTTATATATCTTAGAAAACGAATCATCTTTCATTTATGTAAGCATTCCACACACATGCTGGGAAGCAATGCATGAAGCGATGAATAACGACGTGGTTATGTTCGTTCGCGTGAATGACATTGAAATGGAATTAGAAGGGTTAAAAGAAGAAGTAGAATATTTAGTTGAAAATATTGAAGGTAATGCAAATTACGGAGAAGAACTAGTAACTGCTGTAGAAAAAGTATTTCTATAAGCAAATGGATTGATTTTGGTGGTGGTTGAAATGAATCGAAATTGGGAAGAATTTTTAGCACCTTACCACCAAGCGGTGGCAGAGCTGAAAGTGAAACTAAAAGGAATGCGTACTCAATTTGCAATGTTAACAGAGCATTCTCCAATTGAGTTTGTAACAGGAAGGGTAAAGTCGGTTGCAAGTATTATTGATAAAGCGGAGAAGAGAAATGTACCGTTAGACCGGTTACGAGAAGATATGCAAGATATCGCGGGCCTTCGAATGATGTGTCAATTTGTTGATGAGATTAAGCCTGTTGTAGAATATCTTCGAAAACGAAATGACTTTGAAATTGTGGAAGAACGTGATTACGTCACGCAGAAGAAAGATAGCGGTTATCGTTCTTATCACGTTGTCATTAGTTACCCAGTTCAAACGATTCAGGGTGAACAAAAAGTATTGGTAGAAATCCAAATACGTACGCTAGCAATGAACTTTTGGGCAACAATTGAGCATTCTTTAAATTATAAATATAGTGGACGTTTTCCTGAAGATATTAAAATACGCTTGCAACGTGCAGCGGAAGCAGCATTTTTATTAGATGAAGAAATGTCTTCTATCCGTCTTGAAATTCAAGAAGCGCAAAAAGCTTTTTCAAGAAAGCAAGAAACGAAAGATTCCGAATCATAAACTAAAGGGTGTTGGGCGATGAAATTTACAATTATGTCAAAGGGAGATCAATCATCAGATGCACTGGCAAGCACGATGAAAGAATACTTGCTAGATTTTGGATTTATAATGGATGAACAGGAACCCGATATTGTAATTTCTGTTGGGGGAGATGGAACGCTTTTATATGCATTTCATCGTTATTATAATCGATTGGATGAAACAGCATTTGTTGGTGTACATACAGGGCATTTAGGTTTCTATGCAGATTGGTTACCGACAGAAGTAGAGAAATTAGTAATTGCAATTGCTAAAACACCATTCCAAGTGGTGGAATATCCGCTTTTAGAAGTGATTATTCGCTATGTGAATGGGAGCAAAGAGTCACAGTATTTAGCGATGAATGAAGCGACTGTGAAAAGTGCAGAAGGTACATTAGTAACAGAAGTGGAAATACGCGGAGAGTACTTTGAAACGTTCCGCGGGGATGGCCTTTGTATTTCTACTCCTTCGGGAAGTACTGCGTATAATAAGGCGCTTGGCGGAGCAATTATTCACCCTTCTATTGAAGCGATTCAAATTGCAGAAATGGCATCTATTAATAACCGTGTGTTTCGTACGGTAGGTTCGCCGCTCGTATTGCCGAAACATCATACATGCGTGCTGAAGCCGACTGCAGGAATGAACTTACAAATTACGGTGGACCATTTAACGATGGTTCATCAAGATGTGAAATCAATTCAGTATCGCGTGGCAAACGAGAAAGTACGGTTTGTTCGTTTCCGTCCATTTCCGTTCTGGAAACGAGTTCGTGACTCGTTTGTTGCAGATAAATAGAAAGGGTTTATATATTTGAACAGATTTACATTGAAATGGGATATAGACTCGGCTGAGGAAGGAACTTTGGTTAGAGAATTTTTAAAAACAAAAGGGATCTCCAAAGCCGCATTAACGGATATAAAGTTTCACGGCGGAGCAATTGAAGTAAATGGTCAACATGCGAGCGTTCGCCATCAGTTGCAAGCTGGTGAAGAATTACGTGTCTTTTTTCCGGTGGAGGAAAGAAGTGAAGGGATGATTGCAGAAGATATCCCTTTATGTATTGTATACGAAGATGATGCAGTTCTTGTCATAAACAAAGAGGCGAACATGTCAACGATTCCGTCTAGAGAACACCCGGCCGGAAGTGTTGCAAATGCGCTTTTATCTCATTATGATAAGCAACATCTTGCAAGTACGGTGCACATCGTAACGAGGTTAGACCGTGATACTTCAGGGCTTATGCTTATTGCAAAAAATCGTTTCGTACATCATCTTTTATCGAAACAGCATCAACAAAAAGCTGTGAAAAGAACGTATGAAGCGATCGTTCACGGTGAGATGGTAGAAAGAGAAGGAACGATTGACGCACCGATTGGACGAAAATCGGATAGCATTATTGAGCGAACCGTTTGTGAGGAGGGGCAAAGAGCCGTTACTCATTTTAGAGTGATCGATAGCGCCAATCATAAGACGCATGTATCACTTGAGCTCGATACAGGGAGAACGCATCAAATTCGTGTACATATGGCGCACATAGGACATCCGCTACTTGGTGATAATTTATATGGTGGAAAAAGAGATGAAATGAAACGACAAGCGCTTCACAGTACATCCCTGACGTTTTATCATCCTATTTTAGAGAAAGAAATGTCTTTCACTACACCGATTCCAAGCGATATGCAAGCGGTAGTAACGCATACTTAAAAAGGGAACAAAATTCTTATGTAACGAAGAATTTTGTTCCCTTTTTTCTTAGCGGAATAATATTAAAATTTGATTGTCGCCCGTGCGCTTTATAACGAAAAAGCCACTTTTAGATTTTGTAGCAATGCCATCGTTATTTGGACGACAATATCCATGCGTTTCGCAAGTGCCGTCATCACGTACTAACATTTGTCCGATTAATCCGACAGGAAGCCACTCGGTACGATCTTTTCTTGCTATATATTTGCAAGCTGGATCCCATTCTGTATTTAAAAGAGGTTGTATGTCTTGCGATTCCGTACGTACATATTGACGTTTTCCAAAGCTATCTGTTTTATAGCGTTTTTGCCAACTTAAAGCGCCGCTATTTCCTATAAGAGCGGGGGTGGCGCTAGATATTCCTAAGATGAATGAATCGTTTGAAGTAGCGATTCGAATTTTTTCTTCGCTACTAAATGTAACGAAATAACCTACATCAATAAAAGTATTGTCTACTGTTTCAAACATTTGTGCAAAATCAGTTCCGCTTGCATTGTAAGAAGCGCCATCAATGTACATTTCTCCATTATGAGCAAGCCACTTTGCACCGATATTATGATCGGTTTCATTTGTGCCGTTTGCAATAAACCAAGAATAAGATTCATCTGCTGTGCCGAAGCGCCCCATAATATGGCTACCTGCAAAATGAGCTGTTGATGTATGATTACCTTCCGCATGAGAAGAAAATCCGTTAGCGATAGTCGCGGTTCCTTCTGCATGTGCTGCTTCGCCTAAAGCGATTGTATGTTTACCTTCCGCATGAGAATAAGCGCCACCTGCTGTCGTTTCACTTCCTTCACTATGGGAACTATGTCCAGTTGCTTTCGTTTTTGATCCTTCTGCATGAGAGAAAGAACCTTTTGCATGTGTCAGAAGTCCTTCTGCATGTGAAGCCGTACCCTCTGCATTAGAGTGAAGACCCTCTGCATGTGCATACCTCCCCCCTTTTTTTACTTTTGTATTTTCAGGTGTAGGGGTTTGAATTATGATAGTCTTTTCTGTTTGTATATCGCCTGATGGTGCTAATGCTTCTTTAATTTTTTTTACTTGATTTATAATAGCAGCTGGAATTTCTGCTTCCGCTTTTTTATTTATCGCTACAGGGCTGTTTTCTTCCGTATTCTTCTCTACTTGCTCAGAAGGCACAATCTGTTCAGTATGAGTAGAGAGAGGTTTATCTTTTTGCTGCCTTTTTGTTTTTCGATTATCAATTATGCGGCTCATTACAGCATTTTCTAAAGAGACATATTTGGGTCGAGCTTTGATTTTTGGGGAAGCCTCTTGTCCTTCCAGTTCTTCTAAAGCGGCAGCTCGAATGCTGCACCAGTTGTTAATTCCGTACATGGGCAGATAAAAAGGCGGGCATTTTCTTTTTTGTTTAGAAGATTTTTTCTTCATTCTGTCACCTCCTGCGACAGTATATGCCGTGTAATGAAAAAAAGATGCACTTTATTGCATCTTTTTTTCATTGCTTTAAGCAGTTTTTATATGAGAGCGACCTAAATGATCTGGCATCCCTCGTAAGTTATGAAATTGGGCGGAATTTCTCAGGGACAAAAGGCAGGGAGGAAGGAACGGAAACAGTCTCCATTTCAGGATAACGTAGTCCAGTTAATTTCCCACCAAATACAGCGCCAGTGTCAATATTGACTGTATGATTTACAAAGCGGGGTTCTTTTACGGGTGTATGTCCATATACAACCCAAGCTGTTCCTTTATACTCCTTTGCCCAGTCGCGACGGACAGGAGAGCCGTCAGCATGTTTTTCTCCTGTAATATCGCCGTATAATACAAAGGTTTGTACTTTTTTATCTTGTCTTCCTATGTAATCTTGCCGAATGCCGGCGTGACACACAATTAACCTTTTTTCATCGAGTACATGATATAAAGGGGAGTGCTCGTAAAGTGTGATGAATTTTTCTTTTATCATGTTTTGTTGATGAGAAGGCAGTGCTTCATATTCGGCAACAGTTGTTTCGAGTCCATGAGCGATTGTCACATTACGTCCAAGGAAAAATCGGTATAGTTTATTGCAGTGATTTCCCGGAGCGTAATACGCTACTTTTTTATTTATGACAAGTTCCCATACAATTTCAATCATACGTAATGAATGAGGACCACGATCTGTGATATCGCCAACAAAAGCAAGCTTGCGTTGATCAGGGTGAATCGGCAAGTCACTATTCCAGTTATATCCGAGTTTTTTGGTTAAATCTTGAAACTCTTGGAAGCATCCATGAATATCCCCTATAATGTCATATTTCATATGTAAACCTCCATCATATTTTTCATTAGTATATCTAAAAAAGGATAGAGATAAAAATATACCGTTTTTGTGCTTCAGTTGAACATAAAGATTTTCGTTCTTGAGCGGACGTTTAAAACAAATCCAATCGCTATCATGTATGTGAGTAAGGAGCTTCCTCCGTAGCTCATAAGGGGTAGTGTGATGCCTGTAATAGGTAGTAATCCGATTGTCATCCCGATATTTTGAAATACTTGAAAAGTAAACATTCCGATTGTACCAGCGCAGATGTAACTACCGAAAGGGTCATTACTCTCTATAGCGATATGAATCATGCGGAAAATAAGTAGGAAAAAAAGTGCAATAATGACGCTTGCGCCTAAAAATCCGAATTGCTCAGCGACATTCGTGAAAATAAAATCTGTATGTGGTTCTGGAAAGTATACTTGTCCATTTTCCCAACCTTTTCCTTGCATTTCTCCTGATCCGGTAGCTAAGAAAGCTTGTCTTAATTGATAGCCTTGCGCATCATATTTGTATGGCGCTAACCAGCCGTAGAAGCGATTTAGTTGATATTCTTGTAAAATGTGTGCTTTAAAGAATTTTGTATGAGTGAAAAAAATATACGTTAATGTAAAGCCAGATACAAAGATACCAGAAACTAACCCGAAAATAAAACGCCAACGTATACCAGAAACTAATATCATTGCTGCGAGCATAGCTGAAATTACCATTGTGTTTCCTAAATCAGGTTCCTTTGCAATCAGTAGTAGTGGCGGCAAACTTGTTGCGCATATTTTTCCGAGTAATAGAAAATCGTCGTGTATTGTTCGGTAAAAATATTTCTCATTATGATTAGCTATAATTCGTCCGATGACGATAATTAAAAACAATTTCATAATTTCGGAAGGCTGGAAATTTCCGATGCCTGGGAGCCTGTACCAAGCGGTCGCACCTTTAATTGTAACGGCACCTGGTACTTGAAATTCTAGTCCAATAAGTAGTACCAATGCAAAGCTATATAAATACCAAGCAATTTTTTGATAACGATCGAAATCAATAATCATAATTATACCAATGGCTATGAATCCAATGAAGTACCACTGGATTTGCTTTAATACAAAATTTACATGTTGCAAAAATGGTGGTAAAGAGGCTTGTGCACTTGCAATTGCAAAACAACTAACAATCCCAATGGCAAATAAAATGAATAGTAATACGTAGTCTATTTGATATTGAGAATTTGGATCTTTCAATGTGTGTATTCCTTTCTATCGCCTAGTAAGTATATGGATCATGTCATGATAAAAATAATATACAAGCAGACTATGCATACATTTATTCCACTATTTGTGGGAAGTCATACATCACACGGAAGGAGTAGTGCCTACCGTGTGATGGACTATATGGCATGGAGTTCTTTTGTAATGATATTTAAACAATGGGAGAGACGGGCATGTGTATCGGAAGTTGGAATGAGGTTTGGGAATAACTGATAAAAATTCACGGCATCATCGTGCCATTCGCAAGCTTTTAACAGACTCGATTTATAATGGGTGCTATCTTGTAAGAAACCATATTTTTTGGAGGTTAAAACGAGATGTGAAAAATCTTCACAACCTTCAAGGAATTTGTGATGTACTTGCTGCCCCGTGTGAAGGCGGAATGAACTTAAGGGCTCAGTTATATACATCGCATCACCTTTTGACAGTAAACTGATCCAAGAGGCCATATCAACACTACAACCATATTTTCTACCATTTAAAGTGCCGAAAGGTTCTGCTAATAGATGTTTTCGAAAGAGTACAGTCGTAGGTTCACCAATAATGTTTTGTCCCAGTATAAGCATATGGTTTCCAAAATCTTCCCCGTTTAGTAGAGTATCTTCATCATATAATTTTTTCATGGAGGGATGTTGTTCAATTATATCTCCATTATCATCAATCCAAGTGCGATAGGAGGTGATAAGTGCAATGTCTTGATTTAAATCTTGTTGGAAATAAAACATCATTTTTTCGATTTTATTATTATAAAATATATCATCGTCCATTAAGAAATTTATGTACTCTCCATTTGATTGCTTTAAGAGCATAAGGGCGTTATGAAATTGCCCTAGAGTAGTGGCATTTCGAATGTATGTTATATTTTTATGCTTATGTAAATAATGTCGGTATATTAATTTTTCTGTTTCATTATTTGTACTATCGTCTCCTACAATGATTTCAATATTGGAATACGTTTGTGCTAATGCACTTTCTAGAGCAATTTTAAAATAATGTGGTCGATTATAGGTGGGAATAAGGATGGAAACGAGCGGCAGATTTTTTATATTATTCATATACAACTACCTTTCAGAAATTTTTTGAGTAAGAATAATATCTTGATAACTTGTATGCTCAGTTCTGCCACACCATGAGCCATAATGGGGAGGAGTCTGCATTTCTAGTCCATACTTATTTAATAGGGTAAGAATATCTTTCTCAAGATAGGCAACTGCGAAATTCGGGATTTCTTTATTTAGAACATAACAATTGTCAATTTGATGATAAAAACCTAACGTACTTAGACCTGCATTTAAAAAATAGGAAGATTCAGGGTTAATTAAAAAGAAAGTAATGAAACATCTCCCATCCTTTTTTAAAACTCGAGAAATTTCACTTAAGTAATGTTCCAATTCTTTCGGAAGGAGGTGGGTAAATATAGACGTTAAAAAAATAAAATCAAATGATTCATCTTCATATGGAAACTTGTATTGGGAAGCATCTTCTTTTCCATCAGGATTATAGAATTGATTATATATATCGACATGTTCAAAATGGAAATTGTTACGGCGTGTTGAAATGTTATTTTTGCACCATGTAATTCCCTTAGTGAATAAGTCAAATCCATAATAAGTACCATCATCGTTTAAATAATCCATTAATGGAACCGCCATCCGGCCGATACCGCAACCTATATCTAACACTGTTTCATTTGGTTTTACATTGCCAATTTCAATAAAATACTGCATAAACTCTTTTCCAACTTCTTCAAAGTCACCACCTACATATTGAACGAGTTCTGGAGGTGGAATTAATGTGGATTTTCTCTTATTTTCGTTCATACATTCACTCCGTCCTTATAGTAAAGTAGGGGATTTCTATTGTATATAAGTTCATCAGTTATAGTGAGGGGAACTTTACACGATTGGTTCTTATGAATAAGTAGTGTAAAGTTCCTCTCAAAAAAATAAACTTGTATTCTATTCTTTCCGCCAATAAATACCGAAATCATCAATTTTAGTAATAGGAGCTTGTAAGTTTCTTTCATTTCTGAAATCTGTTACAGCTTCTGCGCATGTTACTAATCCGTAGTCATCAATAATAATAAAGCCACCTGTTGACACTTTATCGTATAAGTTTACAAGACTATCCATCGTTGATTCATACATATCACCATCAAGGCGAGCAATTGCAATTTTTTCTACCGGTGCTGAAGGTAATGTATCTTTAAACCAACCCTTTAAAAATTTCACCTGATCATTTAATAAATCATATTTTCTAAAGTTCTCTTGCACTGTTTCTAAAGAAACCCGTAAGTAATCGAATGTGTGCAAGTAATCACCGTAATCTTTCGGGTATTGTTCTAAGTTAGGTGCTGGTAGACCTTCAAACGAATCGGCAACCCACACAGTACGATCCGTAATGTTGTTTGCTTGTAAAAAACCATTCATAAAAATGCATGATCCTCCGCGCCATACACCAGTTTCAATAAAATCACCTTCTATATTTTCACGGACAACAGTTTCCATAGCTTCGTGTAATTGATTCATACGTTTTCGGCCAATCATACTATGTGCTGCTCTTGGCCAATCTTTGCCGCCTTGCCGCTCACTTTTTGAAACGTTAGGGTCAACGATTTTTAAATTGTGATTTTCTACGTACTGCTTAAGAAATAAAGGAAGCGGAACAGTAACTGGTTCATATGATAGCTCTTTAGATATATGTAACGAAGCAGGTAAGTATGGTTCGTATTCTAACCATATTTCAAATAAAATTGTTTTCTTTAATAATTCAAGATAAAGCTGAACAGCTGATTTATTTTCCATATAAGTGCCTCCTGCGGAATGTCATACAACATTATGACTATGTAGAAAAGAAAGATTTAATGATTGAATTTACAAATGAAAAAGCAGTAAGACTAATACCAGTCTTACTGCTAAGTACAAAATTAAGCAATTTTCTCAATAATAATTGATGCACTTGTACCAAGAGCTAGTGATAATCCAATTCCTGTAACAACTGCTTCAACGAGTGATGGTGTTGTCGTAATTTGTGTAATGGCTTGGATAACGATAGGAGCTCCAAGTGAAATTAAACTTGTGCCCGCTCCCGGCACAGTAACCCCATTAACTTGAATTGCAAGACTTCCTAATACACTTACTGCCGCTGTATAAGCAATAACCGTAATTTTATAAAAACCAGTTTCACTAATTACGAAAGTATCGGCATCCATTTGAGAAATTGCCGTACCAAATTGAGATCCAACGGTATTAAATGGTACTGGATCATTAATTCCAAGAGCTACAGAAATTGCAGCTGAGTTAAAGGCATACAATCCTGCTGGCAGTCCTAACCCAGAAGGTCCAGTTGGCCCAGTAGCACCAGTAGCACCAGTTGGTCCAGTCGCGCCAGTAGCACCAGTTGGCCCAGTCGGTCCAGTAGCACCAGTAGCACCAGTAGCACCAGTTGGCCCAGTTGCGCCGGTAGCACCAGTAGCACCAGTCGGCCCAGTCGGCCCAGTCGGTCCAGTTGGTCCAGTTGGTCCAGTTGGTCCAGTTGGTCCAGTCGGTCCAGTTGGTGCAGTCGGCCCAGTTGGTGCAGTTGGCCCAGTCGGTCCAGTCGGTCCAGTCGGTCCAGTCGGCCCAGTCGGAAGGGTAAACGGCGGTATCGGTGGTAATGTTGGTCCTACAAGATTAGGGTCAAATGCACTAGCTGATAAAGATTCATCGGGATTTAATCCATCTGAATAATTATTATTTGACATAAATTCACCTCCATAAAGCGTTCATTATATAGTAGATGCAAAACCGGAAGAAAATGACACGGACATTTGAATTATTGAAAAGAAATCTTAAACTGCTTGTGCAAGTTAAAAAAGTGGAAAGTTTATTGTATGTATAACATATGAATGATTTGGAAGAGGGTGATTATGTTGACCAAGCAAGGAATTACAATTAGTTTATGTATGATTGTTCGAGATGAGGAAGATACAATCGGTCGATGTTTAGACGCAGTAGAAAAAATTGTTGATGAAATTATTATAGTGGATACAGGTTCCATTGATCGGACGAAAGAAATTGTAGCTCAATATACTTCTAACATATATGACTTTCCATGGATTAATGATTTTGCGGCAGCTAGAAATTTTTCTTTTTCGAAAGCAACGCAAGAATATATATTCTGGTTAGATGCTGATGATGTGTTATTAGAAGATGCGCAAGAGGCATTGAACTTATTAAAAAGAGAATTAGATCCTAATGTGGATGCCGTTTCGATGCCATATCATCTTGTAATGGATTCTAACGGGAAACCTTTATATTGTACAAGAAGATATCGACTTGTAAAGCGTGAAAAACAATTTCAATGGTTTGGAAAGGTGCATGAGTATTTAGCTATTTTTGGTGAGATTTTTAATAGTAATGTTGCGATTACGCATAAAAAAGAAAAGAAAGTAACGAATCGTAATTTGAAAATTTTTCAAGATGCTGTAGTAGCTGGGGAAGAATTGAGTCCGAGAGATTTGTTTTATTATGCGAATGAATCTATGGATAATCAAAAATATGATGATGCAGTTTTACTATATGAAACATTTCTTAATCAAGAAGAGGGTTGGTATGAAGAGAAAATTTATGCATGTGGTAAATTAGGAGATTGCTATGCAAAGCTTGGATCATGGGAAAAGGCAATTGAATCTTGCGTGAAGTCGTTTCGATATGATGTTCCAAGAGGAGAGAATTGTACAAGAATAGGATATATATATATGGAACAACAAAAGTATAACGAAGCGATATTTTGGTTTAAACTTGCAACGGAAGTACCAATGGCGACGGAGAGTCCGTTTCATAGTCCGGCGAGCTACACATGGCTTCCTTATTTACAAATGTGTATTTGTTATAGCAAGTTAGGTGAGCAAGATAAAGCTTATTATTACAATGAATTAGCAGCTTCTTATGTTCCGAATAATGCTGCAATTGAATATAACCGCAAATATTTTCGGAGTGTTTTTGATAAACAATATAAATCGTTATAGGCAGCTTTTTTTAGAATTGGCTCATTGCGATTCTAACTCTAATAGATTAGCTATATAGTAAAGTATCGGCAATGTAACTAGTACTGGTTACATCTATAGACTTTAGATGAAATTTATATTTCAAATTCAATTTGCATAAGGAGTGTGTAAAATGAATTCTCCAAAAAATTCTTTATATGAAGAAAAGTCTGGGCATTATTATAATGCAGTGAATCCGAATGTATTAAAACATATAAAAAAGGAATGGAAAGAAGTTCTTGATATCGGTTGTTCGAGTGGTGCACTTGGAGCTGCCATAAAAGAAAATGGCACACGTGTATCTGGAATTGAGGCATTCCCAGAGGCGGCAGAACAAGCAAAAGAAAAACTAGATCATGTTGTTTTAGGCGATATAGAAACAATGGATATGCCGTATGAGGAGGAGCAATTTGATTGCGTTATATTTGGTGACGTATTAGAGCATTTATTTGATCCGTGGGCGGTAATAGAAAAAGTAAAACCGTATATAAAGCAAAATGGTGTGATTTTGGCTAGTATACCGAATGTTTCACACATTTCAGTATTAGCTCCCTTACTTGCTGGAAATTGGACGTATACAGAATATGGTTTATTAGATAAAACACATATTCGCTTCTTTACATTTAATGAAATGCTACGAATGTTTTTAAAAGCAGGCTATTCAATTAGTAAAGTAGATCGTGTATATGTTGATCATAAAATGTATGAGCCGCTTATTGAGGAATTATATGGTATTTGTAAAAAATATCGTCTTGGAAGTGGCTTCATGGCTGAGACGGTTGTATTTCAATACATTATTGAAGCAGAAAAATCACAATTATGAGTGCAGCAGATAAAACAATATTATTTGTTACGTGTATAAATGATCGGAAAATGTATGCACAATGTGCACGACATATATTACAATTGCCAGTTCCTCCAGGATACACGATACAGTTTATGCCGATTCGGAATGCGAAAAGTATGACGAGCGGATATAA
Source organism: Bacillus sp. SSR7 (assembly GCF_055902415.1). Lineage (NCBI taxonomy): Bacteria > Bacillati > Bacillota > Bacilli > Caryophanales > Bacillaceae > Bacillus > Bacillus sp. SSR7. The sequence goes on along the minus strand of NZ_JBVVXV010000012.1, from coordinate 55,555 downwards.
TCAAGCAATTTCGCATCCGGCAAAATATAAAGTGTATATACATCAAGATGTTTTCATTGTAAATGTAGGGTTTTTATATGGATTACTTCAATTGTTTCAAGAACATGAACATCTTGGAATGATTGGTATGGTTGGAGCCCAATATGTTCCTCCAAATGGAATATGGAATGTAGGCAGAGGAGTTGTTGGAAAAGTCATTGGTTATATGAATGATTTATTTTATATGGCAAGTCAAGAAAAGCCGTATCATGACTCAAAAACATTTATGCCTGTAGAATGTATTGACGGTTTATTAATGGCAACACAATACGATATTCCATGGCGGGAAGACTTGTTTGATGGGTTTGACTATTATGATGTGTCTCAATCGTTTGAATTTAGAAAAGCGGGCTATACAGTTGGGGTTCCTGTACAGCGTGATGCGTGGTGCATTCACTATCATATCGATGTGGATATGACCAACTATGAAAAGTATAGAAAGATATTTGTAGAGCACTATATGTCAGATGTAAATCAAGACGAATAGAGGGGCTACAAAATGAAAGATCATACAATATTAGTCGTTGTTTGTATAAATAATGAAGAGCTATTTGAACAATGCGAGAGACAAATAAGAAACCTTTTTGTTCCCCCTGGTTATGTCGTACAAATTTTTCCGATACGAGATGCGAAAAGTATGGCGAGTGCATATAACCGAGCGCTTTCATATCCCGCGAAGTATAAGGTTTATATACATCAAGATACTTATCTTATTAATCGAGAGATGTTTTATACACTCATTTCTCTTTTTAAAGATAACGAAAAACTAGGTTTAATTGGAGTAGCTGGCGCCCAGTTTTTACCGAGCAACGGGATATGGTGGGAAGGGAAAAATTTAGTAGGGAAAGTGATTGAGTACAGGAGACAGAATTATCAATTATTAAATTTAGATCAAGTTTTTTATGGGAATCAACCATTTTTGTCAGTTCAGGCAATTGATGGTTTATTGATGGCAACGCAATATGATATTCCGTGGCGAGAAGATTTATTTCAAGGATTCCACTTTTATGATGTGTCGCAGTCTTTAGAGTTTCAAAAGGCGGGTTATTTAATTGGTATCCCTAATCAAGCAAATGTATGGTGTATTCACTACAACGGGGATGAGTTTGATGCGGATACATATGAGAAGGATCGGAAAGTGTTTGTAGAACATTACAAAGATATATTATCTCCATCATAAGGGAGAGATGCAGGGTGAAAGGAATTATTTTAGCAGGTGGAACTGGGTCGAGATTATATCCCATAACGAAAGTAACGAATAAACATTTGCTTCCTGTTGGACGTTATCCAATGATTTATCATGCGGTATATAAGCTAAAACAATGCGAGATTACAGATATTATGATTATTACAGGTAAAGAGCATATGGGAGATGTTGTTAGTTTTTTAGGGAGCGGTCAAGAGTTTGGCGTGTCCTTTACGTATCGTGTGCAAGATAAGGCTGGCGGAATTGCGCAAGCATTAGGGCTTTGTGAAGATTTCGTTGGGAATGATCGCATGGTAGTTATATTAGGAGATAATATCTTTTCTGATGATATTCGTTCGTATGTTGAAGAGTTTGCAAATCAAAAAGAGGGTGCGAAAGTACTGCTGCAATCTGTAGATGATCCGGAGAGATTTGGCGTAGCGCATATTCAAAACGACAAAATAATTGAAATTGAAGAAAAGCCGAAAGAGCCGAAAAGTTCCTATGCAGTCACAGGAATTTATTTGTATGATTCGAAAGTCTTTTCTTATATAAAAGAATTAAAACCTTCCGCAAGGGGAGAACTTGAAATTACAGATATTAATAATTGGTATTTAAAACGAGGTGTACTTACTTATAATGAAATGAGCGGTTGGTGGACGGATGCAGGAACTCACATTTCTCTTCAAAGGGCGAATACGTTAGCGCGGGATATAAACTTTGGTAAACAGTTTAACGGAGAATAGGTGAGAATATGAAAGTTATAGAAACAAACTTTACTGACGCAAAATTGTTAGAACCGAGGTTATTTGGAGATGGGCGTGGCTTTTTTACTGAAAGTTATAATAAGAAGGTGTTAGAAACATTAGGGATTACGTATTCATTTGTACAGGATAATGTTTCATATTCAGCGGAAGCGGGAACGATTCGGGGATTACACTTTCAAAAAAATCCGAAAGCACAAACGAAACTTATTCAAGTTATGCAAGGAGCAATCTATGACGTTATCGTCGATTTGCGAAAAGATTCTCCAACGTTTAGGCAGTGGAGAGGATATATTTTAAGTGCAGATAATCATCGGCAATTATTAGTACCAAAAGGATTTGCGCACGGTTTTTGTACACTTGTTCCGCATACGATTGTTATGTATAAAGTAGATGAGTATTATAGTGCTGATCATGATTCAGGGGTGCTTTGGGGTGATAAAGAATTAGCAATTCCATGGCCGGTAACAAGTCCTATTTTGTCTGACAAAGATCGAATATTACCATCACTCCAGGAATGTGAAGATAGTTTTTGAGTAGGAGAGTTGTTTATGAATATATTAGTAACAGGTGGAGCTGGATTTATTGGAAGTAATTTTGTGCATTATATGTTACAAAGCTATGAAACATATAAAATTATTAATTTCGATGCATTAACATATAGCGGGAATTTAAATAATGTGAAGTCTCTTCAAAATCACCCGAATTACTCTTTTGTAAAAGGGGAAATTCAAAATGGAGAGCTGCTGGAGCATGTTATTCAGGAACGTGATGTGCAAGTCATTGTCAATTTCGCAGCTGAATCACATGTGGACCGTAGTATTGAAAATCCGATCCCTTTTTATGATACAAATGTAATTGGGACAGTCACCTTATTAGAATTAGTAAAAAAATATCCGCATATTAAACTCGTGCAAGTATCAACGGATGAGGTGTATGGATCTTTAGGAAAAACAGGGCGATTTACCGAGGAAACCCCGTTAGCTCCAAATAGTCCATATTCTTCAAGCAAAGCGAGCGCCGATATGATAGCTTTATCTTATTATAAAACATATCAATTACCAGTTATCGTAACGCGTTGTTCCAATAACTATGGACCGTATCAATATCCTGAAAAATTAATTCCGTTAATGGTTACGAATGCGCTCGAAGGAAAAAAATTACCGTTATATGGAGATGGATTAAATGTAAGAGATTGGCTACATGTAACGGATCATTGCAGTGCGATTGATGTTGTTTTGCATAAGGGACGTATAGGAGAAGTATATAATATAGGTGGAAATAATGAAAAAACAAATATAGATGTTGTGGAACAAATTATTACTCTCTTAGGAAAAACGGAAAAGGATATTGAATATGTGACAGACCGTTTAGGACACGACCGCCGTTATGCGATTGATGCAGAGAAAATGAAGAATGAATTTGATTGGGAACCGAAGTATACGTTTGAGCAAGGGTTACAAGAAACGGTGCAATGGTATGAGAAGAATGAGGAATGGTGGAAACCATTAAAAAAGTAAGGGGCATATAAATGAGAGAACGGATTATCATAACAGGAGCAAATGGTCAATTGGGAAAGCAACTACAAGAAGAGTTAAATCCTGAAGAATATGACATATATCCATTTGATAAAAAGTTACTAGATATAACAAATATATCCAAAGTGCAGCAAGTAGTACAAGAAATAAGGCCACATATCATTATTCATTGTGCAGCGTATACGAAGGTTGATCAAGCTGAGAAAGAACGAGATCTTGCTTTTAGAATAAATGCAATAGGGGCTCGAAATGTAGCAGTTGCCTCACAATTAGTGGGGGCGAAGTTAGTTTATATTAGTACGGATTATGTATTTCAAGGTGATAGACCGGAAGGGTACGATGAATTTCATAATCCGGCGCCGATAAATATATATGGGGCTTCTAAATATGCGGGAGAGCAGTTCGTCAAAGAGTTACATAATAAATACTTTATCGTTCGTACATCGTGGTTATATGGTAAGTATGGAAATAATTTTGTGAAAACGATGATGCGATTAGGGAAAGAAAGAGAAGAAGTATCTGTTGTAGTGGATCAAATCGGTTCTCCTACGTATGTGGCGGATTTAAATGTAATGATTAATAAGCTCATTCATACTTCTTTATACGGTACGTATCACGTATCCAATAGAGGATCATGTTCTTGGTTTGAATTTGCAAAGAAAATATTTTCGTATGCAAATATGAAAGTGGATGTATTACCGGTTTCAACTGAAGAATTTGGAGCGGCGGCAGCGAGACCAAAATATTCTATTTTCCAACATAATATGCTACGATTAAATGGTTTTTTACAAATGCCTTCCTGGGAAGAAGGGTTAGAGCGTTTTTTTATAGAAACAAAAAGTCATTAACATTTTAAGTTAATGACTTTTTTGTTTGCCTTTAAGAGGTTTTATGATACTATAATTATAGTATCAGGTACTAATAACAAGTATAAGTATTTCTGGGAGGATATATCATGGAACTATTACAAGGGAAAACATTTGTTGTTATGGGCGTTGCGAACCAAAGAAGTATTGCATGGGGAATTGCTCGCTCTTTGCATAATGCAGGTGCAAAATTAATCTTCACATATGCAGGAGAACGTTTGGAGAGAAACGTTCGTGAATTAGCGGATACATTAGAAGGACAAGAATCACTTGTATTACCTTGTGATGTAACAAATGATGAAGAACTTACCGCTTGTTTTGAAACAATCAAGCAAGAAGTTGGTACAATTCACGGTGTTGCACACTGTATTGCTTTTGCAAATCGTGACGACTTAAAAGGTGAATTTGTAGATACTTCTCGCGACGGATTTTTACTTGCACAAAATATTAGTGCATTCTCCTTAACAGCTGTAGCAAGAGAAGCGAAGAAAGTAATGACAGAAGGCGGAAATATTTTAACGTTAACATATCTTGGCGGCGAGCGCGTTGTGAAAAACTATAACGTTATGGGCGTTGCAAAAGCTTCATTAGAAGCGAGCGTGAAATATTTAGCGAACGATTTAGGTCAACATGGCATTCGCGTTAACGCTATTTCAGCAGGTCCAATTCGTACGTTATCTGCAAAAGGTGTAGGCGACTTTAACTCAATCTTAAGAGAAATTGAGGAGCGCGCACCACTTCGTCGTACAACAACTCCAGAAGAAGTTGGGGATACGGCAGTATTCTTATTCAGTGATTTAGCACGCGGCGTAACAGGAGAAAACATTCACGTTGATTCAGGGTATCATATCCTAGGATAATTATAATATTAAATGTTAAAGGACAATCTCAACATGTAGAGATTGTCCTTTTTATTTGTTCTTCGAAAGAACGATTTTTAACGAAAGTTCTTACCATGTGATGAATATAACTATAGTAGTACACGATTTATCCGACTTTAATGGGCAGTAAGACCCCCACCTCAAAATTCAGCGAAAGCAAAGAAGTTAGGTGGGGGATCAACTGCCCATAAAAGTCCGATTGGTTAGGGCTAATAATCAGTGGGGGATGAAGAACCCCCCCACTGATTAAAGTTTCACTTTATCCAGCTACGTATGGAAGTGGGAGGGACGAGTGTGAAGAATAAAAATAAAAGTTCAACAGTTGGAAAACCGTTGTTATATATTGCGCAAGTAAGTTTGGAACTTGCTGCACCGAAAATAAAAAGAATTATCTTAACAAACTTTGAAAATGAGGATCGAAGAGAGGAAAGTAATAGAAACGAAAATGTTGTAAGTAGTGCTGTGGAAGAGGTCATAGAACAAGAACAGGAACAACAAGAGGAGCAGCAAGTGGAAGGGAAAATAGAAGAAGAGGAACGAGTACAAGAACAGCAAGAGCCAGTGAGAACTGTTCCATATAATAAATCATTTAAGGATATGAATAACGAAGAGAGAATTCATTTTTTATTAAATCGCCCTCATTATATTCCGAAAGTAAGGTGCAGAATAAAAACAGCTACAGTCTCATATGTTGGATCAATCATATCGTATCGTAATGGAATTGTAGCGATTATGCCACCAAATAGCATGCGAGATATTAAGTTGTCTATAGATGATATCCAATCAATTAGTATGGCTGGCTTTTAAATATGTAAAGGTGGTAGAAATCTTCTACCACCCCAATAGTTTTTTAGTTTACTTCACTTATTAGATAGAAACGTCGCGTAAGCACTGGATAGCACAGAAACAGCTTAAATCAACAGTAAGGCAAGTGTTAGTCGATACTAATCTTGCATTTGGTACAGCTAAAAACGTACAAATTGGATTATCACCAGGCGGTACAGGAGAACCGTCACCTAATACAACAGTTAATACACGTAGCACAGCACAGCTATCATCATCTACACTTTCCACACGGAAAATTGGAGATTGGCAGCTAACAAGGCTTGCAGATGGTGCAAATGCTTCAAATGCTGTTCCAGCTTTTGTGTATAAAATAAAAGGACGTGTATTTGCTACTGAAGCACTATTGTGTGCCCCTAAAAATGGGATTTCACAACCAGATCCACACGTTGTTGTAGAACAATCTTGTAATTCATTGATGAATTTTACAACGTCAACTACACAATGAGAAGAGCCATGGTGTTTATTTTCGTTACAACTCATTAATGTCACTCCTTATCTTCTTGTTTGTATTTACATTAATAAGATATTGGAGTCGAGGAGATTTGGTCACAATCTCAAGACCTTTTTTTTTAAATAGGCGAAAGAAGATAAGGGAAGGTGGAATCATGCTGTTTACAAGTTGGCTTTTATTTTTTATTTTCGCGTTAGCGGCTTTTAGGCTCACCCGTTTAATTGTTTATGATAAAATTACAGCTTTTTTGCGAAGACCGTTTATTGACGAATTAGAGATTAAAGAGCCGGATGGAAGTGTATCAACTTTTACAAAAGTAAAAGGTAAAGGATTAAGAAAGTGGATTGGCGAATTATTAAGCTGTTATTGGTGTACAGGTGTATGGGTTAGTGCTTTTTTATTAGTGTTATATAATTGGATCCCTATCGTTGCAGAACCGTTACTTGCGTTATTAGCTATTGCAGGAGCAGCAGCAATCATTGAAACGATTACAGGATACTTTATGGGAGAATAATATATTTTCATAATACGAGAAAAAGCGGAGTTTAAAAGAATGAGGGAACGGAAATAAAGAGTTGTTCATATAGTAAATAGACAGAATTGACAGTAGAGGAGATGTTTGCTGTGAGCAATAATCCAAGGCGAAATTCATATGACCTGCAGCAATGGTATAACATACAGCAACAGCACCATGCACAACAACAGGCATATCAAGAACAATTGCAACAACAAGGATTTGTGAAGAAAAAAGGATGCAATTGTGGGAAAAAGAAGAATACAATAAAACACTATGAAGAATGAAACACTCATGCTACTGTGAGTGTTTTTTATTATACATATAAAAAGCGGTATTTCAATGAAGAAATACCGCTTTTTACTAACCAATTTGTGAAACTGTTAATGCTGCAGCACGGATGTCTACAGTTCCAATTAACTCAACTGGTACAATTTGAATTAAGTCACCAGGGTTTAAGTTAATAAGAATAACACCACTGGATACGTCTACTTCACCAGTACCAATAACGTTAGAACGAACCGCTGTACCTGATCCAGGAATAATGTTAGCCGGTGTACCTAATGATAAGAAGAAACGACCAGCCTCTGGTGCAGTAGGTACATTATCAAGACTAATTGTTAATGTATAACTGATTTGATAAATACCAGCTCGTAGAATTCGAATGCCATCTCCGACACTTACTGTATCATTTATTACAGGAACAGGAATATTTGGGTTTGGACTTACGCTAGGTAATAGTAGTGGTGTAAATAATGAAGCGAACTGAGGTGCAGACGCGTTGAAAGCAAAACCGAAGGCAGGTAGTGTACTAGCTGGTTTCGCCTCACAATCGATTTTTGTAAATTCGCAATCAGAAGAGAACATGTTTTTCACTCCTTTATCTGTTTCTACTTTCAGTTAATGAAAGGGACAGGTTCTATGTTCTAGACAAGTTCCCAATTTTAAGAAATTTACATAATAATACTCGTTAAGCATGGATTGGGTGGCAGATAATTCTGCCACCCAATCCATGCTTAACTCATTATTTAGTTTTAAATCGTAACATCACGTAAGCATTGAATAGCGCAGAAGCAACTTAAATCAACAGTAAGACAAGTGTTGGTCGATATTAATCTTGCATTTGGTACAGCCAAAAACGTACAGATTGGATCGTCACCAGGTGGCACAGGAGAAGTATCACCTAATACTACAGTTAATACACGCAATACAGCGCAATCATCATCATCTATACTCTCGACACGGAAAATTGGAGATTGGCAGCTAGAAAGGCTTGCAGATGGCGCGAATGCTTCAAATGGTGTTCCGGCTTTTGTGTATAAAATAAAAGGACGTGTATTTGCTACTGATGCGCTATTATGTGCTCCTAAAAATGGGACTTCACAACCAGATCCGCATGTTGTTGTTGCACATTCTTGTAGTTCATGTATAAAACGAACGACATTAGATACACAGTTGAAATCAAAATCATGTTGATGATCTTCGTTACAATTGCAGCTCATTATGTTCACTCCTTCTCGTGAGTTCTGACATACACTATTACAATATGAGTGGGATATGGTTGATATTACGTTAATTCTTATGATAAAAAGAGGGAATTTATATAGGAGGGATGTACATATTGCAATATAAAAAAAGACATCCTTATTTCGTGGATGTCTTTTCAGGTAAATCTTTTCGCACAGTATACAAAAAGCGAGATATATCTAATTTTTTTCCTCTAAAAAATTGCGGAGAGGAAATATACAATTCTTCTTTCGCACGTGTAATTGCGACATAAAGTAGTCGGCGTTCTTCTTCTAAAGCTTCAGAAGTCTCTGTAACACGATCATTTGCATCTTTTAAAGAAGAAGTATGAGGCAGAATACCATCGCTCGCCCCGAGTAAAAAGACACATGGAAATTCAAGGCCTTTTGCGTTATGAATAGACATAAGCGAAACAGCATCTTTTTGTGGCATTGTTTTTAATGCTTCCATTTCTTTTTGCCCTTGAATTGCTTCATCAATAAATTGTAAATAAGCTGGAATGTCGGTGAAACGAGTAGCAGACTCCATTAATTCTTCTAACATTTCTTCTTGTATATCTTTATGCATCGTAAAGGAAGAACGATCGTTACTTTGTAAGTACTCTAAATACTTTCCTTTACCATGAATAATTTCTTTTAATGCTTTTTTCGGTTCTAATTCTTTTATAAATTTAATAAAATCGATACGCTCATTTACCTTTTTCACTTGAAAAGGTTTTAAGCTCGGATTTAATAATAAGAAATGAAGAAGAGAAGGGAAACGACCTTCCCCATATTTCCATTGTTCACGTTCAATAAATGAAATACAATCATCACGTCCGATATACATCGTTGGCAATATGTTTGAAAGTGATTCTAATCGAAATGGTTCAATTACTAGTCGTAAATGATCCAATACAGGCTTAATTAACGAATGTTCATAAAATGACTGACTCGCACCGTGCTTAATAAATGGGATTTTATGAATGGTAAGCTGATCAAGTAACGAACGGCTTACAGAATGTGTACGATACAGCAAACAAAAATCTTTATAGCTTCGTTCACCGCTATCAACCTTTTCTTGAATGAGCTGCAAAATTTGATTTGCTTCATCAAGAGTTGTAGCCGGTCTTGCGTAAAAAGGTTGTACGCCTTCTTCACGAACAGAATATAGCTCTTTATCAAACCGTTCTTGATTTAGTTTGATCACTTCATTTCCAAGTCCGACGATAAAAGGATTGGATCGATAATTCGTATTAAGGGCGATAATTGTAGTGTTATCAAATTCTTTTGGAAAAGATAAAATAATTTGGTGACTTGCCCCTCGCCAACCGTATATCGCCTGATCGTCATCACCTGCGATAAATAAATTATTTCTTGGCGAAGCTAACAATTTTACAATTTCATATTGAGCATACGATGTATCTTGGAACTCATCTACTTCAATATAGTGGAAACGTTGTTGTAATTGGGTAAGCAAAGGAGCGTTATTTTCTAACATATAATATGTTTCTAATAAGATGTCATCGAAATCAATATAATTATATCGTTGTTTCACTTCTTCAAAACGCTCGTATACTTCTTTAAATTCTTGTTCAACGGGTGTTTTTGCTTTTACATCTTTCGGACGATTCAATTTGTTTTTCTCAAGTGAAATCATCGCGAGCATCGTTTCAGCATCATAATCGTCTTTTAAACGTAATTCTTTTAAAATTTTCTTTATCATAATTTGTTTATGTTTTTCGTTTGCTAAAATTTGTTGATTATATCCTTGACTACGAAGTAATTTTAAAAAGACAGAGTGGAACGTACCAGCAACAACGTAGCTACTTGCGGCATGATTCATACCTGGTAAATTCGCTACACGATTTCGGATTTCTTCAGCCGCTTTTTGTGTAAATGTAAGCAATAAAATATTTCGCGGATGAACTTGTTTCACATTTACTAAATAACCTACGCGAGTTGTTAAAACAGATGTTTTCCCGCTTCCGGCACCAGCTAATGTAAGAACAGGACCTTCTGTCGTTCGAACGGCCTCTAATTGTTTTTCGTTTAAAAATACATTTTGTTGTTCGAGAGCGCGGAAATACGCCGCATCTGCATCTTCTTCCATAATTAAATGGGTAGATGTTTTCGGAATATGATATGTTGCACGCGGAATATCAGCGTGCGTTAATGATTTTTGTGAAAATTTTTCTTGTGTCATACATTCACCTTCAAAACTATAGCATCAACATTTAACTTTAGCGGAAGAAAAAGAAAATAGCAATGTAAAAAACAGGAGGGGATACCTCCTGTTTTCAAATTACAATTCTTTTATCATAACGACGTGAGGAATATTTGCTTCCATGAATACATCAGAACTCGTTACATATCCAAGTTTCTTATAGAAATCTTCAGCATGTGTTTGAGCATGCAACTTCAATTTTTGTAGCGAGTTTTCCTTCGCATATGCTTCAAGTGCATCCATAACAATTTTTCCAATTCCTTTTTTACGATGGGAAGCTAGTACGCAAATGCGTTCCATTTTTCCAATCCCATCAATGGTGCGAAAACGCCCAGCACCAACGGGAACATCATTATCATATATAACGACGTGTATGGAAGTTTCTTCAAACTCATCATACTCTTCTTTGGCAGAAACTTGCTGTTCATTTACAAATACTTGCTTACGTACAGAGAATGCATCTCTTAGTTGTTCGTCCGTTTGTACGATCTGTGCATGCAAATTAGTTGTTCCCCTTTCCAAGGCGGAATGTTTCGTGTACAGTCCATGTTCCGTTTTCTAATTGATATAGAAGGTGGAAGCGGTCAATTGGTTGTTCATAATAGAAATCTTTCATACGTAATCGACCTAGTACATCAGCATGCTCTGCATCAGATAAGCCTTGTCCGATTGTTAAATGAGGTACGAAAGCGTATTCGCGTTCTTGTGTAAAGAACCCGCTGTGCATTTCCTCATTTAAGAAAGTAAGTTCTGGTGTTTTTTCTACTTTAAAATAAAGAACATTATTAACAGGTGCGAATGAACCAACTTTTCCAACGTGAAGGGTAAAAGGGTTCGTTTTACTTGCGATTGTATGTAACTCGTTTACAATCGATTCTAATTGTTCGTCTTGCGTCTCAAAGGGTGTTTTCAATGTAATATGTGGCGGAACTAATGCGTAGTGTGGATCATAACGTTTACGCAATCCGTTCGCTTTATCTTGAATCATTTTAGATGGAAAAATTACAATGCCTAATTTCATGTTCCAATTCCTCCCTTTGTAAGTCTAGTTAGATTTTGAGAAAATAACTCTCTTAATCTATTATATCAAATTATTCTGAATACTGCTCTCTATTATTTCATTGATAGCATATGAGATAAAGCTTTCGGTAAATCAGTTTGCCAATATTTCCACGTATGATTACCTTCAAACTCCTCGTAATGCGTGATGAAATTTCTATCTGTCAGAAGCGTATTCAGTTCACGGTTCGGCCCTACGAAATCAGATACTTGTCCATCAGTACGCTTTACAGCCGTTTCTTCTGTCCCAATAACGTGATAAAGCTCTAGCGCCTCCGGATTTTTGAAGTCTTTTGCTAAGTTCATTACTGTTTCATCCACAAATGGTGATTGCATAACGACTTTACCGAATGTATGCGGATACATCAGTGCGGTCATAAAGGAAACCGTTCCGCCAAGTGAATCACCAATTAACACACGACCTTTTCCCATTTGGTACGTTGGATAATTTTCATCGATATATGGCGCAAGTTCATGAGCAAGGAAACGAATATAAGCAGCGTTTTTAACTTCGCTTGGGAAATATTTTTCTTTACGATCGTGTACATTTTTATATGGAATACCGACAATAATTGTACGGTCAATTTCTTCAGTTTCACGAAGGCGCTCAATTACACGGTGTGCTTTACCAAGCTGAAAATAATCTCTGCCATCTTGTGCAATGACTACTGTATGTTTGTGCAGCGGTGTGTAATTTACTGGTAAGTAAACGAGAAGTGTAACATCTTCTTGAAGTGATGCACTATAAAATGAAATCTCTTCAATTCTCCCAATTGTTTGATTCATGTAGATCCCCCTAAATAAAAATTTACTGTAATGATTGTAAGAGCGACGCTTGTAGTGAAAAAGAAAGAAATATTCACTAATAGGTGCTTTCGTTTCTATTTTACCATAATGGTACGAAGAATCTAAAAAATTAGTATTTAAGTTAGGGAAGAAAACGGATATAATGAAGTGGGATTTTTGACAGGTGAGAGGGGAGACGGAATTTGAAACAAGAAAGATCAATCGCGCTACCATTAGCTATTTCCATTATAGCCATTTCATTCGCAGCAGTTTTTGTAAAGATGTCCTCGGCACCATCTTCCATATTAAGTATGTATCGATTATGGATTATCGTACTTCTTATGCTGCCTATTGTTTGGAAAAAACGGGAAGAGTTTAGTAAGATTCAAATAAAAGATTGGGGATTTTTAATCGGATCTGGTTTCTTTTTAGCACTTCATTTTCTTTTATGGTTTGAATCTTTAAAGCATACAACAGTTGCGAGTTCGACAATTATTTTAGCGCTTCAACCAATCGTATCTTTAGTTGGAGGTTTTTTCTTATTTAAAGAAAGAACAACATACTCAGCCATTGCGACAATGGGAATTGCGATATTAGGTGTAGTGTGTATTGGTTGGGGAGATTTAGGACTAAGTGAACAAGCAATTTATGGCGATATATTATCCTTTTTAAGTGTAATAGCAGTTGTCGGTTATTTATTTATCGGCCAAACGACAGTAAAGAAAGTATCACACTGGATTTACAGCTTTACCGTTTTTGCATTCGCAGGTATTTTTATGGGGATTTATAATATAGTGTTGCAAGTGCCTTTTACGGGTTATACAAAGTGGGATTGGACCGTTTTTCTTTTACTTGCGGTCGTGCCGACAGTGTCACACGTCATTAATAATTGGTTATTAAACTACGTAAATGCAACAACAATTTCGATGAGTATTTTAGGAGAACCCGTTGGAGCATCTATACTAGCGTTCTTCTTACTCGGTGAAAGACTAAATGCTATGCAAATGATCGGTAGCATGCTCGTATTGTTTGGTGTATCTGTTTTCTTACTACAGCAACAAAAACGAACAGCAAAAAATGTAGTAAATGAGCCGGCTTATACACAGGAATTATAATGTTAGAGGGGAAAAGAGAAGTTGTAATACTTCTCTTTTTGTTTTACAGAAATATAGGGGAGGAAGGGGGAGGGAAATGGAAGAAATATTAAAGAAGTATATGCAGAACCTTACAACACTAAGTGAAGAAGAGCAGCACATGATTCTCAGTGAATTACAAATTGGAGAATATAAAAAAGGAACAGTGCTCTTAAGGCAAGGAGATGTCCCTTCGAAATGTTATTTTGTATTACAGGGATGTATTAGGCAACATTGTATAGATGAAACAGGGAAAGAGGTTACATCAAATTTCTATACAGAAGAACAAGCAATCGTAAATTTTAATCACCATAAACAAGATAAAGCATCCCCGCATACGTTAACGTGTTTAGAAGATTGTCTAGTTGTAGTTGGCGACCTGCACAGTGAAAAGGACATGTATAAGAAATATTCACAATTAGAAGAAATGACACGCCAAATGATTGAATACAATTTCGGTGAGGTACAAGAAGAACTTTCATTATTCATTGCATCGACACCAGAAGAGCGTTACAAATCATTATTACAAAAACGACCGCATTTAATCAATCGTGTTCCTCAATATCAATTGGCAAGTTATCTAGGTATTACGCCAGAATCATTAAGCAGAATTAAGAAACGACTCAAACAGTAGTGTTTTTTCCACCTTTAATCAATAGCCATATACTAAATCCGAGTTCACCTGCGATCATCGGTAGTTGAAAGACAACATTAAGAATGGAAATCATCGCATCATATTGTGAAAACATTGTATTTATGACGTGAATTACGATATAACCGATAGAAGCCAAGAATAGTAGTATACTAATACATTTCGGTATATGTTTACATAGAAAAGCTACATAACCTAAAACGAAAAGATGTAAGCCGAAAATGATTAACCCTACAGACCAAATGTATTCGAATGCACTGAGAGACAACATCACATATGTTTCTGGATTCGCAATCATACTTTTTGAAAGTAGCAATGCCAATATTAAATTGAATATGGCGATTCCAAGTATTGCTGTATACATAAGACGAAGCAAGGCAGCTAGTAATGAGAGGCTAGTATGAATTGGTTTTAGAAAGAAATAAAGAGCCCACGCGGCGACAATATCAGTAATGAAAATGATAATCCAACCGAAGATTTCCGCTTTGAAAAGTGAATTTGAAGTTTGGATATTATGGAATGTCACGCTCGCGTTTTCTTGTACAACGAGATTTCCATGAACAAAACCGTAAGAAAAAAATGCAATGAATGCCATAACAAGAAGAGAAGAGCCAGCAAGTAATGCATACTTTCGTTCAGTCATAATACGTCCTCCTATCCTAATGGTGTTTTCATTGTAATAGAGAAGAAGAGGAGGTTCATTGACTTAAATCAAGAGAGGAGAAGTTTAGTGGAATTTCCATCAAAAAAAGATGTATGGTTATATCCGATTTTTTTCGTTGTCATTGGAGCCTGTTTTGCTCCAATATTTGCAGGAAGAGAATATTTTCTTTTATTTTTCACAATCCCATTGGCCATCTTATTTATGTGGAGTTGGTTTTCAACAAAATATATCGTCGGAGAAGAAAGAATTACTATTAAATCGGGTTTCGTTAAAAAGCGCATATTTATACGAGATATAAAACGAATTTCAAATACGAAAAATCCAGTAGCAGCCTATGCCTTATCGTTTGATCGACTTGAAATTGTTTACGGTGCACATCAAACAGAAATTATTTCTCCTAAAGATAAAGAGCAATTCATCAATCTCGTTACAAGTAAAAATTCACACATTGAAACAAAGTAAAAGAGTGGCTACGAAGCCACTCTTTTACTTTGGATTTGTCATATAAGGTTGTACATGAATCATACATAGGTCACGGAACTTTCCTTCAGCAGTTGTAACAATTACGACTGCTCTACCTGCACTTTTTCCAGTAATCGTTACCGTGTCTCCTTTTGGATACAGTGTGATAACATCAGCATTCATATTTGTCCAAATAAGTTCTTTATTCGTTGCTTGCACTGGCAAAACAGAAGCTGATAGCTCAGTGCTTTGTCCCGTTCTTACTTTTAACTTGTTTTTTTCCATATGAACACCAATGACTGAAATAACAGAAGGAGCAATTGAAATTTTAGGTGGATTAGGTTGTATGTTCAAACAAGACGCAGAAGTATTTGTGATAGGTGAAAATTTTCGTGTTTGTTGTTGCTGGAAAGCTGCTAACATGTTGGAGTCCCCTTTCTGTATAAGTGCTGATAGTACTACTATAAAGGAGTAGTGTTACGTTTAATTTAATGAAACATAAAGAAATTGTTAAATTCGAGCAGAAGATTGTCGAACTTTGATATAAAGAAAGCTCTGCTGATACAATAACAGCAGAGCTTTTCCTTTATAGATTATGATTATGTTGTTTTTCGAAATTCTCAAATTGCTCTTCAATTTCTTTTGAAGGTTGTGTTAGTAAACTAACAATTACGATTACTAGTAAACTAATAGTGAAACCAGGAATCATTTCATATAAGAATTCTTTTAAGAATTTGAATTGAGTCCAAATAATGACTGTAGCGGCACCAGAAATCATACCAGCAAGTGCGCCCCACTTCGTCATGCGTTTCCAATATAAGCTTAATAAAATAGCAGGTCCGAATGAAGAACCAAATCCAGCCCAAGCGTATCCAACAAGAGCTAAAATCGTATCATTTTGTTTAAACGCTAAAGCGCACCCAACTAATGCAATAACAAGTACAGCCATACGACCGACAAATACAAGTTCTTTATCAGAAGCAGAACGTTTAAAGAATGTACGATATAAATCTTCTGTTATAGCACTAGAAGTAACGAGTAACTGAGATGAGATTGTACTCATAATCGCTGCTAAAATCGCTGCTAATAAAAATCCAGTAATAAGTGGGTGGAATAAAATTTTTCCTAGTTCAAGGAAAATTGTTTCTGGGTTAGATAATGTTAACTCTTGTTGTGAGTAGTAAGCAATACCGATAAGGCCAGTAAACATAGCTCCGACAACAGAGAAAATCATCCAGCTCATACCAATTCTTCGTGCGCTTTTAATTTCTTTTACAGAGGAAATCGCCATAAAGCGTACGATAATATGAGGTTGTCCAACATAACCAAGGCCCCATGCAAATAAAGAAATAATCCCTAAAGTAGAGGCACCTTTAAAAATATCTAAACGTGTTGGATCTACAGAACGAATTGTATCAAATGCAGGTCCAAGTCCGTTCGAATTCATAATTGTTACGATAGGAACAAGAATAAGAGCAACTACCATAATGATTCCTTGCACGAAGTCTGTCCAACTTACTGCTAAGAAACCACCAAATAATGTGTAAGCGACAACAACACCAGCTACAATGAATAATCCAACATGGTAGTTCATACCAAATGAATTTTCAAATAATACAGCGCCTGAAACTAATCCTGAAGCTACATAAAAAGTAAAGAAAATCATAATAACAAGTCCGGATACTAAGCGTAGCATGTGAGATTTGTCGTGGAAACGGTGTTCCAAAAATTCTGGGATAGTAATAGAGTTGTTTGCAATTTCAGAGTAGGTACGTAAGCGAGGAGCGACATATAGCCAGTTTGCGTATGCGCCTAGTGTCAGGCCGATCGCAATCCAACTACTACTTAATCCAACGCTAAACATTGCACCGGGTAATCCCATTAAAAGCCAACCACTCATATCGGATGCTCCAGCACTTAATGCTGTTACTGCGGGGCCTAGTGTACGCCCGCCAAGCATATAATCTGTTAAGTTGGACGTTCGTTTGTAGGCGAAATAGCCAATTACTAACATCCCGAGCATGTAAATAGAGATAGAAGTTAAAGTTAACATCTGCGTACTCATGTAGTTCCCCTTCCTTTTGTCATGTCTTTTGATGCGTTATGCATATTTATAATCTATCATGATTATTCTGAAAAATCCATACAGAAATATGAATTTTCAGAAATGTAAGCGTTTTTTGATGTTATTTTACTTTTTTAATATATAATATTCATACAAAAAAACCTTATTTTTAATAGAGTATTTATTATATTTACATAAAAAGCGGTTGTTTTGTCAATATAATATTGAAAGGAAAGAAAAATAAAATTTTTAAAAAAGTATTGACTTGTGAAAAAAGTCAGGTCTATAATGAGTGCAACTTAAAAAAATGCAAGCGTTGATGAAGAAGAGTACACATGATGAACATGTCAGAGAGCTGATGGTTGGTGCGAATCAGTATGGAATTGATGTGGAATGGGCTTCGGAGCTTCCAAACCGAAACGAAAGAAGTAGGCTTTGGCGACATGATCTCATCGATACAAGAGACACGTATTGTTTTTGATACGGTAAAGTGCGTTACATTCGTAACGAATTAAGGTGGCACCACGGGAGTACCCGTCCTTTTTATAGGATGAGTACTCCCTTTTTGTGTATAAAAAATTAAATAAATGAAATCGTTGAAGTAAGAAGAGTACGTATATTGGAGACGTTACAGAGAGCCGGGGATAGGTGGGAACCCGGTGCGGTGTCATATACGGAATGGGCTTACGAGAGGTATGCTGAACAATTATTTTCAGTAGGCAACCCGGGTTCCGCCGTTACAAGGATAAGGTATATATTTTGTACCTGAACAAAGCGGGATGCTTTTGCATCCAACACGAGGTGGTACCGCGGTATATTTATCGTCCTCTACATATTTTCGATATGTAGGGGACTTTTTTATTTTTCAGGGCGAGGTGAAGGACATGATGACGAAAGAAGAATTTATAAAACAAAAAAGAGAGAGAAAGACATTTTTAGTAATCGCTGAAGAAGAAGGAGATAGCATTACGCCAATTTCTTTATATAGACGTATGAAAGGGAAGAAGAAATTCTTATTAGAAAGTTCACAGCTTCATCAAGATAAAGGGCGTTATTCTTACTTAGGATGTAATCCTTATGGAGAAGTGAAAAGCGTTGGTACGGAAGTGGAACGAACGATTTTCGGTCAAACAGAAAAGTTACAAGGTAACGTACTACAAGTGTTAGAAGAAGTGATTGCGTCAGCTCAAGTAGACAGTCCATTTCCTTTTTGCGGAGGAGCAGTTGGTTATATTGGCTATGACGTTATTCGGCAATATGAAAACATTGGAACAGATTTACACGATCCATTGAATATTCCAGAGGTACACCTTTTACTGTACCGTGAGTTTATCGTGTATGACCACTTACGTCAAAAGTTGTCGTTTGTATATGTATGTAGGGAAGATGATTCAGCAGATTATGAAGAAGTATACGAAAGGCTGCGAGTATACAAAGAGGAAGTGCTACAGGGAGAAGAAGCGGAAGTAACTGAAATAAGATCAACATTATCATTCACTTCTTCTATAACGGAAAAAGAATTTTGCGTTATGGTAGAAACGGCGAAAGAATACATCGGGGCTGGGGACATATTCCAAGTCGTATTATCCCAGCGTTTACAAAGTGAATGTATTGGTGATCCATTCGCGTTATACCGAAAACTACGAATTGCCAATCCATCACCATATATGTTCTATATCGAGTTTCAAGATTATGTTGTACTCGGTTCTTCGCCAGAAAGTTTGCTATCGGTAAGAGAGGATAAAGTGATGACAAATCCAATTGCTGGTACGAGGCCGAGAGGGAAGACAAAGCAGGAAGATACGGAAATTGAAAAAGAGCTGTTAGAAAATGAGAAAGAACGAGCAGAGCATATGATGCTTGTAGATCTTGGGCGAAATGATATTGGTAGAGTGAGTGAAATCGGCTCGGTTACGATAGATAAATATATGAAAGTAGAAAAATACTCTCACGTTATGCACATTGTATCTGAAGTTTACGGAATATTGCGAAAACAAATGGGCGGATTTGATGCATTAGCGTACTGTTTACCAGCGGGGACGGTATCAGGTGCTCCGAAAATTAGAGCGATGGAAATTATAAATGAGCTAGAGAATGAAAAAAGAAATGTATACGCCGGTGCAGTTGGATACGTTAGTTTTTCAGGAAATCTTGATATGGCGCTCGCCATTCGAACGATGGTTGTGAAAGATGAGAAAGCATACGTTCAGGCAGGAGCGGGTATTGTCTACGATTCAGACCCAGTTGATGAATATGAAGAAACGTTAAATAAAGCGAGAGCGCTTTTGGAGGTAATGAAATGATTGTACTGATTGATAATTACGATTCATTCACATATAACTTGTATCAACTGTTAGGTGAATACGAAGAGGATATTGTTGTCGTAAGAAATGATCAAATAACGATAGAACAATTAGAAGAAATGAAGCCGAAAGGAATTGTGCTTTCACCAGGACCAGGAAAACCAGAGGATGCTGGCATTTGTATTGAAGTGATTCGTCATTTTTATAAGAACGTTCCCATATTAGGTATTTGTCTTGGACATCAAGCAATTATATCAGCATTTGGAGGAGATATTGTAAGAGCAGAGCGCATTAAACACGGAAAAACATCCCGTGTGAAACATAACGGAACGTCAATCTTTTCATACGTGACACAGCCGCTAACAGCGATGCGCTACCATTCTCTTGTTGCAGAGCAAACGAGCTTGCCAGAGTGTTTTGACATATTAGCGACAGCGATGGAAGACGGAGAAATAATGGCAGTCCGTCACAATTATTATCCGCTCTTCGGATTACAGTTTCATCCGGAATCAATCGCGACAGAAGAAGGCGGAAAGTTAATATGTGCCTTTTTAGGCGAAGTGAAAGAGGAGGAAAGAGTATGAATAACTATCTTCGTAAATTAGTGGAGGGACAACATTTAACAGAAGAGGAAATGTATAAAGCAGGGCTTCTTTTATTAAATGAAAACATATTGGAAAGTGAAATTGCAGCTTTCTTAGTCTTACTGAAAGCGAAAGGTGAAACTGCAGAAGAAATATACGGTCTCGTCCGAGCTCTTCGTGAAAAGGCATTACCGTTTTCGAATCATATAAAAGGAGCGATGGACAATTGCGGGACAGGTGGTGACGGTGCCCAAACGTTTAATATTAGTACAACATCGGCATTTGTACTGGCAGGAGCTGGTGTAAAGGTTGCAAAACATGGTAACCGTGCTGTTTCTAGTAAAACAGGAAGTGCAGATTTATTAGAAGAACTCGGTGTAAATATTAGCAGTACGCCAAACGAAATTGATTATTTATTAGAGCATGTCGGCATTGCATTTTTATTCGCACCAGCGATGCATCCAGCATTAAGGCGCATTATGAAAATAAGAAAAGAATTAAATGTGCCGACGATCTTTAATTTAATTGGTCCTTTAACGAATCCGGTGAATTTAGAAACACAATTTGTCGGCATTTATAAACGAGACATGTTACTACCAGTTGCGCAAGTATTACAGAAACTAGGAAGAAAACAAGCACTTGTCGTAAATGGAAGTGGATTTTTAGATGAAGCATCATTGCAAGGAGAAAATCGTGTTGTCATTTTAAAAGATAATGAAATAGTAGAAACGAGTATTGAACCTGAGAAATATGGTTTCTCAATAGTGAAAAATGAAGAGATTAGAGGCGGAAATTCGAAAGAAAATGCAAAGATTACGCTCGGCGTATTAAGTGGAGAAAAGAGTGTCTATCGCGATACTGTTTTATTAAATGCAGGCCTAGCCCTTTTCGCAAATGGAAAAGCAGAAACGATTGAAGAAGGAATTACACTAGCGGCACATAGTATTGACTCAGGAAAAGCATTAGCCAAACTAAACTTATTAATTGCAGCAAGTAACGAAAAATTAGAAAGGGTGAATTAAAGTGGGGACGATTTTAGACAAAATTGTAGACCAAAAGAAAAAGGAAGTTGCGGCATTATATGAAACATATACACCAATAAAAGAAAGTAGAAAGACACATTCACTCGTAGAAGCATTACAGCAGTTTACTGTTATTGCAGAAGTAAAGCGAGCATCACCATCAAAAGGAGATATCAATTTACACGTGGATGTACGAAAACAAGTGAAAACATACGAAGAATGCGGCGCAGGAGCAGTTTCTGTTTTAACAGACGGTCAATTTTTTAAAGGATCGTTTCATGATTTACAAACCGCAAGAGCAGAAAGTAACATTCCGCTTTTATGTAAAGATTTCATAATCGATACAATTCAAATTGATAGAGCGTATGAAGCTGGCGCAGATATTATTTTATTAATTGTAGCAGCTTTAACGAAAGAGAAATTAAAAGAGCTATATAGCTACGTACGAGAAAAAGGGTTAGAAGCAATTGTTGAAGTTCATGATGAACAGGAATTAGAAATTGCGATCCAATTAAATCCGCACATTATCGGTATTAACAACCGTAATTTAAAAACATTCGAAGTCGATTTAAGCCAAACAGAAAAGCTTGGAAAACGATTAAACGAGGAGAAATTACTTTGGATTAGTGAAAGCGGGATTCATTCAAAAGAAGATATTATTCGCGTCAAACGAGCTGGAGCGAAAGGTGTATTAGTTGGAGAAGCACTTATGACATCATCTTCTATTCGTACCTTTTTTGAAGATTGTAAGGTGAACATATGAAAGTGAAAATTTGCGGCATCACTGATGTTGAAACGGCAAAACGTGCTTGTGAATACGGAGCTGATGCACTCGGATTTGTTTTTGCAGAAAGTAAGCGGAAAATCAATCCAAAGAGAGCGAAAGAAATCATTCAGGAGATTCCAGCAACCGTATTAAAAATCGGTGTTTTCGTAAATGAATCAGTAGAAGAGATTCAGAAAATTGCAGATGAATGCGGGTTAACGCATGTGCAACTACATGGGGATGAAGATAATCATCAAATCAGAAGATTGAATATTCCGTCTATAAAATCACTCGGAGTAACTGCAAAGGACGATATGAAAAAGGCTCAAACATATGAAGCGGATTATATATTGTTTGATAGCCCAAAAGAAAAGTTTCACGGAGGAAATGGAAAGAAATTTTCATGGGAGTTACTCACGCATATGCCAAAAGAGTTGCGAGAGAAAACGATATTAGCTGGTGGCTTAAACGCTCTTAATATAGAAGAAGCGATTCGAACTATTCAGCCGTGCATGGTCGATGTAAGTAGCGGAGTAGAGACAGAAGGAAAGAAAGATGTAGAGAAAATAAAACAATTTATTATAAAAGCAAAGGAGTGTTCCAAATGAACTATGCATATCCAGATGAAAAAGGTCACTACGGTATATATGGAGGACGATACGTTCCAGAAACGTTAATGCAATCTGTATTAGAACTAGAAGAAGCATATAAAGAGGCAATGGAAGATGAAGCGTTTCAAAAAGAATTAAATTATTATTTAAAAACGTATGTCGGAAGAGAAACACCGCTTTATTTCGCTGAAAATATGACGAAGTATTGCGGCGGTGCAAAGATTTATTTAAAACGTGAAGATTTGAACCATACAGGAGCTCATAAAATTAATAATACAATTGGTCAGGCACTTCTTGCAGTACGAATGGGCAAGAAAAAAGTTGTTGCTGAAACAGGGGCTGGACAACACGGTGTTGCAACAGCTACTGTATGTGCCCTTCTCGGTTTAGAATGCGTCATCTTTATGGGAGAAGAAGATGTGAGACGCCAAAAATTAAACGTGTTTCGAATGGAATTACTCGGAGCGAAAGTAGAAAGTGTAGCGGCAGGTAGCGGCACATTAAAAGATGCGGTGAACGAGGCGCTTCGTTACTGGGTTTCACACGTGCATGATACGCACTACATTATGGGATCCGTTCTTGGACCACATCCATTCCCGCAAATTGTCCGTGATTTCCAAAGTGTAATTGGAAATGAAACGAAAAAACAATATGAAGCGTTAGAAGGGAAATTACCAGAAGCAGTTGTTGCTTGTATTGGCGGTGGTAGTAATGCGATGGGAATGTTTTATCCGTTCGTACACGATGAAGAAGTTGCTCTTTACGGCGTAGAAGCAGCTGGAAAAGGCGTTCATACAGAACAGCATGCAGCTACTTTAACGAAAGGAAGCGTCGGAGTTTTACACGGATCGATGATGTATCTTCTACAAAATGAAGAGGGACAAATTCAAGAAGCTCATTCTATTTCAGCAGGACTAGATTATCCAGGTGTTGGGCCGGAACATAGCTTGCTAAAAGATATTGGCCGCGTTTCGTATCACTCGATTACAGATGAAGAAGCGTTAGAAGCATTTCAATTATTAACGAAAAAAGAAGGGATTATCCCGGCGTTAGAAAGCTCGCATGCTGTCGCATACGCATTAAAATTAGCACCGCAAATGAAGAAAGACGAGGGGCTTGTCATTTGTTTATCTGGCCGCGGTGATAAAGATGTAGAGAGTATAAAACGTTATATGGAAGAGGTGTAAAAAATGGGAGTAGAAAAAATTAAAGCAGCATTTGAAAATGGCAAGAAAGCATTTATTCCGTACGTAATGGGTGGAGATGGTGGCCTTGAAAAATTAAAAGAAAGAATTCGTTTTCTAGATGAGGCTGGAGCAAGCATCGTTGAAATTGGTATTCCGTTTTCAGATCCAGTTGCAGATGGCCCAACGATTCAAAGAGCAGGGAAACGAGCACTAGATAGCGGTGTAACAGTAAAAGGCATTTTTCAAGCATTAATAGAGGTAAGGAAAGAAGTACAAATTCCGTTTGTACTTATGACATATTTAAATCCAGTACTCGCATTCGGAAAAGAACAATTCATTGAAAATTGTATAGAAGCAAGGGTAGACGGTATTATTGTTCCAGATTTACCGTATGAAGAACAAGACATTATTGCACCGCTTCTCCGAACGGCAAATATCGCTTTAATCCCACTCGTTACCGTAACGAGCCCAATTGAGCGAATCGAAAAAATTACAAGTGAATCAGAAGGATTCGTCTACGCCGTTACAGTAGCGGGCGTAACAGGAGTACGTCAAAATTTTAAAGAGGAGATTCATAGTTACTTAGAAAAAGTAAAATCACATACGAATTTACCGGTAGTAGCAGGGTTCGGTATTTCAACGAAGGAACATGTAGAAGAAATGATTACAATATGTGACGGAGTTGTGGTTGGAAGTAAAGTGATCGAGCTGTTAGAAAATGAAAAACGAGAAGAAATATGTGAATTCATACAGGCAACAAAACAAAAAGAAGAGGCATAAGTCTCTTCTTTTTGTTTTGCGTAATAAATGTTAAAATATACAGAAAATACATATAATATAGAGGGTGAGAAGGCATGCTAAGACGTAAACTACTATATCTACTTCTAACTGTACCACTATACGCTTGGCTCATTAGCATGACAAAAATAGAGTTGATGGCTCTATTTTTAGGATATGTATTCATCTTTTCCAACTTAAATCGCATTCAAGAACAGTCTATTTTAGAAATATGTCTATTTTCGATTAGTATAGAATTATTTAGTATCGTTTCGATTGTATTATTAAATGAATTATTCAGATGGATCCGTTCATTTGAATTAATGAAATTTGGGAATGTTGTATTGCAAGTCATATGTGCTTATATTGTGTTTGTTGTGTTAGACAAAATAATCAGGCAGCAGAGAGTTTTTCAAGATAAGAGAAAATGGAACTGATTCAAAAAAGGAGCTAAATGGCTCCTTTTTTAAATCTGTTGCAAAAACAATTGAAATTTATGTCATCTGTTATATAATAGTTAAAAATTGTATTTTTAATGAAAAGAGATGATAACATGGCCATATTGTTGGCACTTAACCCAATTATGATGATTTTCATTTGTTTATTTTTATTTAAACAAACGTCATTAAGGTCTTCTTTAATTGCTTACGTTGTGTCTGTTGGAATCGTTTTACTCTCGCCAACGTTTCAACTAGGGATAAGTGAAACTGTGCACGCAACGATTAAAGGTTCGTTAATTTGTTTTATTGTTGGGTACGTTTTGTTTTTCGGCATTTTTTTATTTCACCTCATGAACAAAATGGGGTACATCGATCAAGTAGCACGTTTTTTAGAAGAAGTTACGCACGATCGTTTATTACAAATGCTTCTTATGTGTTTTGGTATTTGCCCACTAATTGAATCAGTAAGTGGATTTGGAATTGGCTTTATGGTTGCAGCACCTATTTTTCTATCATTAGGCTATAAACCGTTTCAATCTGTACTGCTCTCGTTTATCGGCTTACTAGCTAGTTCATGGGGAGCAATGGCAACTGGTACGATTATCGGTTCGCAACTTATCAATATGCCTCTTACAACACTCGGTACAAATACAGCGCTATTAAGTATCCCGATGTTTGCTTATTTCGTCATTCTTTCTTTATATGTTGTTGGCGGCTGGCAGGCGGTTATTGAAAAGTGGAAGGAAGGATTCGGTTTCTTTCTATTATTTTCTCTTGGAATCTATCTTTCTAACGCATACGTAAGTGTTGAACTAGCAGGTATATTAAGTTCCATCGTTACCATTACATTTGGCTTTCTTATTGTTAAATTAAAAGGAAAAAACGAACAAAACCTAATAACAGAACATGCTGCTACAACGGAGAGAGAAGTATCTATTATAAAAATTATTAGCCCTTATATATTTCTAACAGTTTGTATTTTACTTTCTCGCCTTGTACCAGTATTCCATGACTTATTGAGATCATATGCGGTTCTTGATTTAAAATCATACTCTTACAAACTAGAGCTACTATATTCGCCAGGTTTTTGGCTAGGTATGACTTGTTTATTTACAATCATTTTCTTCCGAATTCCATCAAATATTATTAAACAATCACTCTCGCAAACGATAAAACAATGGATTCCCTTTGCGATTACGACGACAATGTTTATCGCCATTTCAGAACTAATGGGTGCATCTGGCATGCATGCATTACTGGCAAAAACAGCTGGTGAAACGTTTGGAACTTTTTTCGTTTTCGTTGCTCCGTTTATCGGCGGAATCGGTGGCTTTTTAACAGGTAGTAACGCAGGCTCAAATGCGATGTTTATAAAACTACAAATGCAAACGGCACAAAACGTAGCACTCCCGTGGCAATACGTTACAACACTTCAAAACACCGCCTCGTCAGTAGCGACAATTGCTTGTCCGTCACGGATTACACTAGGTGCGTATTTATGTAACATCCCGTATCGTGAAAATGAACTATTAAAGAAGACGACGTTAATGATTTTGGGTGCGGTGTTACTTGTAGTGGTAGAGGTTATTGTTTGGTATATGTTGAGAAATTAAAAATCCTCCTAACATAGGAGGATTTTTTGCACGATTGGATAATGTTTTAAATATGAACAGCTTCTACTAAATGAATAGGAGATGAAATATATGCCCCTAAAAAACTACGGCGTGTTAAAAGGTACCGTTATACAATCTAAGATCGGAAAAGGGAAAACTCCTCATTATCAAGTTCATTTACAAGGTGAAGCAGAAGTAGATTATCGTATTGCAATTAATGTAAAGTCGCAAAGTTACCCGTCAGAAGTTTTATATTTTGCAAGCGACAATATTCGGTCAGAAGCGATTCATATTTTACCGACGTTACCGTTTGGTTTTACAGAAATAAAAAACAATGAGCCGAAAGTAGCTTTAGATTATGTAAGAGGTAATGTATTTGATTCGAAACAAATGATTCCTTTACCTGCTGAAAAAGCAGGAGTAGACAATGATTTAAATGAAAAAATAGAACATTATATAAAACGAGCGATAGAAGAAAAAGCAATTATTTACGCGTTCGGTGAAAGATGGGGACCAGAAGAAAATACACCCGATTCTTACTTTCATTTCGAACCAGGAAACGGGATACACGATATTCACATGAATCAAGGAAATGTAGAGAAATGGAAAGGTGATGATGGCATATGGCAAGACGGAGGAATACTCATTCACTTCGAGAAGGAAGAAGAATGGATCGGTATTTTTCTTGCCTTCCAATCACAGTCATGGTGTACCGATGAAGAGGGACATGCTCGTGTGCCGGTTGAGAACTGTAATTATACAAATAAGAGGTTATTATATAAGTAAAGGCCATTGCAAGTTAGATGGCCTTTTTTGCATAATACAATTATTTACAATTGAGTTTACTTTGGTAGAATTGAATAGTCAGAATAAAAGGGGAGGGTGGAAATGAAAGAAAATAAACCGAAAGTTCTAATACTGGGATCTTGTCATATGAGTGAGCATGAAGAATTATTATCGGAAAAGAGGCAAGCCGAAATTAGAGAGCTTGTTTCTATCATACAGAAATTCCAGCCAACAAAAATTGCAGTTGAAAGTATTACAGATAAGCAGGATAAATTAAATGAGAATTTTAAACAGTACAAGATAGGTGCATACGAATTAGCATTAAATGAAATAGATCAAATTGGTTTTAGAATGGCAACAAACTTAAAGCATAAACAGGTATATGCAATTGATTGGATGGGTGGAAATGAAGTTACTGATGTTTGGGATGTACATAAATGGGTGAAAGAAAATCAACCAGATTTATTTGAAGAAATATTTAGTTTGGTACCAGAAATAAATTTAGCGGATACTAAAAGTGTTCTTGAGTTTTACCAAGAAATGAATAATCAAGAAGTATTTAATCAGCTACATAAGTTATATGTAAATATGGCACGCATTGGTGATTTCGGTCAATATGTTGGGATGGAATGGTTAACATGGTGGTATAAAAGAAATTTAATTATGTATTCAAATATTGTTCGTTTAATTGAATCAACTGATGAGCGTATTTTATTTATAGTTGGTGTGTCACATTGTTCGATTGTTGCTAGATTCCTTGAAGAAGGAGAGAATTGTGAGGTCGTATTAGCAGACAAATATCTGTATGAAGAACATGCATTTAAATAAAAGGGTATCCAGTTGTAATTGGATACCCTTTTATTTAAATAGAACGCCCTCCTCTTATTTTATAAAAACCAAAACTAACAAGTGTAGAAATACAAGAGAACAACAGTGCCACACTAGAAAACGCAATGAGATACATATTATACTTCATCATTTTTCCAATAAGCTGGTTACTATCGTACTGAAACAGTCCCGCTATTATATTGAATAAAAATAACACGATAAACATGACGATAATGCCGTCTATTGATCCTTTAATGTCTGGTTTACTTAAAGCGATATGGGCCGAAATACAAATAGCGATAAATAAAAATAGCCAAAAGGAAGGATTCAATAAATTGCTTATTGTAAATAAGCTTTTCAACAATACAAATGTTGAAAAGAGCATGTTTTGAACCATTTCTACATTAATAGAAGTAGAAGCGATTGTTTTTTCGAGAGTTGTATGAAATAAGAAATATGAATTTGGTACGAAATAGCGCATTAAAAGGATTAGTGCAGTAATACCGGAAATAATAGGACCAATTCCAATGAAGAAATTCCCAATTCGTTGATATACACTTTTTTGATTGTATTGATGTTGTACGTAACCTAAAGCACCTTGACTTGTATCTGTTGGAAAGAACTGCGTTGCTACAATTTTATGACGGAACAGCACGCACATAATGGCATGTCCAAGTTCGTGAATAGGAACACCAATCCAAGCCGTTAATAGGAATCCTTTTCTTCCGAAAGCTCTCGACCAATACATTCGTGTGAGAGATTCTAAATAACCTAATAGAAATCCAATTACAATGATAACACCAATTAAGGAAAATAATTGGATTACGCTTGTAAGGAGTATTTGAAAAATTGAGTTTAACAATTCCATTGTTTTTCATCCAATCTGTTAAAAATATTATTTATCCGACTTTAATGGGCAGTAAGACTCCCATCTCAAAATTCAGCGAAAGCAAAGAAGTTAGGTAGGGGGCGGGCTGCCCATAAAAGTCCGATTGGTGAGGGCTGATAATCAGTGGGGGATGAAGAAAACCCCCACTGATTAAAGTTTCACTTTATTCTGTTTCATAATAGCATTATTTTTCAAGATTGCTAACATATATATTTCTTTTGAAAGAAGGATTTCATAATCTTTTTCTAGTAGTCATGTTTTATGTCCCAAGTCATATATTGAATTTGTAACACCCTATATGGTATCTACTTAAGGGGGGGAATGCGAGAATGAAATGTCCGGCGTGTCATACAGAAAATACAGCAGAGGCAAAGTTTTGCGGGAATTGTGGACATTCGTTAACGGAGGGAGCAGTAGCGAGTAGTTCACAGGAAGAAGGTGAGCAACAGGCACGCGTAGCACAAGCGAAGGAAGCTCGACCAAATGAAACGGTAGAGCAAGCAAAGCAGTTTGCAAGTGACTATTTTCAGTTTTTTAAACACGCATTACAAGCACCGACAGCTATTATGAAAAGTGGTAAGGTTGAAGTACGAAATGGAATTGTAAGTCTTGTTCTTATTTGTTTTTTAGGGGCATGTATTTTTTATAGAATGATGAGTGCTGGGGCAGCACTTACGAGAACATTAGCGCCAGATTTATCTACTCCTTCTTTCTTTGGAGACTCTATAACAGTCTTTTTATTTTTACTCATTTTAACTTTATTTGTCGGATTTATTATCTTTGTAAGTGGAAAGATGATGAAATCTTCATTTTCATTTCTTGAAGTATTTGGTGTGTGGGGAATGATAGCGACGCCAGCTATTGCTATATTAGTTCTTTCTTTTCTGTTTAGCTTTTTATTAATCTTTTTCTTACCAATTTTATTAGGGCTGTCTACAACGTATATGGCAATTAGTATAATTGTAGCTATAGTAAAACTAGATAACGGCGGATTAGATTCTATTTATACACTACTTATCGCAAATGTTTTAATTGGAATTGCAACATTCATTGTACTGTGGTCTTACATTAGCACGATAATTCAAACCTTTACACAGGGAATAACTGGTCTCTAAAGAAAAGGTGGATGAATGAATGAATGTATGTATGTACAAAGTGTGGGACTCAGTTTGAAGATTGAATCTTATAATGTTGAACTGAATAAATCAAGAGAATAGAACATATGAAAAAGGTACAGTGCATAACTGTACCTTTTCTATGGTTTTTTAGCTGGACCAGGTTCTCTTGAGAAAAAGATATGAAAGAGGAATGTGACTTTGCTTGCTCCTCCTGATGTACTGGCTTGCACATCAGATAAAGAACTAGATGTTAAAGCTGCTTCGGAACGAGGCGGGACGACTATTTTGAGAGTATCATCTGATTCTGAGGATATAGTAACTGTTATTGTATCATCAGAAAAATTTATAATTTTCACAGTACCAACTGGGAAGATTGATTTATTGGCGTGTGATGCAGAAGAGAAGCGAGTGGCTTTCCAAATAGTTTGTGGGAAAGTGTCATTGTCAGATAACCAAGCGCGAGCGCTGTATAAAGTTGCACTAACGGTAAACTCTTGTTCAAGTGGAAGGGCGGGTTTTGGTTCTCTCGGTTCTTCTGGGAGCTGGACGAGAAGGCCGGCGCACATGTATGTTTCACCTACTTTCGGTAGTTACTGTTATAGCATATTAAACATGTTGTTTATAAGACACGACGGTTACCTATTTAGGCATAGGTTTGTGCACAAAATTTGAAGATGAAATTCTCTTTCTTTACAATGGAAGTAGGTGTTATTTCTATAAAATATGGAAAACGTAAAGAGTATGTAAAAAAGAAGGAGTGGTAAAGTGAACTATGTCATTATTGGCGGAGATGCAGCTGGTATGAGTGCAGCGATGCAAATTGTTAGAAACGATGAAAATGCAAATGTTGTGACGTTAGAAAAAGGTGAGATTTATTCATACGCCCAGTGTGGGTTACCGTATGTCATTAGTGGTGCTATCGCTTCAACGGAAAAATTAATTGCGCGTAATGTGAAGACGTTTCGTGATAAATATGGAATTGATGCGA
Source organism: Bacillus sp. SSR7 (assembly GCF_055902415.1). NCBI lineage: Bacteria > Bacillati > Bacillota > Bacilli > Caryophanales > Bacillaceae > Bacillus > Bacillus sp. SSR7. The sequence goes on along the minus strand of NZ_JBVVXV010000012.1, from coordinate 24,005 downwards.
AAGTACGACATGAAGTAACGAAAGTAGATACGGAAAAGAAAATGGTATACGCAGAGCATACGAAGACGAAAGATGTCTTTGAATTTCCGTATGATCGATTATTAATTGCGACCGGAGTACGTCCTGTTATGCCGGAATGGGAAGGCCGAGATTTACAAGGGGTTCATCTTTTAAAAACAATTCCGGATGCTGAGCGCATATTAAAAACGTTAGAAACGAATAAAGTTGAAGATGTAACCATTATTGGCGGCGGTGCAATTGGACTTGAGATGGCAGAAACATTCGTCGAACTTGGTAAGAAAGTAAGAATGATTGAGCGAAATGATCATATCGGTACAATTTATGATGCAGATATGGCGGAATATATACATAAAGAAGCAGATAAACATCATATTGAAATTTTAACGAATGAAAATGTAAAAGCGTTCAAAGGGAATGAACGAGTAGAAGAAGTTGAAACGGATAAAGGTACGTATAAAGCGGATCTTGTTTTAGTATCTGTCGGAGTGAAGCCAAATACTGATTTTCTTGAAGGAACAAATATACGTACAAATCATAAAGGGGCAATTGAAGTAAATGCATATATGCAAACGAATGTGCAAGACGTATATGCAGCTGGTGATTGCGCAACACATTACCACGTTATAAAAGAAATTCATGATCATATCCCGCTCGGCACGACTGCCAATAAACAAGGGCGACTTGCTGGACTGAATATGCTGGATAAACGAAGAGCCTTTAAAGGTACGTTAGGTACAGGCATTATTAAATTTATGGATTTGACGCTTGCAAGAACAGGTTTAAATGAAAAAGAAGCAAACGGACTACATATCCCGTATAAAACAGTCAAAGTAGATTCGACAAATATGGCGGGCTATTATCCAAATGCGAAACCACTTTACTTGAAATTACTATACCGTTCTGACACGAAACAATTATTAGGTGGACAAGTAATAGGAGAAGAAGGTGTAGATAAACGTATTGATGTAATCGCAATGGCACTTTTCAATAAAATGAGCATTCACGATTTAGAAGATGTCGACTTAAGTTACGCACCGCCATATAACAGCGTTTGGGATCCAATTCAGCAAGCGGCAAGGCGAGCGGAATAGCACTTTTTAAGTGCTATTTTTTTTCGTTAAAAGGGGAATCATCATTTTTGTCGAATGAAGAGGATTGGGAAATGGTTACATATAGGAAAGGGGATCATTAAAAATGTTTGCAACACTTCAAACCGTTCAAGAATCAGAAAAAGAAATATTACGTAATTTGTACGCACTATATCTTCATGACCTCTCTACATTCACTCCTAATATAACGATCGGGCCAAATGGATTTTTTGAATACGAAGATTTGCATACGTTTTGGGTAAATGATGGAATTACTCCGTATTTTATAAAAGTTGAAAATAGCATTGTAGGATTTTTATTATTGTTGGAACGTCCATTTTTGAAGAAGGAAAACGACTTTAGTATTCATGACATTTTCTTATTGAATCAGTACAAAGGAAAAGGAATCGGTAAACAAGTTATTGAGAGTTTGCTAAAAGAGAAACGAGGAAAATATTTCGTTATCGAACTTGTGAAAAATGTACCAGCTGTTTCTTTTTGGAAGAAAGTATATAGGGAGCTAAACATCGAATTTGATGAGAAAATACAGTTAATCGATGATGAAGAATGTCTCGTTCAAACGTTTGAAATATAATGAAATGGATTCTTTTAGTATATTACTTTGAAATTTAACTTTATTTTGAATATATCTTTCACCCTTGAAAACATAGTATGTATCGCTTATATTGTCATATAGTATTTATTTTAAAACAAAGCAATGAACGAACCAGGGGGCACAGTATGGCAATTAATATGAAAACAATCGAAGAATGGATTGCTGAATCAAACACAAGACATGAAGAAGACTTTGGACACGTTATTGAAGAGATGAAAGAAGTATGCGTCGGACTTGATAATGCGACATTAATTTATACGAAAAATGTATTTTGTTTCGGTAAGAAAGTAGAAGTCTTTTTCTTCTTCCAAGACCATGTCGTGATCGGACAAGAAAAAGACGAATATGTTGAAATTGAAAAATTAAAGTATGATGCCATTACAAATAGTAATTTAAAAACAAATGACAAAAATACAACGTTAGAATTAAAGTTTGCTAACGGACAATTTATCAATTTAGATAGTTTAAATGATAACTACGGTACGAAAAATTGGTTATTTGCAAGACAAATTAAAAGTATCTTTAAATTAATCTAGTAAAAAGCAGACCTCAAAGGGTCTGCTTTTTATTTCATTCCTATTACACAAAGGCATCCTCTTTCTTCATAACATTTCACATTTGTAAATCCTGTCTTATAAAATAGATTTATTAATTCTTCAGTCGTTTTATATTTCTCCATATGATATTGAATTTTGAAAGTTTCGGCTACTAATAAAAAAGATCCTTTCGGTTGTAAGACGCGAAATACTTCTTTTATATCTTGTTCCACATCAGGCCAAAAGTAGTGTGTTTGAAAAGCGGTTATGAGATCGAAGAAGTTTGTATTGTGAGGAATAGAGGAGACACTTGCTTGATGAATGATTACTTTCCTTGTTTTTACGTCCTGTATATTGGCTTTCTTTGAGTTTTCAACAGCTTGTTCTGCATAGTCAATTCCATATATTTTCCCAAACGGAATTCTTTTGGAAAGAGTATGTATTGTTTTGCCTCCGCCACAACCAATATCTAAAGTAATCGCATCTTTACGTATATGTATTTTTTGTAAAGCCCAATTTGTTAGTCTCGTATGTGCACTGTTCATAATACAAAGCATGGAAGAACCAATTGTCCCGCGAGGATTTTTTGCTTGCTGGATTAATCGTTGTAAAATGCTCAAGTTAAACTCTCCTTTTATGTAAGAATATATACTCATTTCGCTTTTTATAAATTAAGTCCTTTAAAAAAGCACGCCGTTCACCGGCGTGCTTCTAAATACGTAAATCCCCTTTTAACCAATTCCGCGCTCGGTAGGCTCCAACAGGAATTTGAATCAGTGCCGTTTCATTCCCAGCCTCTATCCCGTACAACTGATCACATGAATTTGTATCAAAACTTAGTAAAGGATGCCCAGCCATTCCCATTGCGGTCGCTGCAAAAACGAGTTTATGAACGAGTATACCTGCTTCCATTTGGTGAATGCGGTATCCTCTATAGCCTAATGCATTTGTATAATAATCTTTCTTTCCGACTACATGTAGGCAAAGTGGTACTTGAAAAAGATTTACGTTATCCATCGTCATACTAGATTGAAGGGGATAACGAAGATCTCCGTACCGAAGTGGTTGTATGGAATGCGTTTTACTGTTATAAGCGTAAGCGCCGTTTTCTATATCTGTTACATTATAGAAACATCCATATAATGAGACGCGCGCATTTTCATTTACATACTGACCATCAAGGTCGTTGTAATAAGGGAAGGAGAGGCTCGCTTCTTGTAGTAAAGTAGCGAGCTCGGCTGCATCCCATTTCGTTAAAATAAAGTCAGCATCAGGGGAATACCGTTTTTTGCAAAGTTGTAAGAAATCATAAGATAAACGCTCTACTTTTGGCAGTTGTACAGCGTGCACATGATGTTGAAAGTGCTCTTCATGAGCTAGTGTTTGGAAGTGTGTTGTCGATTCAATCATAGAAGCTTCATTTATTTTTGTTATCATCGGATATTCATCAACATGTTTTGACCGAATGAAATGTTCATGTGGGAGCGGCGGGATTTGTTGTAACAACTCATGAGAAGTAACTGTTTTATTTTCACGGTAATCATTGTAAAACCAATCAATTTGCGGCTCTGTGCTGAAAGGAAGAACAGCATACACGCTTTCTTCGCCTTCTGACAGTCCGAGTAAATGATTGATTGCACGATCTAAAAACTGAAAATATACGCCATTTGTGTAACCGAACTGTTTGGCACATTCAAGTAATTGTCCGATGAGAACACCACTATCTAACCCTTGAAGCCGATACGAAAAGTTATTGTATTTAAAGTAGTTTTTCCAAAACATAGTGGATACGAATGCAGCACCAAAACAAGAATGTAAGTTACAACGATTTCCAAGTGCTTCCGAAAGATAAGAATCGAAATTTCCTTCGCGTAGTAAGATAAGTCGGTGATGCGCGGCGTCGTAATGGTAAATACCGTCTGGATAATCGTCAATCTTTAAATATATATACAATTCATTTGGATATAAAGCACCGCCGGAAGGGATAGATCTTCGGAATAAAATTTTCTCGCTATTTAGCTGACATAATTGTGTTAAACCAAATGAGCACCAAAGGTAATGACCAATCTCATTCAAAGTAGGTGTAGTAGAAGAGTTAGGTAAAGATAATGGGATTTCTAAAGAGAGAGGAATGATAGGTACATTTCGATATAGTTTATAAGGGAGCGGTGCATCTTCCCAGTCCACTTCATGATTCGGCATAATTTCGTCTATAGAAAAATGGAGATGATGTAAAAAAGTATCCAGCTGCATAGATTCCCTCCTTTACTATGGAAATGGATGCGGATGCGGATTTAATTGTTCATTCGTTAAAGGTTCATTTGTATATCCAAGTGTCATCGGTACAGTATACACTCTATCCAGTCCTGTAACCCGAGTGAGATGGTGACCGAACGTCATCGGTAGCATGCCTGGAATAATGACTTTTACACAATGTAATCCGTTTTTTTCTATAAGAGGCACTGTTTGATTTACAACGATTACCTCAAGTCCAGATTGCCCTAGACGATTTAAAAGTTGATGAAGATCGGATGTTAAATCAAGATCAAATGATTGTAATCCGTTCATTTCTTGGAACGTTTGCATCGGAGCATCGTCACGTAAAAGAAAGTGGAGACGTTCTTCTGCTTCTTTCAATCCGTACAGCATACTGTGGTCTCCCATTTGGCTAACGAGATAAGGGTCTTGTAAGCAGTTTTCGTAGTGCTCTCTTTTTTGTTCAAGCTCATCGTCTGTTATAAGTAACATGCCTGCTATTTCGTGAATGGCACTCTTTAAAGCGCGGATTGGGTCTAAATGAGAGCCACCAGCACAAACAACGTTCATTCCATTTTCACGCGTATTTTTCGCAATTACCCATAGGCTTGGGATGCCGTGTTCCATCGTTGCGTTAAAAGCATGTAATTCATAACCGGTAATCGTGTATAGCCGCTGAATCATTAATTGTAATTCCGTATCATTTGCTGAACTAAGATCAAGGCGGGGAAGAGGTAATGCAGCATACCAAGTGAGCAAAAAGGCGTCACGCTCTACAACTTCTAAAATGCCGTGAAAAATTGCTTCTTCTAAACTACCACCAATGGCACATCCATTTGATGTTTCATATACGAAGGCATCTCGATGCCCGAGGCTATAATAAGCGATTGATTCTGGAATTAAAATTGGCCGGTTTTGTGACAACGAATATCCCCATACCCAGTTTTGTTCAAAGTCAGGATCAAACTGTTTAAATGGAAAACCATCACGATTATAATGTTCATTTGTATGCACACCGAGCGTAAGGGGATTTAGTGCATAATCCTCTAAATCATGAAAACTACCATGCACATTTGTCTTTTTTCCTCGAGGTGACATACCACAATATCGTTCTAAACCTTCTAAAATGGCAGTTGCTTCACTTATTGCAAATGAAAGAGTTCGGCCTGCAACCCCTTCATTTCCAAACATTAATGGCATGTTTATAATAACGTCAGCAAATGGTAATAAAGAATGCTGCATTTTTCCGTTCAACATACCGACTCGGTAATCTAAATAGTCCTTCGTTAAAAATGTGTTTAGTTCATGAATGGAACGACAGCGATATGTTGCATCACTTGTTTTTAAGCTCGGTTGTAATGAAATCGCTGCTGCATCTGCTGTGTCATCAGGTAAATTACTACATACAGGGCAGAGCGGATCTGGAAGAAAAGAATGCCGCGTACATTGCAGCGTTTGTAAGTTTAGTAAAATGAGTTCATTTTCTAAAGAAGAATGAGTATGAGTTAATATTTTCTCTGTTTCTGCGCAAATAAGATGGCACATTTGCAGAATACCATTTTGGGTGGCACGTACATCCCGCCTCGTTACGTTTTCTTCCTTTACCGCATATTTTCGTTGTAGCTCCCACATTTCTTTTTGATCAAATCCAGCGATAAAGCGTCGTCCATCGGCACAATGAGTACATCCTGCTGCAAGAGGATGAATATAAGGACCGATAACCCCTTCACCAAATGAAGTAAAACCACGTAGCCACGGAATATGATTTGACCGGAAAGTTAGCTCAGCGTCATGATGAATCGTAGAAGGAGAGCCGTCGTGTAATACGAGAGCGAGGTCGATATTTTCAGGGATTTCGTCTGCAATTGTGTGTTGGCGAATGATGGAATATTGTTTGCATAATTGATCATGTACATAGTCTGCAAGAACGCCATCTCCTATAAGTAATATATTTTGAGTCATAGACCGTCCTCCTTTGCAATTAATACCCCGTACACACCATCTAAGTTCTCTTTCAAAAATGGTTCGATAGCTAAATCAAACACGAATGGATAAAAATTATGTTCTTCTAAATGTTGCAAGGCAAGCTGTACAGATTGCGTGCTTGGAATTTCTTCTTCCGCTTGTATTTCTAATCTAAAAGAATCTGTGTCATATAAAATAATAGAGGATTCCGGCAAGATATTAGCTCTGTATGGAGTCTCTTCATTTTGAATATGAAGAAGGGATAGTTGTAGTGCGTTTCGTAACGCTAACGTTGTATTAATATTAGATGCGCCGTACCATCGATCATTTATACCGACCCAAACGACTGGAAAACTGAGAATCTCTTCACTTACCGCTATTTTAGGTGTTTCATGAATTGTAGCGAGAGCATCGTAATAAAATCTACAATGTTTATCATGAATTTCGGTTAAATCGACCGTCGTAATTTCTTCTAGCATATGTGAATGCCGCTCATACAATTTATTATTTAAATGTTGTTGTAGCGCCCGGTATACACCTTCTGTCATCGTTTCCCCAGCGCCAATACCGATATCGTTATGTTCAGGAATAAGGCGGTGCATAATTTCTGTTACATATGTTTCAATTCCTGCTAAACCAGCTTCTCGGCGCGCTTCGTTATGAGTCAAACCAGCGCAAATCATAAGAGGCAGGAGGGAAGCTGGACCATCTGATAGCGGTGTAGCTACTTGAATATTACATTGTGATAATGGTAATTGATATAAATCTTGTTCATCCCATACATGGAATATACCAGCTTCTTTAGAAGTTAATGAATCGAAAAAACGGAATAATTCAGTTGAAGTATGTTGGCTAGACCGATGCTCAAGTTGTTCAGAAAAGTCTTCTATCGTATCAATTGTAAAACTTTCATCAGTTGCGAGAGGGTGTTTTATAAAAGGATGCCATGCTCCTTCGAGTGTTTCATAATTTAATAAAAAGAATTGAGGTTCTTTTTCTCGGTAAGAATCATTAGCAACGTGCTTAAATAATTCAAAAACGATTATATTTGCTAGCATTGCAGATGTAATAGGGGAGAAGGCGGCTGATGAATTTTCATTTTGTAAAGTCGTTTCATGTAGCCGATGCCATGCGGATTCCCAGCATTCTTCACGATTAGCCATTACGACAGGACCAGCTATACCAAGTGTTGATAAACAAACGGCTGGTATGAAGTTCTTTCCTACTTCCTTGCAAATCGTGTGAGCTGCTCTTAGGCCATCAATATCTCCATTTTGAGAAACGTACAAAATCCAGTCGAAAGGCTCGAACACTTCATGCAGAGGACGATCAATTGTCGTGTCTATTTCTTGAACAAGTACAGTATTATCTACTTCATGTGCAAGTTCTATTAGCTCATGAATGCGGTCGTAATTCGTTTCTTCATAATCTGTCACAAGGTAATGAAAGGTAGGTAATCCGGATTCTAATAAAGAAGAAACTAAGGAAGTAAGCATATCTCCAGAACCAATTATAAGGACATTCCCTTTGCGGTACGTTTCGAATTTTAATGCGCCTGAATGAGAATCTGCTTCTAGAAATTCAATTTGCGAAGCGTATCTATCAAGCAATGCACTGTTTAATTCATGAGGTGCGTCTTGACTTACATCACGGACAAACCCATTTGTATATAAAATCTCTCCAATTTCAAACACACGATTTTGATAGGGAAGAGGGAGACCATCCGTTATTTCTGCTAAAGAATAATTACCGTTAAACATCGGCATTAATTTTTCAATCCAATTATAAATTCCATCACCGTCCATACGAAATGAACTGGCGTTATTTCGAAAATAGACACCCCCGTTTGAGTCGGGGAGGAAGAAAGTATCCTTATTTGCTTTCAATTTTGCATGAATTGGAAGGTTACTCATTTTAATCCTCCTTACGTTATAGGCATACATTATTAGCTTATGTCATGCGATTTGTCCCATATGAACGCAAAAAAGGCTGTAGAATGATTATTCTACAGCCTTTATATAATAGATTATTAATCTATCAACCTTCTAATAATAATGATTTTGGATCTTCAAGCATATCTTTAACAGCAACAAGGAAGCTAACTGCTTCTTTACCATCAACAATACGGTGATCGTAAGATAAAGCGATGTACATCATTGGACGGTTTTCCATACGCTCGTTATCAATTGCAACTGGACGTACTTGGATTTTGTGCATTCCTAAAATACCAACTTGTGGACTGTTTAGGATCGGTGTTGACATTAGAGAACCGAACACACCACCGTTTGTAATTGTAAATGTACCACCTTGTAGTTCTTTTAATGAAAGTTTGTTGTCACGTGCTTTTTTACCTAATTCACGAATTTCGCTTTCGATTTCAGCGAAGTTTAATTGGTTCGCATCGCGTACAACTGGAACAACTAATCCATCTGGAGCTGCTACTGCAATACCGATATCATAGAATTTTTTAATGATAAGCTCGTCACCTTGAATTTCAGCATTTAATAATGGGAATTGTTTTAATGCTGCAACAACTGCTTTTGTGAAGAATGACATGAAACCAAGACGTACATCATGTTTTTTCTCGAAAGCATCTTTACGCTCTTTACGTAATTCCATGATTGCAGTCATATCAACTTCGTTAAATGTTGTTAACATTGCAGATGTTTGTTGAACTTCTACAAGACGTTTTGCAATTGTTTGACGGCGGCGGGACATTTTCACGCGCTCAACTGGTTTTTCGAATTCAGTTTTTGCAACTGGAGCAGGAGCTGGACTTTTTGGAGCAGCTGGTGCTTCTTTTGGTGCTGCAGCATGAGCTTGTACATCGTGTGGTCTCACACGTCCAAGTGGATCTGTGCTACGTACGTCGTTTAAGTCGATTCCTAATTCACGAGCCATTTTTCTAGCAGCTGGTGATGCGATAGGACGGTTTGTATTTGGTAAACCTTGTAGAGTTGCAGTTTGTTCAGCACTTGGTGCCGCAGCTTTTGGTGCTTCAGCTGTTTCTTGTTTTGGTTGCTCAGCAGCCGGTGCAGGTGTACTTACTGCAACTGGTGCTCCGTTTGCATCTAAAATTGCGATAGTTGCGCCAACTTCAACTGTATCCCCAGGTTCGCCTAGTAACTTCGATACAATACCTGAATCTTCTGCAATGATTTCTACATTGACTTTATCAGTTTCAAGCTCAACAACGCTGCCACCTTTCTCAACTTTGTCGCCTACGTTGATAAGCCATTGTGAGATAGTTCCTTCAGTAATAGATTCTGCAAGCTCAGGTACTTTAATTTCGATCATTTTAAATGTCCTCCCCTTATTTGCCTAACGGTGTGTTTTTTCTTCTTTTGTCTTCGGTAATCTCCATTTGTTAGCCTGACCTTGGGCAGAATATCTGCCCAAGGAACAAGCTAGAAATCTTCATTGTTACTTTTTAGTTGCTGAAAACTTCAATTTCTAGTTTATCTTGACGGAAGTTATACTTTACATCTAAAGCGTGTGCAACAATTAGTTCTTGCTCAGCTTTGTGAGCGAATGGATCGCCGCCAGATGGGCTAGAGCGGTCTGGACGTCCGATGTAACCTGTTTTCACTTTATCTCTAGCTAGTTCGAACAGAATTGGAGCCATGTAATGCCATGCGCCCATATTACGAGGCTCTTCCTGAACCCAAATAATTTCTTCTAAGTTTTTAAAGCGTTTAATAATAGATTGAACTTTCTCAGCAGGGAATGGGTACAACTGTTCAATACGAACGATATGAATTTCATCTAAGTTGTACTCATGCTTACCAGACTCGATTTCTGCTGCTAAGTCAATCGCCATTTTACCTGTACTTAAAACAAGACGTTTTACTTTGTTTGGTTTTGTACCAAGGTTTTCTTGTTCTAAAGCAGGTTGGAAACGTCCTTCGCTTAACTGACTAGCAGTTGAAAGCGTAAGTGGGTGACGTAATAAACTCTTCGGCGTCATCAGTACTAATGGTCGAACAGCTTCTGTTCCTAAGATAGATGCTTGACGACGTAAAATATGGAAGTATTGTGCCGCGCTCGTTAAGTTTGCAACTGTCCAGTTGTTCTCAGCAGCTAACTGTAAGAATCGCTCTGGACGTGCACTAGAGTGCTCTGGTCCTTGACCTTCATAACCGTGTGGTAATAGAAGAACTAAACCAGATTTTTGACCCCATTTTGCTCTTCCAGCTGAAACATATTGATCAAATAATGCTTGCGCAGTATTTGAGAAGTCACCATATTGCGCTTCCCACATAACAAGCGTTTCTGGAGCGAATACGTTATAACCATACTCGTAACCAACAACAGCAGCTTCTGATAACGGACTGTTATGAACAGAGAATGAAGCGTTGATGTTTGGTAAGCGATGTAATGGTGAATATGTTTCATTTGTATCAGTATCGTGTAATACGATGTGACGATGCGCGAATGTACCACGCTGTGAATCTTGACCAGTTAAACGAATTGGCGTACCTTCTTGTAAAATAGAAGCGAATGCTAATGACTCAGCAAGTGCCCATTCAATTTTACCGTTCTCTTCAAGAGCATCTTTACGGCGCTCAAGAATTTTCTTCACCTTCGGATATACGTTAAATCCTTCTGGCCAAGATAATAGACCTTCATTAATTGCACGAAGTGAATCAAGCTCAACACCAGTATCGATTGGCTGAATGCCTTTTGCAACAACATCTGGCACTTTAACGTGAATTGTTGCATCGCTCGTATCAGCTGGCGGTACTTGTGCATAGTCAGATTTTAATTGCTCTTGTGTAAACTGTGTAATTGTTTCAATCTCATCTGCATTTAGAACACCAGCAGCTTGTAATTGATCTGCATAAATTGCTCTTACCGTTGGGTGATTTTTAATCTTTTTGTACACTTGTGGTTGTGTAACTGCTGGGTCATCCATTTCGTTATGACCGTAGCGGCGGTAACCAATTAAATCGATTAAGAAATCTTTTTTGAACAACATGCGATATTGAATCGCAAGGTTAGCAGCAGCAAGACAAGCTTCCGGATCATCAGCATTTACGTGGACAATCGGAATATCGAAACCTTTTGCAAGGTCACTTGAATATTTTGTTGAACGAGAATCATAGCTATCAGTAGTAAAACCAACTGCATTGTTTGCGATAACATGAATTGTTCCACCCGTTTGGTACGCGTTCAATCTGCTTAAGTTCAACGTCTCAGATACAATACCTTGACCAGGGAATGCAGCATCACCGTGAACTAAAATTACGAATGACTTTGAAGTATCTTGTTCTGGAAGACCAGATTTTTTACGGTTTTCTTGAGCCGCACGTGCGAAACCTTCTACAACAGGGTTAACGAACTCAAGGTGACTTGGATTATTTGCTAATGTAACGCGAGTGCTAACTTCCTCGTTACTAACGACTTGTTCTCTACCTAAATGGTATTTCACGTCGCCAGTCCAGCCAGAATTTGCTACTGCGCCTTCTATTTTTGCATGTTTGAACTCAGCAAACATGTGACTATATGGTTTTTCTAATACGTGTGCAAGTACGCTTAGACGACCGCGATGAGCCATACCAATCATGACATCTTCTACGCCGTTCTTGGCACCTTCTAGCACAATTTCATCTAGAACAGGTACAAGCATATCAACGCCCTCGATAGAGAAACGCTTTTGCCCAACGAATGTTTTATGCAAGAATTGCTCGAAACCTTCAACAGCTGTTAAACGTTTTAAAAGAGCAGTTCGTTTTTTATTTGATAGTGGTTGACGCAATGAATTTGATTCCACCATTTGATGCAACCACGCGCGTTCTTCACTATCTTGTATATGAGAAAATTCATAAGCTAAAGATTGTGTATACACTTCTTTTAATCTATGAATTACATCAAGTGCAGTGTGAATACCTTCTGGTGCATCTTGCCATACTGTTTTAGCTGGAATCGCTTTCAAATCAGCATCGCTCAGTTCGTTCATTGCTTTCTCAAGAAGAGATTGTCCATTTGCAGCATCCTCCATCGGATTGATGTGAGCCAACGTATGCCCGAAAGAACGAATCTGTTCAACAAGCTGAACGACTTTAAGAATCTTTTCAATGTTACCTGTGTTTTGAGGAGAAAAATGTGTTGCTGTGTTGTCCCCTGTTACGACATCATCTTGAAACGAAGGAGCTCCAAAAATTTCAAAAAGCTCTTGTAATTCCGGATCAACAGAACCTGCTCCAGTTACGTAAAGATCATACTGTTCAATAACATAACCAAGGTTCGGACCGTGGAACTTGGCCCAAGGGTTTGTCGTTGTATTCTTCCTCGTCATTTGTTTAAACCTCCCAATGCATATAATCCTTTTTCCATACAAAAAGGTGCATTTTGCTCTTTTCAATAATTGATGAACCAATAATCAATGTAAATGTTTTTCTTTACTCTTATGTTATTACAATAATTTACATAATACCAAACACTATTACTTATCTGTTTTGTAAAAAAACATTCACAATAACTTATCACCCAAGTTAATCTTTCATGTTATAAAGTAATTTTACAGAAAAATAGGGTGGATATATTTGGTATACCTATACGAATAACTAAAATTGTTGCATGTAAATATAAGTATAATAGTTAGAATGTTTCGATAAAAATAAGTTCGAATTATGTATATTGAAATAATAAGCGCTTTCATTGATATTATACAACAATATAACGGAATATAGTATAAAAAATAAAAAATTATGAATTTAGCGTAAACTTTATTTAGATAGTGTTAAATATTGAAAGGAAAGTGAAGGATTTCTACAAAAAAAGTTGCTAAACATAAAAAATGCTTCATAAACAGTTAGTTTCTATAAATATGACGAAAAACACCGTAAAATCAATAACGCATTTCGTGGAATAAAGAGAGAAATGAAATATTTTAAAAGGATAAAACAAATATGGAGATATTAAATTTTAAAAAAAGAGAGGTGGAGATATAGTAACAGTTATTTACATTGTTCCATGTTTCATTACAAAATAGACGTACTGAAATTCAAAAAGTTTCTTCTATATAAATAGCGTGAATAATAATTAAAATGAATGTAAAGGAAGCTTGACGTAAAGTTTGCTTTACGTATATACTCGGTATAAGGGAGGAGGGAGAAAATTCCTTGGAAAATAAAATGGTCGAATACCGAAAAAAATTTGGACTATCTCAAGAAAAATTGGCTGAGAAACTTGGCGTTTCCAGACAAACCATCATTTCAATTGAAAAAGGAAAATACGATCCGTCACTTCCGTTAGCATTTGAAATAGCAAAAACATTTCAGACAACGATAGAACATGTATTTATTTATGAAGGAAAAGAAGGGGAGGAGTAAAGATGAACTATTCACAAAAGTACTTCGTAATTATGGGGATTATTTTTCTATTTATGAGTGGATTTATGATATTAACAGGTATAATGACGCATTCTGCACCGCCGGCTATAACGTATCCATTGCTTGGGATGATGATTATGAGTTTTTGCCTAAGTTACCTGCACCCACAATTTAAAGAAAAAGACGAACGAATGAAACTCATTCGTTATAAAGGAATGTTCGTGACCTTTTTTGCATTAACAGCATATTATCTTCTTTTCTCTATCGGCTTAAACTTAAAAATACTTACACTATCTGCTACTGAACTATTGAACATACTTATGGCACTCACGATGAGTACCGTCTTTATCTCGTTTGTTGTTTTGGCAAAAAGATATTAAGATGGAAAAGAGAAAGGAAGATTAACATATGCAAATGATGTATGCTTTTGGCATTGGACTTGTATTATTTTTAGCCGTATTCTTATTTATTCGGAAAGACGTGCAAGGTGGGACGTTAACGAAACGAGGCTTTTATAAAATGATCGGCTGTTTAGTTGTTATGTTTATAGCGATTATCGTAATGATCGTTTTAATAAATCAGTCACTATAGAATGAACCTTACTTGAGTAAGGTTTTTCTTTTTGTTATAAAATCCTAAAATCCCCACTAAATCCATTTGTTGCATATAGTAGATATTATATAATTTAATAAAATGATAGATAGAGAGCATATTATATGAATAAAAAAACTATCTTCTTTTTATTAATATTTCTATTACTTGTAGCTAGTACTACTTATATAATATGTAACAAACGAGAACAAGTGCCACCAGTCAGAATTTCTATCAAATGTTTAACGAAGCGAAACCAAGGATTTTTGAAGTTAATAATCTATTGGATGAAATTTCAGAAGAACTCAAACACTCTGCCAAGAAATTCCGCGAAGCAGATCAAATGAATTATATGATTGCGAAGGCGAAGTCCCAAAAAAATGTAGAATATTTAAAAGGTAGTATGGACGCGAATTTTGGTGATGGTAGAGTGTCACTTAAAGGTAGTGGAACTGTGATAAATGCCGAACATGAGTTATTTGATAATGCAAACTTTACCTTTAAAGCATTAAACGGTTCAGCAGAATTCAACATACCATATACGGTCGAGGCTGCTAAAGAAGATGTTTTACAACGAAATATTATAGGGGTAAAAATAGAAGGTGCTGTTGCACAAGAGACGATAGCTTATAAATATAATTCTTCTAAAGGTTTTGGAGAGGAATTAACTCTTACTAGCAAACAAGGAGTAGCTTCTTATGTACAGGGGATTGAGGGATTTTCTTTTAAAAGTGAAAACATGATAGCTTTGCAAGTATACGAAGCGGAAATTACGAAGATTAAGATACCTGATTATATCCCTGTATTAGGTGACTATGATATAGATGTTAAAGGTGAAATCATACTGGGGGGATATGGTTATAAAATCCGTGCAGGTGAAGAATCAGGATTTTCCGCAACAGCACCTAATGGTTATGGTGGAGGATTCTCATTTAAATTTAAGAAGGAAGAGTGAGGATGGGGTTAAAATGCGTAGAGTCACACAAGTAGTAATATGTATTGCAGCGGTACTATTAATTACACTAGCTATGATAAATGGAGAAACGTGGAAAGATAAAATTGTTATTTCGCTGGCTGTTCTTATATTTACTGGATTTTCTCTAGTGTGGAACTCATTTGTTATAAATTTTATGGAAAAAGTCAATAAAAAAAGGGGGAATAAATAAATGAAACTTTTACCGATTGGAACAGTTGTGAAGCTAGAAGATATAGAACAATTTGTGATGATTATTGGAAGAATGGTTACTTCAGCGGATAAGCGTGAGTTCGATTATATAGGTGTTCCTTATCCAGTGAGCTATCTAGGTGATGAAAAAGTATTATGTTTTAATCATGATAAAATTGTAGAGGAAATGCATAGAGGGTATATGACTGAGAGTGAATTGGTCCTACGTGAGAAATTAGTAGAATTGTAAAAAAACGTAAATCTTAAAGATATGATAGGAGAAACAAAATGGGGAAGATAATGAGAATTATTGTAATCATTGGTATTCTTATTCCTCCAGCGTTACTGTGGAGTGCACCTGATATCCCTCTAAATGTTAAACTTCTGTTTACAGGTTTACAACTAACTGTAGGATTCATCGCAGTAGTAGTATTAGAGGTAATATTTAGAAATCGAAAAAAGAAGAGGGCAAAATAGATATAAATTGTATAGAATGACAGATGAAAATATTGGTAGCTAATCTTCTCAATAAAAGAAATTAACAGAAGCAGGGAGAAATCCTTGCTTTATTTTTGTATAGAATTATTAAGTAGAGTATCGTTAAATTAGGATATCTGAGGGGGATAGGGATCTGAGTTAAAGAAACAGTAGTCTTAAGAGTTATCTCACTGATTTCAATGAGTGTAAAAACTATAATTTTAATTACTATACAAACTTAAGTAGCATTTTCTTTTCAGCCCTTTCTTAGTTTTATGGAAACAAAAAAGAGGACTACTTATGGTGTCTGATAGAGATCACCACAAGTTTAGCTTGTGAGAATACCCTATCAAGCCTTGATACTATTAGGTTTTATGCCCCCGGAGAGGCTCGAACACAGGATCTCTATCAACAATCTTTCATGATTATAGCAGATGATAGAGGATGAAAGTTGTTGTAGCGCCGTTCCATAGAGATACTAAACAGGAAACAGTTGATAGGCACACTTCAGAGGGAGAAGTGCTAGATGTAACTGTTAAGGAGATTAGTGAGCTGGAATATAAAAGAGAGAACACTAATATGAACAAATATATTAAAGTAGCTGTTGCTTATAAGTTTAAACCTGAGGGAGAAGTCTATAAACAGGCACAATATAGAAAAGTAACACCTGAGGAAGATATCCAGCAAGTTCAAAACGATGTGTTACACATATTTAGTAATCTGTTTGATAAGTTAGTCTACCTGGAGGGGATTAATGTTACTGAGGTAAGTGAGATAGAATACCGAGCAGGTAGGATAGAGGAAGATGCTGAATTGAGATTCCTCCAACAGATCACACTGGATGGTTGTGTCTCGTGAGGCAGCAATTCAAAGCTACCTCTTTAGTTTTACCTAGAAAGATACTAGGGGTAGGGAGTTTTCGGATTTTTAAGAGTATAAAAAATATTATTCTGTAAAATTAATTTTATATGGTAAAATATCCTATATAAATATTTAAAAGGGGAATGGCTATGGGGAATATAAAAGTTACTCCTGAACAGTTGCGAAAAGTGGCAGGGACTATTAGATCAACTATCACGAATGCAACTGCAACACAGGAGCGACTAAAACGAGATATTGATATGATTTCTAGTAATTGGTTGGGCTCAACCTATATGAAATTTAATACGGATTTCCGTGATTCATCATTTAAAATGGCACAATTTATAACCATATTAGAGCCGCTTGAGAAGTTTCTACTTGCAACCGCAAAAAAATTTGAAGAAACTGATAATATGGAGGTTGCTAGTTCTGTGGGGTCATTGTATCTACAAGACCGCGTAAATGGTCAAACTGAGTTTTTTATAGGTTCAGCTGAATGGAAAGAAGATGGCCGCCTTGGCGGGAAAGCGGAGGGGGATTTAGTAACAGGAAAGTTTGATATTTCAGAAAACACTCAATTCATGTTTAAGGCAGGACATGGGGAGATTGATGTAAATGCTCCTTATTCCTTTGATACCATAAAGGAAGACTTGTTTACAGGCAACATTATTGGAGGAAAAGCAGGTGTTACAGGTCTAGAGAATACCATTACAACTAGTGCTATATTCGATCAGGAGATGAAGGCAACGCAAAAATTCCTAGATGGTTCTGTAGCTTTTGGAATTGAGGATTACACCTTAAAAGATGATGCAGAGTTAACGGTTCAAAAATATGAATTATCAACAAAAATTGATATCCCAGACTTTATCCCAATAATAGGTGAATATGATTTTGAAGTACGTGGAGAATTAGGATTAGGAACATTTGGTTATAAGCTTCATGCTGGCCAAGAAACTGGTGCGTATGTCGGTGGTGGAAAAGTTGGTGGTGGTTTGTTTGGTAAATTTGTTAAGGAAGGACAAGAGTAATTATGTTTAAACAAGCAAGAGTTATAAAAATTTTTGGATTTTCAGCTTTACTTATATTTAGTTTATTTGCTCCTTATGGGTGGGGGAAAAAATTAGCGTTAATTGCTTTTATAATATTGCTAGCTCTTTTGTCTTTTGGTACAACGAACTTATTAGAATACATAACTAATAAATTTAAAAAAAATAGAGATAAGTAGTTTACTTAAACAAGGAAGAATTCAATTATTGTAAGTATGCTCTGTGTATTATGATAGGGGATACCTATGGTCACAAGTACAGAGGAATTATTTGTGATTTTGAGGGTACTTTAACTTGTAGATTTTAATAATATTTGATTGGTTTTTATAACAATGAAAAGGAGAATATATATGAAACTTTTACCAATAGGAACAGTAGTAAAACTAGAAGAAGTAGAACCGATTATTATGATCATTGGAAGAATGGTTGTATCAGCAGATAAACGTGATTTTGATTATGTGGGCGTCCCTTACCCAGTGGGCTATTTAGGTGATGAAAAAGTATTGTGTTTTAATCATAATAAGATTGTAGAGGAAATGCATAGAGGGTATATGACTGAAAGTGAATTAGTTCTACGTGAGAAATTAGTCGAATTGTAGATTAGTTTAAAAATACATATAGATTTTAAAAACACGATAGGAGAAACAAAATGGGTAAGATAATGAGAACTCTTGTAATTATAGGTATACTTATCCCTCCGGTACTACTGTGGAGTGCACCTGATATTCCTCTAAATGATAAACTGCTGTTTACAGGTTTACAGCTAACTGTAGGATTCACCACAGTAGTAGTGTTAGAGGTTATATTTAGAAATCGAAAAAAGAAGAGGGCAGAATAGATATAAATTGTATAGAATGGCAGATAAGAATATTGGTGGTTAATTATCTCAATAAAAGAAGCTAACAGAAGCAGGGAGAAATCCTTGCTTTATTTTTTTTATAGAATTGCTAAGTAGAGTATCGTTAAATTAGGATATTTGAAGGGGAGTACTGTAGGTGAACTGGCGATCTGGTTAAATAAATAGTAGTCTTAAGAGTTATCTCACTGATTTCAATGAGTGTAAAAACTATAATTTTAATTACTATACAAACTTAAGTAGCATTTTCTTTTCAGTCCTTTCTCAGTTTTATGGAAACAAAAAAGAGGACGCCCCCTGAGCCAGCTGGTTTGCTGACTAGAATTAGTCCTCTGTGAACTTGTAGTGTCTGATGGAGACCCCACAGTTTTAGCTTTTGAGAATACCTTCTCAAGCCTTGATACTATTAGGTTTTATGACCCCGGAGAGGCTCGAACTCACGACCTCCACCCTGTCAAGGTGGCGCTCTCCCTGCTGAGCTACGGGATCTTCAAAAGTGCGTATGTAACAGCCTCTTCAATCTTTATGCTAAAGCAATTATATATAATTAACTGAAATTTAGCGATATTTTTTCAGTAAGTTTTAAAAGGGAAATCATATGCAATTATGCGAGTAGTATCTGAAGGGATAATAATGAGAAAAAACTTAGTAGGATGTAGCGGTCGTATTATTTAAGATATTTATCCAAAGGGTTTTCATCGTTTAAATCAACAAGTAAAGGACATAGGAATAATAGAGGTAGAGCGGCATTAGCATGATGAAAGGTGTCATTAGATAGATACTGCCTTCCAAAACAATACGGGCAATCCTTTTCAAATGTCACGAGTATCGACCACACATCTTTTACTTTCCACTTCGTTTTACAATACGTACAACGCGCCATGGAGTTCCTCCTCATTATAAGTTTTCTTCTAGTATATTCCATTCTATTGTACGAAAGTCATTTGTATTTGGTGTGATACAATGTAAGTTGTTTTATTTTTATGTGAATGTATTTAGTAATTTATGATCATTTGCATATCGTTTCATATTTTTGCAGGATGATAGATTTTCAGTTTCAATATTCAAATTGGCCAATATATCCTTTTTACAATTTACTGAAAATCATGTATAACAGAGATACAAGATTATTTTACCCCGCATTAACGGGCAGTAAGATCCCCGCTCAAAATTCAGCGAAAGCAAAGAATTTAGGTGGGAGATCAACTGCCCGTAAAAGCCCGATTGGTTCAACTAATAATCAGTGGGGAATGAAGCCCCCCCACTGATTAAAGTTTCACTTTATAAATATTCAGAAGTAGAGGGAGAATTATTGTAATGGTAAGGAAGACGTTCAAGATGCGCGTATCTAGAAATAGAACGATTTTGATTAATGGTTCGATTCTTGATGTGGATGTTACACATGATGAGTTTTTACAAGAGTTTGTTGAGTGGGTCGATTCTAAAGGTTGGTCGTTTATGGGGATGACAGATGAGATTACACCTGAGGAAGCTAGTCAAAATTTAATTGATTCATTGATTGATGAGAAGGATAAGAAAGAATAATTCTTTCTTATTTTTTATTGTATATTTATGTTCTTCATCGTAAAAGTATGATATAGTAAAAAACAGTAAATGTTCTTCCAATTTAATACAAATTACATGTAGATTGGTAGATTCAATTTTTAAACTGTGAGAGTATAGTGAAAAGGGAGAGTCATATGGTAAATTTTAAGAAAATTTTGGCTTTTATTACCGTTATTTGTTTATTTTTTTTGACACCTATGACGTTACGTGCTGAGACGAATATTGGAGTGAATCCAGAACAAGTGGCACCACCACCTAAGGAAGGGCCAAATGTTTTTGGTCAGTTTGCAACTACGATTGATGCGAAAACTGGAGATGTTTTGTATGACAAAAACGCACATCATCGTGCATTTCCGGCTAGTATGACGAAAGTGTTAACGGCGATTTTACTTATGGAACATACGAAGCCAGAGGATCAATTTACGTTTTCACAATTAGCATTAGATCAAGAGAAGAGTAATTATCAAATTGAGTTTCAACCTGGTGAGACGATTAATAGAAATACTGCACTTATGATTTTAATGGTACTGAGTGCAAATGATGTGTCGTATGCGATTGCGGAGCGTATTGGCGGAAGTGTTGAGAATTTCGCTAATATGATGAATGAGAAAGCGAAGCAATTAGGGGCGACAGATAGTCACTTTGTCACGCCAAATGGATTGCATGATCCGAATCATTATACAACACCATTTGATATGGCTATGATTACGAGAGGTGTGCAAAAGTACCCTGAGATTTTGCAAGCGATGAATACGAAAAGGACGACAGTTACGACATCTAGGCAGACGGTTTCTATTTTTAATAAATCTACTTATTTTGAAAATCCATTTAGTATTGGCGGTAAGACAGGTTTTACAAATGAAGCACGCAATACGCTCGTTCTATTAAATGAGAAGGATGGAAATCGTATTATAAATGTAGTAATGGCTTCTCAAAGACCTGAAATTTATGAAGATTTAAAGCAGATGGCGGACTATTCTTTTGGTCAATTTGTGAAGCAAACTGTACTAGATAAACATAGTTGGCATCAAAAGACAACGTATTTAAATAAAGATATTGATAGCGAGCTTGAAAAAAGTGCAGAAGTGATGCTTAAGAAAGATGAAGGAAAAAATGTGAGGACGATTTTCCGTGCGGCTTCATTAGATAAAGATTCTTTGTATCATAAAGGAATTCATCGTGGTGAGGTAGTTGGGGCAGTTGATATCACAAAGAATAATCAAACAATTGCGACGGTTAATGTTCTTTCTAAAGAAGATGTTACTTTTGCAATGCCTAAAAAAGATACGATCGAGCCTGAAGTAAATGAATCAAACGTGAAAATAATAAGCATTGGGATAGGTGCTGCCATATTATTTGGAGCCATTTTATTTGTAGTGTTACGCCGAAATACAAAAGGAATGAAATCAGAAGAAAAATAAATTACTAGTTTAAAGGGCTGTGAAGAGAATTTGTCACAGTCCTTTTTTATATTTAAAATAACTAATAATTGTAAATTTTCTTATTGCATTTCCGTTTCGTTCGTTATATTATTTACTTGTGTTCTTGTTAAAGAACAATAGTGGATATTGCATACTTCAAATAATATAAAACAACGGAGAGGGAGAGAAACGATGAAATTAATTTGGAAGGTGATTAGCAACGTTATCTCATTTGTTTTATTTGCATTAATGGTTTGCTTAGCTTTTGTAGTTATTTCTTCAAAAGCTAGCGGTGGGGATCCAACGGTGATGGGATATCAATTTAAATCAGTGTTATCAGGATCAATGGAACCAACATTTTTAACAGGATCAATCATTGCGATAGAACCGACGAAAGATGGCTCTAAATATCAAAAAGGTGATGTTATTACCTTTAAAGAAAAAGATGAAAAAATTATCACTCACCGTATTATCGGTGTGAAAGATACAAATGGAAAAGTAATGTATGAAACAAAAGGGGATAACAACAACGGCCCTGATTTAGAACCAGTACTTGCGGAGAATGTCATTGGGAAATATGCAGATATTACAGTTCCATATGCAGGGTATGCATTAAATTATGCGAATTCAAAAGCTGGAGCTGCTTTGCTTCTTATTATTCCAGGTGTCTTTTTACTAGGCTATTCCGCGATTTCTATTTTTAGTGCTATTCGTAGCATTGACGGAGAAAAAAAAGAGAAAAAAGTAGAACAATCCGTCTAGTTCGTTTGGTTATACTTTCCTTTTAGGAAGTTAACAAATATATATTAAGGGGATATGGACATGACTTTAAAGAAAAAATTAGGGATGGGTATCGCATCAGCAGTATTAGGAGCGGCATTAGTTGGCGGAGGAACATTTGCATACTTTAGCGATAAAGAAGTGTCAAATAATACATTTGCGTCTGGTACGCTTGATTTAGCATTAAATCCATCAACAGTTGTTAATGTATCGAATTTAAAGCCTGGTGATACAGTTGAAAAAGAATTTAAATTAGAAAATAAAGGGACATTAGATATTAAAAAAGTACTACTAAAAACAGATTACAATGTAGAAGATGTGAAGAAAGATAATAAAGATGATTTTGGTAAACATATTAAAGTAACATTCTTAAAAAATGTAGACAAGCATGAAACAATCGTAAAAGAAACAACGCTAGATAAATTGAAGGGTGACACACTTACTGCGGTAAATAACGATTTAGCTGCTTGGTTCTGGGATGAAAAAGGTATTTCAGCAGGTAAATCTGATAAATTCAAAGTGAAATTTGAATTCGTTGATAATAAAAAAGATCAAAATGAATTCCAAGGCGATAAGTTACAATTAACTTGGACGTTTGATGCACAGCAAGGCGATGGTGAAACAAAATAATAAGGACAACAAAAAGAGACTATCGAAAGTGATAGTCTCTTTTTCTGCTAAAAGTGAAATGTAAAAAGAAACATAATTTTTATATCATTTTGTAATTCATTTTATTATAATAAAGATATAGTTCTTGATAAAGAACACGTTGTTCGATAGGAGAGATTAAAATGCTGAAGCCACCTCGTAAATTCAAAAAGATGCTTATATTGCCATGTTTGTGTTCGATTACTTTTTATTTAGGCTCTCAAATGATGACTTATACAGAAGCAGCTTTCATTCATGAAACGAAAGTAGCGGCTACTATTTCTACAGCAAGTATTTTTCCGAAAACAGTTGATCAATTAATAGAACAAGCTAAGCAGCATAAGGAAGTTATTTTGAATGAGTATGAAGGGATGAAATCAAAATTAACTGTTAGCTCCGCTCAAGAGTTAGAACAGGCGCTTGTTATATGGAAGAAAGGGCGAGAGAAAATAGCAATTGAGAGAGAATCGTTACAAAAAGTATATAAATCAATAGAAGAACCTTATAATCAAGTACAAGAAGAGTTAAAAGGAAATACAACTGAATCGAATAAGCAAGTATTCTCGTATGTGAATGCTGGTTTTCATATAGTGAAAGAAAACTGTGAGTATGTTGATAAAGAAGTTAATTTACAGGTGATTGATAAACAAATTCAAGATTTTGAGAAGCTACTAGTAGATGAAACAGCAAAACAATTGAGCGAGGCTGAGAAACAAAAGGAATTAGAAGAGAGTAAGAAACAAGAGGAAGCGAAAAAACTAGAAGAGAGTAAGAAACA